>NZ_CP108518.1:6668773-7000659 GCF_035989885.1 Streptomyces sp. NBC_01232
ACCTGGTGGGCGTGGACCACGTCGAAGGAGTCGTCCGGGAAGTCCAGCGCGTGGACGTCGGCGGTCGCGAAGGTCACCGTGGCGCCCAGGCCGCGCTCCCCGGCGTACGCGCGAGCCTGCTCCAGGACGTCCCCGGCGGCGTCCACGGCGGTGACCCGGCCGCCCGGGGCGACCAGTTCGGCCAGGTCCGCGGTGATCGTCCCCGGGCCGCAGCCGACGTCCAGCACCCGCATGCCGGGGCGCAGCTCGCCGATCAGGTACGCGGCGGAGTTCTCGGCGGTGCGCCAGCGGTGCGAGCGCAGGACCGACTCGTGGTGGCCGTGCGTGTAGACGGCGTTCTCCTTGGCGGCGTTCATGGCCGGACCCCTCTTCGTCTCGTCGTCGAAGCGCTGGTCCCACCGTAGGTGATCAGTTCGTCATCCGAGACAGCCGTTTTGAAATGTGGACACCATCCATGTGTGCCAAGGAGGTTGGGCAGGGCGGTGGCAGGGCCATGCGGGTGCGAGGAGAGTTGGCTGCAGGGGCACATCTCCAGGGCGGACGGCGGTGAGGGTCATGACGGACGCGCTGCTCGAACGGCACGCCGAGGCGCTGAGGCTCTTCGGTGAGCGGGTGCGCGAGGTGACCGGCGACCAGTGGGGCGGGCCGACCCCGTGCACGGACTGGAACGTACGGGAGCTGGTCAACCACGTCGCCGCGGAGCAGCTCTGGATCCCGCCGCTGATCACCGAGGGCCGCACCGTCGAGGAGCTGGAGGGCAGCTTCTCCGGCGACGTGCTGGGCGACGACCCGGTCGCGGCCTGGGACCGGGCCTCGGCCGCCGCGCACGCCGCCTTCGCCGCGTCGGGCGCGATGGACCGGACCGTGCGCCTCTCGTACGGGCCCGCGCTCGGGTCGGCGTACTGCGCTGAGCTGACCGCCGACTGCATCGTCCACACCTGGGACCTCGCCCGGGGCATCGGCGCGGACGACCGGCTGCCGGACGGCCTGGTCGAGTTCTCGATCAAGGAGATCATGCCGTACGCCGACGGGCTCGCGGCCAGTGGCGCGTACGCCGAGCCGGTGGAGGTCCCGGCGGGCGCGGACGCGCAGACCCGGCTGCTCGCGATGGTGGGGCGGAAGGGCTGACGCGCCGGGGCGGGCGTCCCGCACAACAGGCATACTGCATCAAATAATCGTATAAAGGTCGGACCTGGCGGGGTGTCGCGGGGCCCGGCAGGCGTGGCAGGGCGAGCGCGGAAGGCGGGAAGCGGTGGCGGGGATGCAGCGCACGGCGGCGGAGGGCCGCGGCCCGGTCCGGTACGGCCCGCCCGCCCCCCAGCCGGGCCTGCCCGTGCTCCCCGAACTGGTCTCCGTCCTCGCCGCGGCCGCCGGACGCGCCGCCCCCGAGCCCCCGGGCGGCGGCGAAGCCGTACGGGAGGCCGCCTGCCGCCACTGGGGGCGGCGCGGGCTCCCCACCGCCCCGGAGAACGTGGCCGCCGGCCCCGGAGCCCCCGCGCTGCTCCTGGCCCTGCTCGGGGCGTACGGGGGAGACGTGATGCTGCCCCGGCCCTGTCCCGCCTGGTGGACCCCGCAGGTCCGGCTGCTGGGACGGCGGGCCTACCACGTGCCGACCCCGGCCGAGTGCGGCGGAGTACCGGACCCCTACGCCCTGCTGGAGACCGTGCGGCGGGTGCGCGCCGAGGGCGGCGACCCCCGGGTGCTGCTGCTGTCGGTCGCCGACGACCCCACCGCGACCGTGCCGCCGCCCGAGATGCTCCACGAGGCCTGCGAGGCCGCCGAATCCGCCGGACTGTTCGTCGTCAGCGACGAGAGCTGGCGCGACACCGTCCACCGCCCCCACGACACCCTGGTCCTGAGCCCCGCCGAAATGCTCCCCGACCGGGCGGCGGTCCTCGTCGACCTGTCCGGCGCCCTGCTGCCCGCGGGCTGGCCCGCCGCCGTCGCCCGGTTCCCCGACACCCCGCGCGGGACCTGGCTGCGCGCCCGCACCCTGGACGTCCTCACCGCCACCGGGGCGATGGTCACCGGACCCGTCGCGGGAGCCGCCGCGCACGCCCTCGACGAACCCGACGCCGTCGCGGGACGCGCGTACGCCGCCGCGGCCCTGCACGGCGTGGTGGCCACCGAGGCGCACCGGAGGCTGCTCGCGGCCGGGGCCCTGGCCCGCCCCCCGCAAGCCGGCCGCCACCTGTACGCCGACCTCACGCCGCTGCGCGCCGGACTCGCCCGGCACGGGGTGGGCGACGCCATGGAGCTGGAGGACTGGCTCGGCGGCCGGCTCGGCGCGCCGACGCCCGGAGGGCAGCGGTTCGCCGACGAACTGGGCGCGCTGCGGGTGCGGTTGTCCACCGGGCCGCTACTGGGCGCCACCCCGCAGGAGCGGCTGGCCGCGCTCACCGCCCGCGATCCGCTCGCGCTCCCGCACGTACGCGACTCCCTGGAACTCCTCGGATCGGTCCTGGCCGGGCTGGCCTGACCACCCGATCCGGTGAACGGAGCCTTCGCGACGAGGGACCGGACGGACGCCGGCCCCCCCCCGCCTACGCCCGGCTCAGTGGTGCCAGGCCTGGCCGCCCACGTTGTGGATGAACCGCTGGAGCACCTTGAGGGTGGCCAGGTACTCCTCGTCGGAGATGCCCGCGTGCCGCTCGTCCCACAGGTGCTTCTGCAGGGTCGCCGCCCTGTCGAAGAACTCCCGGCCCTCGGCCGTCATCTCCAGGCGCCCCTCGGTGTCCTGGGTGATCCAGCCCCGGACGATGACCGTGTCCAGCTCCTCGGACAGTGCCTGGTCGCCCACCGCGAGGTAGCCGCGCAGGGTCCCGGTCACCTCGTCCCGGGTCCGGACCTCGTCGCCGGCCAGCGCGACCCGGGCGAGGATCCACCACTGCGGCTGGGTGGTGCCGAGCTCTGCGAGCGCGCCCCGGGTGCGGTTGACGACCGCGTCGTAGGCGGCCCAGCTCCAGTAGCCGATGGGCTGGCGGATCAGTTCGGCGTCGTCGTGCGAGTACTCCATGGTGCGTCAGCTCCCCGTTGGCGGTGCGTGGCGTGCTCTGGGCAAGACCCTATGAACTCAAGCGCAGTTGAGGTCCAGTCCGCGCCGCGATCCGTACCGGTTCCGGCCTGATCCCGTCCCGGTCACGCGCCGCTCCGGCGCCGCTTCCGGGGCGGTTCCACCCCGGTTGCGGCCCGCTCCGACCTGGCTCGATATCGCCCCTTGCCCGCTCCCCGGGTCGCCCCCGCTTGCCCCCCCTGCGCGCCGTCCTGCTCGTACGGGCCGAGGCCGAAGCGCTAAAATTGGTGGGTTCCACCCACGTCGGGGGCCGAGCGCGACGGTCGTGATGCGTGCATGAAGACCACCCGAGTGGTTCACGGTGCCCCGAGCGGCACGTCCCGCCCGCGCCACCCCACCCGCCGTCGTACGGCCCTGATGGCACCCTGCGTGGCCCTCCTCATCGCCGGCGGCGCCCTCCCCGCCGGGGCGAGCGCCGCAGCTCCCCCCGATCCCCCGGCCACGCCCTCCGCACCGGCGAGCACCCGGGCCCCCGACCCCTCGGCGCTGAAGCCCATCGATCCGGCCGCCCTCCAGGCCTCCGTCGAACGCGTGGCGAAGAAGCTCATGGTGCCCGGCGCGATGGTGCTGCTGCGTACCCCGCAGGGCACCTACCGGGCCGCCGTCGGCACCACCGAGCGGGGCGCGGCGACGCCGCCGGACGCACGGGACCACTTCCGGATCGCCTCCAACACCAAGACCATGACCTCGGCGCTGATCATGCTCCTCGCCCAGGACGGCAGGCTCCGGCTGAGCGATCCGGTCTCCGAGTACGTCACCGGAGTGCCGAACGGCGCGGACATCACCGTCGCCGACCTGCTCAAGATGCGCAGCGGGCTCTACAACTACACCAACGCCCCCGAACTCGCCGCAGCGCTGGACGCCGACCCGGGGAAGGCCTACACCCCCCAGGACGTCCTGGCCATCGCCTTCCGGCGGCCGCCCAATTTCGCGCCCGACACGGACTACGAGTACTCCAACACCAATTACGCCCTGCTCGGCCTCGTCGCCGAGAAGGCCGGCGGCCGCCCCCTCGCCCAGCAGCTCCGCGATCGCCTGTACACCCCGCTCGGGCTCACCGGGACGTCACTGCCCGGCCTCCACGACCGGTCCCTCGCCGAGCCCTACGCCCACGGCTACATGTACGGCGGCACGGCCTACGCCCTGGTCGACGAGCCCTACCCGGCCGCCCTGCGCGAGGCGGCGGAGTCGGGGAAGCTCGCACCCAACGACTACACCCACCAGAACCCCTCCTACGCCACCGCCGCCGGAGGGGCCGTCTCCACCGCACAGGACCTGGCCACCTGGATCCGCTCGCTGGTGACGGGCAAGGTCCTGGCCCCCGCGACCCAGCGGCAGTGGCTCGACAGCCCGCAGGCCGAGAACCCGGACGCGCCCGACGGTCAGAAGTACGGCTACGGCATCTCCCATCAGGCGTTCGGCCCGAAGGCGGCCATGTATTACCACGGCGGTGAACTGCCCGGCTTCAACTCCTTCATCGGTTACGACCCGGACAACGACGTCACGCTCGTCGTCTGGACGAACCTGACCCTGTCGCCCGACGGCCGGACCACGGCCCAGGCCCTGCTGCCCACCCTCCTCAACCAGATCTACACCGGCCTCGACCTCCCCACCGCCTGAATCCCACGCAACCGGCGCCCGTGTCTCCCGCGGGGGCATTGGAGTGGCCGGCACGCCGTCCGGGGGCGTGGCTCCCGCGCCCGCGGTCGGCGCTTCCTAGGGTCGTCGGGGGTTCGGCACCGGGCCGGCCGTCAGATCAGGTGGGTGAGTCGTGGAACGCATGACGGCCGAAGCTCGAACGACCCATACCCCGGCCGGCGCCGGCCGCCCGGCCGCCCGGCGGTGGACCCGGCGGCTGGCCGCCGCGGTGGGGCTGCTGGTGCTCTGCGCGCTCCCCGTGGGGGCGGCCGGCGCCGCGCAGCCCGGTGACCTACGATCGCCCGCCGGCCCGCCGCTGTACGTGTCCGACTACGGCAACAACCGGGTGGTGTCCCTGCCCCTGGACGGCGGTGAGCAGAGCACCGTCCCCCTCGACGGCCTGGTCCGGCCGACCGGCATGGCCTGGGACGCCGCGGGCCGGCTCTACGTGTCCGACACCGGCAACAACCGGGTGGTGGTCCTGCCCCCGAACGGCGGGGAACAGTCCGTCGTTCCCGCGGCCGACCTGTCGCGCCCGCTGGGGCTCGCCGTCGACGCGGCCGGGAACCTCTACATCGCCGACAGCTTCAACGACCGGATCGTGCGGGTGGCCGCCGTCGGCGGGGGACAGACCACCGTGCCCACCGCCGGGCTGCTGCACCCCTGGGGACTGGCCTGGGCGCCCGGCGGGGACCTGTACGTCTCCGACTTCGTGAACGACCGCGTCGTCAAGGTGGCCGTGGACGGCAGCGGCCAGACCACCGTGCCCACCAGCGGGCTCTCGCAGCCGACCGGCCTGGCCGTGAACGCCGCCGGTGACCTCTTCATCGCCGACAGCGGCAACAACCGCGTGGTGAAGGTGGCCGCGGGCACCGGTCCGCAGACCACCGTGCCCACCACCGGCCTGAACGCTCCGCTGGGGCTCGCGCTCGACGGCTCGGGCAGCCTCTTACGTGGCCGACGGCTTCAACAACCGGGTGGTGCGCGTGCGGGAGACGGGCGAGGGACAGGTCACGCTCGCCTTCACCGGCCTCAACACGCCGACGGGGCTCGCGTTCCCGCCGGTCGCCGCCCGGCCCGGACACGGCCACGACCGCTGAGGGTGCGGTCGTCGCGTCGCTCAGTGCCGCCGCAGCCGCCGCCACAGCGAGGGGCCCGCGCTGACCGCGAGGGCCAGTCCGACCGCCAGCGCCACGCCCTTCCAGGGCTCCGGGAACAGCGTGCCGCCCAGGATGCCGATCAGGCCGTACGTCGCCGCCCAGGCCAGGCACGCCGGGGCGTCGCCGCGGGCGAACCGGCGCAGCGGCATCTGCGCCAGCAGGCAGGCCAGCATCACGGGGATCCGGCCCGCCGGAACCAGCCGCGAGAGGACCAGGACCAGCACCCCGTGCTCGTCCAGCCTGGTCCGCGCCTGCTCCAGCCGTTCCGGCGTGGCCCGGCCGCGCAGCGCCTCCAGCCAGCGCGAGCCGCCCCGTGACCGCACCCCGCGCTGCCCGAGCCAGTACAGCGTCATGTCCCCGGTGAAGGCCGCCAGCGCCGACACCGCGAACACCAGCAACACCCCGTAGGGCGGCGACTGGTGGTGGAAGGCCACCACCGCCGCCGAACTCACCAGCGCACCCGTCGGGATCACGGGCACCAGCGCGCCCAGTGCCACGAGCAGGAACAGCGCCGGGTAGCCCACCGCCTGCTGGGTGCTCTCCGGCGGCACCTGGCCGGCCGCCGCCGCGAGCTCGTGCCACGTCACGGCAGCCGCACCCGCTCGCCGTGCCGCGGCACCCGTACGGTCACCTTCGGCGCCAGGGTCCGCGCGCGCCGTTCGAACTCCTCGCCCGGTGCGTGGAATTCGTGCGGCCGCACCGCGTCCATCCCGACCGGCCAGTAGGTCCCGTAGTGCACCGGAACGGCCGCCGCGGGCGCCAGCCGGGCCAGCGCCTGCGCCGCCCGTCCCGCGTCCAGGTGGCCCGGGCCCAGATACGGCCCCCAGCCGCCCACCGGCAGCAGGGCGACGTCCACCGGCCCGACCTCGTCGGCCATCGCGTCGAACAGGCCGGTGTCCCCGGCGAAGTAGGTCCGCGCCGCGCCCTGCACCACGTACCCGAGCGCCGGGCACAGGTGCGGCCCGAACGGCAGCCGCCGCCCGTCGTGCCGCGCGGTGACCGCCCGGACCCGCAGGCCGTCCCGTACGGCGACCTCCTCGCCCGGTACCACCTCCGTCACCGTCAGCCCGCGCAGCCCGGCTACCCGCGCCAGCCCCGGCACCGCCCGGCGCGCCCCGCGCGGCACCAGCAGCCGGGTGCCGGGCGCGAGCCGCGCCAGCGACGGCAGATGCAGATGGTCGGCGTGCAGGTGAGAGACCAGCGCCACGTCCGCCACCGCCGCCTCTGGCGGGGGCACCGCCCCGCGCCGCCGCCGCAGGTGCGCGAGCCGCCGCGCGAACAGCGGGTCCGTCAGCAGCCGGACCCCGGAGTCCTCGACGGTGCACGTGGCATGACCCCACCAGGTGATCTCCACCGGCACCCGGACCTCCCTCCCTCACCGCTCTTTCACGAGCCTAGGGGGTGTCCTGTCGATCGGGCCGGATCAGCAGCACACCCCCTGGATCCTGCCCGGCGCGACCGTCCGGAACCGGATCCCGCAGTCCCCTCCTCTCCGGCGGCGGATCGGAGTAGGGTCCGGCGGCATGGAAGAGTTGCGCGTGGCCGCGATCGCCAGCCTGGCCCCGCTCGAGGACCTCGACGCCGATCCCTTCGCCGTGGACACCCGCAGCCAGCACGCCATGTGCGCGCGCTGGGCCGCCGACCGCGGCTACGTCGTGACCAGGCAGTTTCTGATCTACGGGCTGCGCGCCGACCACTGCGGGCTCTGGTCCGACATCGACACCGGACAGGTCGACCTCTTCGTCGCCGCCAACCCTCGGGTCCTGGCCCGCGCGCTGCGCTCCGTCGAGGAGTTCACCGCCGAGTGCGAGCGGCGCGGCGTACGGCTGGAGACCGCGGGGGGCGAGGAGCCCCGGTACACCTCGGCGATGAAGGCGGAGGTGCACCGCCGGCTGTCCATGCCGACCGCCGGCTACGACGGCACCTGACCCGGCCTCACCCGGTCCGGCCCCCGCGTCCGGTGCGGCCGCCCGCTCCGCACTTCTGTGCGCCGTCCGTTCCGCCCGACCGCGTACGCCGGCCTGTGCGAGCCTGGAAGCCGGGACGGGGCTCGCGGGAGGTGCGGCGTGCGGCGAGGACGGTGGCGGACGGCCGGCAGCGCACTGGTGCGCGTCCTCCTCGTCTGGGCGGCGTCCACCCTCACCATGCTCGCCCTGGCCGGGATCCTGCCGGACTTCCGCCTGCAGTCCGCCGACGGTGACAGCGTCACGCAGATCGGGGTGACCGCGGCCTGGGCCGCCGGGGCCTTCGGCCTGCTGAGCGCGCTGGTCTGGCCGGTGCTCGTACGGGCGCTGCTGCTGGTGCCCGCCCTGGTGCTCGGGCTGCTCGTCTTCTTCCTCAACGGCTCGCTCCTGCTGATCGCGCTCGGCCTGATCCCCGCCGGGCGCAGCGAGGTGGCCCCCGAGACCGCGGTGGTCGTCGCCGCCGTGATGTCCGCGGTGGCGTCGGCGACCTCCACCGCGCTCGCCGTGCGCGACGACGAGGCGTACCGGCGCCGGCTCTACCGGCTCGCCGACCGGCGCCGCCGCAGGCAGGGCAGGGCGGACCCGGCCCGGGCCGGCGAGCCTCCGCCCGGCCTGCTCCTGCTCCAGCTGGACGGGGTGGGGTACGAGGAGCTGCGCCGCGCGTGCAGCAGTGGGCTGATGCCCACCGTGGCCGGCCTGCTGGACCGCAGCCACCGCGTGGCGTCCTGGCGTACGGACTGGTCGAGCCAGACCGGTGCCAGCCAGCTGGGCATCCTGCACGGCTCCAACTTCGACGTGCCGGCCTTCCGCTGGTACGAGAAGGACACCCGCGAGGTGATGGTCTGCAACCGGCCGACGAGCGCCGCCGAGCTCCAGCGGCGGGCCGTCGAGCGGACCGGGGACGGCGGGCTGCTCACGCTCGACGGGGCGAGCCGGGGCAACCTGTTCAGCGGCGGTGCGGACCAGCTGGCGCTGGTGCTGTCCGTCTCGGCCCGGCGGGGGCGGGCCAACCGGTCCCGGGCGGGCTACTTCGCGTACTTCTCCGATCCGGCCAATGCCGTCCGCACGGCCGTCTCCTTCGTGGCCGAGGTGGTCCGGGAGTTGGGCCAGTCGGTGCGGGCGCGGGTCCGCGGGGACCGGCCGAGGGTGTCGCGCGGCGGTCTGTACCCCGTGATCCGGGCCTTCGCGACGGTGGTCGAGCGCGATGTGGTCGTCGCGGCCGTGATCGGTGACATGCTCGCCGGGCGCTCCGCGGTCTATGCCGACCTGGTGGCCTACGACGAGGTCGCGCACCACTCGGGACCGCGCGGGCGGGACACCGACCGGGTGCTGCAGCGGCTGGACCGGAGCCTGGCGCTGATCGCCCGTGTCGCCGAGCACGCCCCGCGCCGGTACCGGATCGTGCTGCTCTCCGATCACGGCCAGAGCCCGGGGGAGACCTTCCTCTCCCGGTACGGGCTGACCCTGAAGGACCTGGTCAGGGCGGGCTGCGGGCTGCCGGTCTCCCGGCGGGCCGGTCGCACCCGCAGCGGGGCCGAGGCCCGGGCCGCCGTGCTCGCGGCGCTCCACCGGCCGGTGGAGGAGGACGAGGAGGCGCACACGGGGCCGGGCTCCGACCCCGTGGTGCTGGCCTCCGGCAACCTCGCCCTGATCTCCTTCCCGGACATCCGCGGCCGGGCCTCGCGGGCCCGCATCGACCGCGCGCACCCGGCCCTGCTGGCGACCCTGGCGAACCATCCGGGCGTGGGATTCCTGCTGGTGGACGGGGTGGTGCTGGCCCGGGACGGCAGGGTGGCCCGGCTGGACGTCCCGGGGGAGGCGGAGGAGTTGCTGGCCGCCTTCGGCCCGGGCGCGGCGGGGGCCGTGCGCCGGACCGACGGCTTCCCGCACGTCGCCGACATCATGGTGAACTCGGCGTACGACCCGCGGACGGGCGCGGTGCACGCCTTCGAGGAGCAGATCGGCTCGCACGGCGGGCTGGGCGGGGAGCAGGGGCATCCGTTCCTGATGTGGCCCACGGACCTGTCGGACCCGGACCCGGACCCGGACCCGGTCCCGGACCCTGAGCGGGAGCCGACCGCGGCAGCGGAGCGGGAACTGGTCGGCGCGGAAGCGGTGCACGCCGTGCTGCGGCGCTGGCTGCGGGAGGCGGACGGGCCGCAGGTCCCATTGGCTCCGCCGGTCGGCGGCTCGGCGGCGGACCGGGCGGATCCGCCCGCGGGCCGGCCTGCAGACCGGCCCGCAGCCCCGGTGGAGGAACCCCCGCCGACGGACGGAAACAGCGGAAGCCTTCCTTCCGCAGGGGTGCCCGCACGGGACGAAATCCGCTGATTTGGTGCCGCATGCACAGTGGTCAACCATGTCCTGACCTGCCCAGCATGTGAGACACCCAGAGGCGCACCACCGATGACCAGCACCGCAACCCTGCCCGCCGAGGCCGCAGATGCCGCCGCACCCCCCGAGCAGGGCCGCGACCCGCACGCACGCCGCTTCGGCCTGCCCGTCGCGACCTGCCTGGTCATGGGCAACATCATCGGAGGCGGGATCTTCCTGCTCCCGGCCTCGGTGGCCCCGTTCGGCACCATCAGCCTCGTCGCCTTCGGCGTCCTCACCCTCGGCGCGATCGCCCTCGCCCTGGTCTTCGGCCGGCTCGCCGAGCGCCACCCGCAGACCGGCGGCCCGTACGTCTACGCCCGCGCCGCCTTCGGCGACTTCGCCGGATTCCTCGCGGCATGGAGCTACTGGATCACCGCCTGGGTCTCGAACGCTGCCCTTGCCGTCGCGGCCGTCGGCTACCTCTGCGTGCTCTTCCCCGGAGTCGGCGCGCACAAGTGGTCCATGTGCCTGGCCGCGCTCGCCGTCCAGTGGCTCCCGGCCCTCGCCAACCTGGCGGGCACCCGCTACGTCGGCGCGGTACAAGTCGTCGCCACCGTGCTGAAGTTCGCCCCGCTGCTGCTGGTGGCCGTCGGCGGGCTGTTCTTCTTCGACCCGGCCAACCTCGGCCCCTTCAGGGCCACCGACCAGAGCGCGGCCGGCGCCGTCTCCGCCTCCGCGGCGATCCTGCTGTTCAGCTACCTCGGCGTGGAGTCCGCCACCGTCAGCGCCGGCGAGGTCCGCGACCCGGCCCGCAACGTCGGCCGGGCCACGATCCTGGGCACCGTGGGCGCCGCCACCGTCTACCTGCTCGGCACCGTCGCCGTCTTCGGCCTGGTCGCCCACGACCGGCTGGTCTCCTCCACCGCCCCCTTCACCGATGCCGTCAACGCCATGTTCGGCGGCACCTGGGGCGGCACCGTGGTCGCCTGCGCCGCGGTGATCTCGATGCTCGGCGCCCTCAACGGCTGGACCCTGCTCAGCGCGCAGACCCCGTACGCCGCCGCCAGGGACGGGCTCTTCCCGAAGGCCTTCGAGGCGAAGAGGCGCGGCGTCCCCGTCGTCGGTGTGATCGTGACCGTCGCGCTCGCCTCCGCCCTCACCGTCTACAACTACACGGCCGGATCCCAGGGCGTCTTCGAGAGCCTGGTCCTGATCACGACCTTCACGGCGACCGTCCCGTACCTCCTCTCGACCGCCGCGCAGATCTACTTCCTGCTCTCCGGGCAGCACGAACGGGTGCACCCCGGCCGCCTGGCCCGCGACGGCGCCCTCGCCGCCCTCGCCTTCGGCTTCTCGATGTGGCTCGTCGCCGGTTCCGGCTACGCGGCCGTCTACCAGGGCGTGCTGTTCCTCTTCGCGGGCGTCCTCGTCCACGCCGCCATGTCGGCGAGGAAGCACCGCGCCGCCGCATCACCCCAGGGGTAGCTTGGAGGAAGGGGACCGTCAGGGGGCGCCGAGGTGCAGCCATGTCCGCGATGAGGAAGAGCATCGACATCGACCGCAGGCCCGAGGACGTCTACTCGTACCTGACGGACCCCACGCATTTGCCGGAATGGCAGGACAGCGCCGTGTCCGCCGTCCCGATCGGCGATCTCCCCGTCCACGTCGGATCGAGGGTCCTCGTCACCCGGCAGATCGGCCGCCGGAGGGTCCCCACGACCATGGAGTTCGTGGAGCTCGACCCGCCGAGGAGCTGGCACGTGCACGGTATCGACGGGCCGGTACGGACGGATGTGCGCGGCACCATCGAACCCCTCGACGGCGGCACCCGCTCCCGCGTCACCCTGGACGTCGACCTCGAGGGCCACGGCCTGGGCCGGGCCCTCGTCCCCCTCGTGGTCAGGCCCATGATCCGCAAGGAGATGCCCCGCGGCGAGGAGAAGCTCAAGCACCTGCTGGAGACCTGACCCGCCGGCGGACGGCGGACGGCGGCCGCGGCCGCCGGGCCGGATCCGCCGCAGCGAAAACCGGATGCCCCGGAGCGTGCGGTGCGGCAACACTGGCCGCACCACACACCGTCACACCCCGAGGACATCCACGCCCGTGCAGGCTGCCGTCACCGTCACCCCCGCCCAGATCCCCGAACTGCTGCTCGGCCTCGCCACCGTGCGGCCGGTGTTCCTCTGGGGGGCACCCGGCATCGGGAAGTCCTCGCTCGTAAGGAAGTTCGCCGACTCGCTCGGGCTGGAGTGCGTCAGCCTGCTCGGTACGCAGCTCGCCCCCGAGGACCTGATCGGCGTCCCGCAGATCCGTGACGGCCGGTCCGTCTTCTGCCCGCCGGAGGCCATCGCCCGCGACGAGCCGTACTGCCTCTTCCTCGACGAGCTCAACGCCGCGAGCCCGGACGTCCAGAAGGCCTTCTACTCGCTGATCCTCGACCGCCGGATCGGCTCCTACGAGCTCCCCGCGGGCTCCATCGTCATCGGCGCGGGCAACCGGGCCACCGACAACGCGCTGGCCCGGCCGATCGCCTCCGCGCTCGTCAACCGCCTCACCCACGTCCACCTCCGGGCATCCGCCGAGGACTGGCTGGTCTGGGCCGGCGAGCACGGCATCCACCCCTGGGTCACCGACTACCTCACCGACCGCCCCGACCACCTGTGGTCGCAGGCGCCCAAGACCGAGGAGCCCTTCTCCACCCCGCGCTCCTGGCACATGCTCTCCGACGCCCTGCACTCCTTCGGCCCGGACCTGGACGAGCAGACCCTCAAGGTGATCGCACACGGCACCCTCACGCCCGCGCACGCCGTCTCCTTCGGCGGCTACGCCAAGATCGTCCGGCACAGCTTCGGCATCGAGGCGATCATGAAGGGCGACGCCTCCTGGCCCACCCGCCCCGCCGACCGCGATCTGCTCTACTACCTCGCCGAGGCCTTCCGGGGCCGCCTGGTCAAGGAGCTCCCGGCGCGGCGCGAGCACGTCTCGCCCGCCCTGCGCCAGACCGCCTACCGCGCCAAGGCGCTGCTGGTCCAGCTCGCCGAGATCTCCGTGGAGGTGGCGCAGACCGTCATCGCCGACGACACCGACGGCCTGCCCGTGCTGCCCTCCTGGTTCCTCGTGGAGGCCGCCCGGGACATGCCGCGCCTGGTCGAGGCCCGCCGATGAGCGTCGCGCGCCGTCGCCCGCAGAAGCAGGCCAAGCCGGACCCCGCCGCCCAGGCCTTCGCCGAAGGTCTTGCCCTGGTCAAGCGGAATCCGGCCCTCGCCGCCGTCGGCGGGAGCGTGTGCGACCAGCCCAAGTGCCCCCTGACCCCTGCCGCCGGCCTGGTCGCCGTCGACTCCAACGGCGTCCTCCACGTACGCTCCGGGCTGCGCGCCGAGCCCGGGAGGTGGGCCTGGGCCCTCGCCCACGCCCTGCTCCACCTCGGCTTCGGCCACGTCCCGGCCGCCGCCGAGAAGGACCGCGCGCAGCCCGACCGCTTCGACCGGGCGGCCCGCTGCGCCGTCGTCAACCGCTTCCTGCTGACCCAGCCGGCCGTGCGGCCCCCGGACGACCTCCCCGCCGAGTACCCCGGCGGCGACGAGGAACAGCTCGCGGCCCGCTGGCGCCGCGACGGCATCCCCGCCGCCCTCGAGCTCTGCGGCACCGCCGGCGACCACCCCGACCAGGTCTGGGTCACCTGGCACGCCTGGAACTCCACGGCCGTCCCCGACTGGGAGACGGCCTTCGCGCACGCCCTGACCCGCAGGGTCTCCGCCGCCATGGAGGTGGCCGGCGGGCGCCGCGACCCGGTCTCGGGGGAGCGCGTGGCGCAGCGCCCGTGGGACCGGGCCCTGAACTGGTTCGTCTCCTCGTACCCGCTCCTCGGCGGCCTCGCCAGCGGCCTGAAGATCGTCGCCGATGCCGAGCTGGCCCGCTCCAACGGCATCGACGTCGCCGCCGTCAGCGCCACCGCCGGGGAGATCTACATCAACCCGCTGCGCACCTTCGAGGACGAGGAATGGCGGTTCGTCCTGGCCCACGAGATGCTGCACGCCGCCCTGCGCCACGGCGAGCGCCGCGGAGCCCGGGACCCGTACCTGCACAACGTGGCCGCCGACTACGTGGTCAACGGCTGGCTCGTGGAGATGGGCGTCGGCGAGATGCCGGCCGGGCTGCTGTACGACCCGGAGCTGAAGGACCTGTCCGTGGAGGAGGTCTACGACCGCATCGCCACCGACGTGCGCCGGATGCGGCGCCTCGCCACCCTGCGCGGCAAGGGCCGCGGGGACATCCTGGGCGAGCCGCTGCCCCACTCGGACAGCCTCCCGTACACGGATCTGGACGAGTTCTACCGGCGCGGCCTGGTCCAGGGCTTCGACCTGCACACGTACGGGGAGCGCGGCCTGCTGCCCGCCGGGCTGATCCAGGAGATCCGGGCCCTGGCCCACCCGCCGGTGCCCTGGGACGCCCGGCTCGCCCGCTGGTTCGACGAGTACGTCCCGCGCCCCGAGGCGGTACGGAGCTTCGCGCGCCCGGCGCGCCGCCAGGCGTCCACCCCGGACATCCCGCGCGCGGGCCGGTACTTCCCGCCCGAGGAGATCGCCCGCTGCACCTTCGGCGTGGTGCTCGACACCTCGGGGTCGATGAACGCGGCCCTGCTCGGGAAGGCGCTGGGCGCGATCGCCTCGTACGCGCAGGCCCGGGACGTACCGGCGGCCCGCGTGGTCTTCTGCGACGCGGCTGCCTACGACGCGGGCTATCTGCCGCCCACCGAGATCGCGGGCCGGGTACGGGTCCGGGGGCGCGGCGGGACCGAGCTGCAGCCGGGCGTCGACCTGCTGCAGCGGGCGGAGGACTTCCCGCCGGGGGCCCCGGTGCTGGTGATCACGGACGGGTGGTGCGACACCCTGCGGATCGGGCGCGAGCACGCCTATCTGATTCCGCAGGGCGCCTGCCTGCCGTTCACGCCCAAGGGACCCGTCTTCCGGCTGGCGTGAGAGGCCCGGGCCCGTTACGCCTGCCGGCGGCGGCTGAGCCGGTAGATCCCGTAGGTGGTGGTGAGGATGATGTCCACGGCCGCCCACAGGGCGATCACGAGCCCGATGCCGATCGCGGTGCCGATCTCTCCGCCGTCCTTGCACAGCTGGAGCGAGTCACCGGTCAGCCCCGCACAGGACTCGGGAAGATCGTCGGCGTTGTTCAGGCCCGTGACGACCCAGACGACGAAGAGCGCCTGCACCGCCAGGAAGACCCAGAGGAAGATCCGGCGGGGCTTCCTCGGAGCGGGCGCGGGCGGGGCGGCCGGCAGGCCCCCGGCGGTCGGCATGCCCCCGGGGGCCGGTGTGCCCTCACCCGGCAGGGGGCCCGCCGGGCGCGGACCCCACTCCGGGGGCCGCGAGGGAGGGGGCGGGATCGGGGTGTCGGCCATGGGCGGAACCTCCTCGGCGAGCGAGGCGGGGACGGGCGGAATGCTCCGTCGGAGTAACGCCCACCATCCCATTCCTTCACGCAACACGCCCCCGACCCGCGAAGGTGCAGGTCAGGGGCGTGCTGGAGGAGATCGAATCAGTCGAGGTAGTCGCGCAGCACCTGCGAACGCGACGGGTGGCGCAGCTTCGACATGGTCTTGGACTCGATCTGGCGGATGCGCTCACGGGTGACCCCGTACACGCGGCCGATCTCGTCCAGGGTCTTCGGCTGGCCGTCGTTGAGGCCGTAACGCATGGAGACCACGCCCGCCTCGCGCTCCGAGAGCGTGCCCAGGATCGACTGGAGCTGCTCCTGGAGGAAGGTGAAGGACACCGCGTCCGCCGGGACGACCGCCTCGGAGTCCTCGATGAGGTCACCGAACTCGCTGTCACCCTCCTCACCCAGGGGGGTGTGCAGGGAGATCGGCTCGCGGCCGTACTTCTGGACCTCGATGACCTTCTCGGGGGTCATGTCGAGTTCCTTGCCCAGCTCCTCCGGGGTGGGCTCACGGCCCAGGTCCTGGAGCATCTGGCGCTGCACACGGGCGAGCTTGTTGATGATCTCGACCATGTGCACGGGGATGCGGATGGTGCGCGACTGGTCGGCCATGGCACGCGTGATCGCCTGCCGGATCCACCAGGTCGCATACGTGGAGAACTTGAAGCCCTTGGTGTAGTCGAACTTCTCCACGGCGCGGATCAGACCGACGTTGCCCTCCTGGATCAGGTCCAGGAAGAGCATGCCGCGGCCGGTGTAGCGCTTGGCGAGGGAGACCACGAGGCGGAGGTTGGCCTCCAGCAGGTGGTTCTTCGCACGGCGGCCGTCCTCGACCAGGATCTCCAGCTCGCGCTTGAAGGCGGGCTTGTGGTCCTCCTCCTCCTCGAGCTTGTACTCGGAGAACAGGCCCGCCTCGATGCGCTTGGCGAGCTCCACCTCCTGCTCGGCGTTGAGGAGCGGCACCTTGCCGATGAGCTTCAGGTAGTCCTTGACGGGGTCGGCGGTGGCACCGGCCACCATGACCGTCTGCGCCGGAGCGTCGTCCTCGTCGTCGTCGGACAGGACGAAGCCCTGGGCGCCGCCGGGCTTCGGAGCCTCCTCCTCGGCCTCGTCGGCCAGGTCCTCGGCAGCCCAGTCCTCGCCCTCGGCGACGGGGGTCTCGCCCTCGTCGGCGTCCTTGGCACCGGTCTTCTTCGCCGCGGCGGTCTTCTTCACGGCGGTCTTCTTGGCGGCGGTCTTCTTGACCGTGCGCTTCTTCGGCTCGGCGGCGGCCTCGGCCGGCACCTCGTCCTCGGTGGCGGCTGCCGACGAAGCGGATATCGCCGTGGCGGAGGCCGCGGCCGCGGTGGCGGCCGTGGTCTTGCGCGCGCCGATGGGGCGCGGCGCCGGGGTGGCCTTCTTGGCCGCGGTGCGGGCCGGGGCGGCGGCAGCCTTGCGGGGCTTCTTGGCGGCAGCCTTGGTGGCGGGGGCCGCGCTGACGTGAAGGGCGACACCCTCCTCGTCCAGGACCTGGTTCAGGCTGCGCAGGACCCGCTTCCACTGGTCCACCGGGATGCGGCCGGCCTCGAAGGCCTGGCGCACGTCGTCACCGTTGATGTGACCCTGCTCGCGGCCGCGCTCGACGAGCGCGACAAGGGCCTCGGATTCGGCGATCTCCGGAGGGAACGTACGGGACGGGCTGAGCGACACAAGGAGCCTCTCGTTGCGAACAGATAAGGGTGGGCGGGACATCATCGCGCGAACTCGGGAAACAGACCCGAGGGGGGTCTGTATTCCGGGCCGCGCGAGGACACCTGTCGGTTCATCGCATGCCCGAGTCGATTCGTTACGCGCTGAATTGAGTGACCTGCGCCACGCTGTGGCCGCGCAACCGATCCGGCGCAGATCCGTCCGCCCTTCACGTCAGCCCTTTTTGCGGGCTTCGATGAGGAAGCGAGCGGTGTGCGCGACGAACGGACCTTCGCTTTCGATCTGTTCGTGGAGCTCGCGCAGCCGGTCCCGGTACTGCCCGACCGTGAAGCCGGGCACCATCCAGATCACCTTCCGTAGAAAGTAGATCACGGCTCCGATGTCGTGGAACTCCGTGCGCAGTCGTTCGGAGCGCAGATCGAGGACTTCGAGGCCGGCCGCGGTGGCGTCGGCCACCGCGTCGTCGGGGTGCCGGCCGCGCCGGATCTCCTCCGGCTGCGGGCCGAGGAAGTACTCCACGAGCTCGAAGACGCTCGACGGACCAACCTGCTGCGAGAGGTAGCTGCCGCCCGGCGCCAGCACCCGCGCGATCTCCTCCCACCAGATCGACACCGGGTGCCGGCTGGTCACCAGCTCGAAGGCGGCGTCGCCGAAGGGCAGCGGCGGCTCGTCGGCGTCGGCGACCACCACCGCGCCCAGCGGGTGCAGCAGCCGCGTCGCCTTCTCGATGTTGGGCGGCCAGGACTCGGTGGCCACCATCAGCGGCGGCAGCGGAGCGCATCCGGCCAGGACCTCGCCGCCGCCGGTCTGGATGTCCAGGGCGGAGCGGGCCCGGGCCAGGCGTTCGCTCATCAGTTTCTGGTACCCCCAGGAGGGACGCTGCTCGGTGGCCCGGCCGTCGAGCCAGGAGAAGTCCCAGCCGTCCACGGAGACGGACTCGGCCTCGGCGACAAGATGGTCGAAAGTACGCGTCATGCATTGATCGTCCCAGGTCGGACGCCCGACAACCACCGGATATGTCGACTACAGTGGTCGGCGGGCCGTGACTGGCGTTCGGGTGGATCACCACCGGGGAGCGGCCCGGCGTACCTGTGGACCTCCGGTACGCCGTCTGCCGCGCGCCTGGGCGAACCGCGATCCGCAGCGACGTTCAGGAGACCCCGTGACGACTGCCCAGACTGCCCCCGCCACTGCCCCCGCCGGTGCCGACGGCCCCGCCCGGCTGATGGACGGCACGGCCCTCGCCCGCCGCATCTCGGAGCAGACCGCCGCCCACGCGGCGAAGATCACCGAGCGCACCGGCACCGCGCCGTGCCTGGCGACCGTGCTGGTCGGCGAGGACCCGGCCTCCGTGACCTACGTCCGCATGAAGCAGAACCGCTGTGCCAAGGCGGGGATCACCTCCCGCCACGTCGAGCTGCCGGCCACGACCACCACGGAGGAGCTGGTGGCCACCCTCACCGAGCTCTCCGAGGACCCGCAGATCAGCGGCATCCTGCTGCAGCACCCCGTCCCGCACCACATCGACGAGCGCGCCGCCTTCGAGGCCATCGCCCCGGGCAAGGACGTCGACGGGGTCACCATGCACTCCTTCGCCGCGATGGGCTTCGGGCTGCCGGGCTTCGTCTCCTGCACCCCCGGCGGCATCATGCGCCTCCTCGCCGCCTACGACGTGGACCTGACCGGCAAGCACGCCGTGGTCGTCGGCCGCAGCGCGATCCTGGGCAAGCCGGCCGGGATGCTGCTGCTGGAGCAGAACGCCACCGTCACCTACTGCCACTCGCGAACCCAGGACCTCCCCTCGATCGTGCGCCAGGCCGACGTGCTGGTCGCCGCCGTCGGCAAGGCCGAGTTCATCCGGGGCGAGGACATCAAGCCGGGCGCGGTGGTCCTGGACGCCGGGTACAACGAGGGCAACGTCGGCGACGTGCACTTCGAGTCCGCCGCCGCCCGGGCCTCCCTGATCACCCCGGTGCCGGGCGGGGTCGGCCCGATGACCATCGCCGTACTGCTGGAGCAGACCGTGCAGGCCGCCGCCGCACAGGCCGGGCTGGACCTCGCGGAGCTCTGACCTCCGCCCGCGCCCGTACGCCGCGCGAACGCCCCGGACCCGACGGTCCGGGGCGTTCGCGCGTTCAGGCCCGGACGGCGTCGCGGCGGGCCGCCGCGACGATGGGGGAGGTGCGGAACTCGAGCGCCAGGGCGGACAGCGGCTGACCGGACAGGCGCGGCGGCTCGGGGTGCTCCGGCGGCCCGGCGGCCTCCCCGGAGGCCGTCCGCAGCCCGCACGCGGCAGCGATCATCGCGGCGTCGGCCACGACCTCGGCCCGGGCCCGGCTCATGCCCTGCCCGCACGCGTCCTCGTACGCCGCGCTGCGCACGGAGGGGTCGAACCACGGGGCGAGGGCCAGGATCCCGTCGTCGATGACGGACTCGCGGTGGATCAGCCGGATCCCCACGGGTGACCACCAGGCGAGCGGAACCGTCCGCACACTGGACGCGGCGAAGCCGCGCAGGGCCTTCCACAGCGGGTGCAGCCGCCGGTACTGGCTGAAGTCCCGCCAGGTCTGTGACCCGCCGACCAGCGGCACGATGAACCCGGTCGCCACCAGCAGGGCCGCCCCCGAGGCCAGCGGCGGCGCCGCGTCCGTGGACAGGGCGTCCCAGTCGCGGCCGCTCCACCGGGCGCTCAGCGCGGTCCACTTCATCAGCAGGTAGCCGAGGTCCAGGACACCGCCGAGCATGATCAGGGCCAGCCCGGTGCGCAGCGGACGCAGGGAGGGGTCGGCGCGCCGCAGCCACCGCCCGGTGAGCACCGTCAGCGCCGTGCTGCCCACGGTGTGCGCGAGCAGGTAGCAGACGACCATCTCGCGGATCCACGGAGTGTCGGCGTAGTACGTGTCCAGGTCCCGCAGGCGTTCCACCGGCGCGTCGCCGATCATGAACAGGACGACGATCAGCACGGTGACGGCGCCGAACCCGGCCACCGTCAGCCGGGTCGCCCGGCGCACCGCGTCGGGCGGGCCGCCGCCCCACTGCAGGACCAGGACGACGCACGCCCCGGAGAACATGGTGATCAGGCCGAACACCAGCGGCGCCGAGAAGTTCGCCACCCCGGTGAGACGGTTGACCGCAGCGATCGTCGGAGGCGCGGCCAGGACCAGTACGAGGCAGCCGACCACCAGCAGCGCGCACACGGCCCGCATCGGCGGCTGGGCCCAGCCCCGGCGCAGGGTCGGGGCCTTGACCAGCAGGATCAGGATCAGCAGGACGCCCGGCACATAGAGGATGAGTCCGTCCTTCATCCGGCGGCCCTCATCGGACGCGGCCGGCGGGGTCGACCGGACCGGACCGCTGGTCGAGCCCGGCGACCGTCCGCTCGGCGGCCGTGAGCGGCGGCGCCTTCAGCGCACCCCGGTCCGAGGCGCGCAGGACGTGCCAGATCACCGACGGCCGCAGCCAGTGGGCGGGCGTACTGCTCATCGTGATCACCTGGAGGAAGGCGGCGGTGAGCGCCTCGCGGGTGGTGGCGCCGGTCATCAGCCGGCTGACGTACGCGTTGAGCAGGCCCGCCCCCGTCCGCGGCTTCATGCCGGTGGCGCCGGGGTAGAGGATGTCCTGCGAGGTGGCGAGGTCCCAGGCGGTGGCCACCTGCGGGGCGATCGCGCGCTGCGCCTCGCGCCCGAAGGCGGGCTGGGAGAGTCCCTTGGCCCGCAGCAGGGCGCGTACGGCCAGCAGGCCCTGGGCGGCGACGGTCATGCCCTGCCCGTACAGCGGGTTGAAGGTGGCGACCGAGTCGCCGACGGCGAAGAAGCCGTCCGGGAGGTCGACCTTCTCGAAGTAGATCCGGCGGTTGGCGGTGCCCTTGGTGACGGCGACGTCCGTGAGGGGCTTGCGGCCCTCCAGGAGCTCGCCGACGATCGGGTCCCGGATGCCCTTGGCGAACGGGATGAACTCGTCGGGGTCGCCGGTCGGCTGGCCGCCGCGGGTGCCCGACAGGGTGGCCTGCCACTGCCCGTTCTCGATGGGCACGATGGTGGCCGTCCGGCCCGGTACCGGCACGCGGGGGTCGGACTGGACGTTGACTATGGGGAAGCCCGACTCGTGGGCCCCGGCGGGTGCTTCGAAGATCCGCGTCGCATAGACCAGGCCGGAGTCGACCTCGGCCCGTCTGATACCGCCGACGCCGAGCTCCTGCAGCCAGGTGCGGGCGCGGGAGCCCCGTCCGCTGGCGTCGACGACGAGGTCGGCGGGAACGAACCTGCCCTCTTCCCCGGGCGTGTCGACGCGGACGCCGGTGATGCGTGCCGCCGTGCCCTCCAGGCCCCGGACGCGGCTCTGCTGGAGGGTGGACACCCCTTCGAGGGCGGTCACCCGGGCCCGGACCACCGAGTCGAGGAGGTCGCGGCTGCACGAGATGTTGAACTGCATCTCCGAGCAGCGCGGGATCCAGCCCTCGGCGGTCTTGGTGACCAGGTCGGTGGGCAGGCTGCGGCGGATCGCACCGGCCGCCGTCCAGTCCTCGGTGATGCCGGGCAGGATGTCCTCGATCGCCCGCGCCCCGCCGGACCACATGACGTGGACGTGCCGTGCCTGCGGAAGTCCGCGGCGCGGCGTCGGGCTGTCCGGGAGGGTGTCCGCGTCGATGATCGTGACCGTCGCGTGCTCGGCCAGGACGGCGGCAGCGAGGAGGCCGGCCATACTGCCGCCGATGACGACGGCGTGGCGGGGCGGGGAAGACTGGGTCATCGTGTCGTGCTCTCTGTCAGGGCCGTGCTGAGGGCATCGGCGCAAGGGGTGCGGCGACCGGGTGGTTCGGGTCGCGGCGTGGCACGGGGCTTCCCCAACCGAGTGAGGACTTGATGCGCTCGATGTCTTCGGGGAGCTGCTGCTCCCGGGGTGACGGCAGGTAGGAGCGCAGGGTGTTGCCGAGGTGCAGGCCGAAGGTCTCGGCCCGGATCTCCGCCGGATCCCCCTGGTCGGCGCGGGCGGCGGCCTGCCGGACCACGGCCTCCAACCCGGAGTCGGAGGCCAGCAGTTCGGCGAGACGGCCGGGGTCTCCCGCCAGCCGGGCGGCCACCAGCATGCCCGGGCCGACGCTGTCGCAGGTCCCCTCGTCCAGGTGCCACAGCTCGTGGCACGCGATGACGAGCTGGTGTTCGGGCCGGGTGTGCTGTTCGACGACGATGAGGTCCACGTCGTCCAGCTCCAGCCACAGCCCGCTCGCGGTGTCGGGCGGGAAGGAGGTGAAATGGACATCGACCTTCCGGTCTCCGCCGCGGCGCGCGGCGTACGCCGCGCACAGCGCGCCGATGATCTCCCTGGCCTCGGCCGGCGGCGTCAGGCGCGCGTCCTCCAGCAGTGCGGAGGCAAGCCTGCGCATGGCCCGTGTGGTCCTCATGGTGTTTCTCCCTCGGCGGCGGCGCCCCCGGTCGGTGCTCCGTCCTTCGTGCCCGGAACTTCGAGCTGCCCCTCGCGCGCGAGGAGGTCGTCCAAGTGGTCGGCCAGTGACTTCCAGCCCTGGGGCGACAGCCGTCCGGCCCGCGTGACGATGCTGCGTACGTCGTGCCCCCGCAGCACCGCCAGCATCGGGTTCTCCCGGTCGCGCACCGCGGACTCCAGCTCCCCCTCGATCAGGGCGAGGGCGGTGGAGAGGGCCTCGGTGTCGTCGGCCAGCAGGAAGCCGCCCTCGACGCCGTAGAAACGCTGGATCCCGGCGGCCGCGGCGAGGTTCGGCAGGCCCTCGCCCTGGGCGAGCCGGGTCAGCGACTGCCCCGACGCGTCGAAGGACTTGGCGATGGCCGCCAGTGAGTGCGGCTGCCCGTCCTCCCGTACGCGGGTGCGTCGCAGGTGCTCGAACCGCAGGTGCACCTGCTCCTTCAGCGGAAGCCGGGGCGGGCTGCCGTCCAGGGTGAGCCGGATGGCCCGCGGGGTCATGCCCGTGAGGTACGAGAGGTGCTCGAGGTCGTCCCGGCCGTCCGAGACGGTGGTCGCGGACAGGGCGAGGGCCCGTTCCACCGCGCTCTTGCTGTCGGCCAGGAGGAATCCGGCGTGGACGCCGAAGAACCGCTGCACACCGGCAGCGTGACCCATCCGCGGCAGCCCGGTGCCGGCGTTGAGCGGCCCCAGGGAGGCGCCGGGGGCGTCGAAGTCGTCGGCAATTGCGGCCAGCGGCCACTCCCTGCCGTGCTTGTCGCGCCGGGTGGCGCGCAGCCGCAGGAACCGCTCGTGCACCCGCCGCTCCAGCGGCGCCTCGACGGCGGTGCCCGCCACCACCTCGGGTATGCGCCCCGGCTCGACCCCGGACAGGTGGCTCAGCCGCTCCGCCGACAGCACCTCGGCCGGGTCCTTGCCGCTTTCCTGGGACAGCGCCCAAGTGCGACGCCAGATCGCGACGAGGTCGGGTCGGGCGGCTCGCACCGGCTGAATCTCCATATGTCGACAAGGCGTTCGAGTGGAACGGGCTTCGAGAAGCCTAACCCCCCGCCCTTGGCCGAACCAGGGGAACCCCAACGTTTCCTGCCGTACGGCTCAAAAAGGGTTGGCATGCTCATGGAGGCGCGAACGGGGGCCGGGGGAGCCGAAGTACGGCCTCCTCGATCTCCTCGATCTCCTCAGCCTTCTCGGCCTCCTCCGGCTCCTCGGGGGCTCAGCCGCAGGAGTCGCACACGCCCGTCGCCGGAAGCTGGACGAAGCAACCGGTGCAGACGGGAGGCGGCTCCGCGGTCCGGGCCCGCCGGCGCTCGACGGCCGCCCGGTACACGGGAGCCAGAGCCGGAACCCCTCCGTCCGGCGGGAGTTCCGCACCGAACCGCCGGTAGCAGTCGAGCCGCGCCCGGGCCGCGTGCTGTTCGCGCTCCGCCGCGTCGAGCACGGGCGGCTGCCCCGCGATCTCCAGAACCTCCTTGTAGCCGACGCCCACCATGCCGTCGCCGCTGTGCACGACCAGCGCGGTCAGCGGCGGGTCCCCCCGCCGGTGCGCCTCGCGGACCACCCTCCCGAGGACCGAGCCGATCCAGTTGTGGAGCAGTGCCTCGGTGCGGATGCCCGACCTCTCCTGGACCTCCGCTCCCAGGGCCTTGTACGTGATCACCGCGTGGTAGGTCCCCGCCACACCGGTCAGTACCGCATAGGCCTCCTCGGCCCACCTGTCGCGGTCGCCGTTCGCCTCGCCGTGCCCCACGATGTGCCCCCTCCGTAGCGCTTTCCGCCCATCCTGCCCGCTGCCGCGGCACGGCGTCAGGACGACGGCGCAGAAGGCATCCGCCGCGCGCGACGCCCCGGGGCGCCCGTCCCTTACCTGAGAGGTAACAGGCCCCCTTCGCTGACGCGCCTGGACTCGCTTGCCAACCGCTAGATCAGCCTCCCTGTTGTCCAAGCCCGTCCAGGTGCGTCCGTCGCGAGCCGCCCTCGGTGGCTCCCCGTTTGGCTCCCCGAGTGCCGCCGCTGCCCTTCAGGCGTCGGGGCGCTTCCATACTTCGGGGCCGCCGCCTTCCCAGGTGATCGGCCCGTCCTCGCTCAGGTCCACGTCCTCCAGGCCGGCGCGACGCAGGAACTCGGCAACGTCCCTCGGCGTGTGCGCACGCCCGAGGTCCACGTCGACGCCGAGCGCATGAACGGTGACCTTCCGGCCGCCCTTCGGGGACACCGGATGCACGATGATTTCCGTCTGGTCCGACACGCCCCCAGCCTGCCGTGCCGGCGCCAGTCCAGCACGCCGAGCGCGCTGTCCGGCCGACGGCGCGTGTAGGGATCCACACCGAGACGCGGCCGGCACGGGCGACCGTGGCCGCTGGTAGAGCAGGCGATCCACACACGGCTCCGGAGGCCCCGTGCGCCGTACGCGTTTCAGGTGGTCAGCGCCCTAAGGGCACCGGGCGAGCCCCACCCCGTCCACAAATAGGCCGCAGACTCTCACCAGCCGCTGACCTACTCGCTCGGTGGAGAGTCGTGACCTGATCTGGATTGGTCATCAAGGGCCTGCCTGCAAACAGGGAGTAGCTGTTCCACCGTCGAAGACAGCTGGATCTGCAACTCTTGTGGGTTCGTGCGGTAGTTGAGTGCTTCATTGAGCAGCGCGACCCATCCAGCTGTGTCTATGTCATCCGACAGCTGGCCGTAGAGCGTATTTACCCGTTCGACCCCATCGGTGACTTCGCGAGGTGGCGTTTCTCCCGACCCGAGCTGCGCGTTATATCCCGTCTCGTCCACTGTCACCGCGAGGCCCATCAACGCAGCATCCAGCTCTGCGGCTACGGGATTGGATGAGCCGAGATGATGGAGGCTGCTCGCAGCACGGTTGAACTCGGCCTTCCGTACCAGCGCGTCAGCGAGTTCGAAGGTAAGCGAGGAGACACCTTCAGCACCGTTGGCAACAGCGGGTGGGCCTTCGAGCTTCACGACCCAAAGTGCCGAGTTGAGATCATTTTTTGCCCGGGCAAGCTCACCCTCAGCGGCACTGAGATCCTCTGAAGTGTCCGCTAGTCGGCCTCGGGGCAGCGCCTCGGCGGCCTGTACACAGCGCGTCATCGCCAGAAGGAACCCTGCGTACGCGTCGCGTCGAATGCTGCGCCGCCACTGCAGATGTGCCGCGTCAGCCTCGGTATGAACCGCATCGAGTGCGGCTCTGTAGGTCGACTGCGCCTGAGCTACGCCGGCACGGCCAGTCTCCTCAGCCGCTCGTAGTGCGCCTCGCATCTGCCAGCGGCCCACGATCACAGCAGCTGACACTCCGAGTGCTGCTACGGCTGCAGCCGAGATGGCGCCGATCCCCTCCAGATCCATGGCCCGAGCATGCCGTAAAGATCGGCAAGAAACACCCCATCTTGCCTGACCGCTACCCCCGGGGGCGGACCAGTAGGTAGAGTCCCCGCTGACCTGCGCGTTCCCGGGTCACCCTCGTGGCCGACCTGTCACCGTTGGTCGTCAGTGGTCACCCCTGAGCCCCCTCGCACGGCCCAAAGACGGCCCAGCGATCGCCGCCCGGGAGCCGGCGGCACTACCCCCCCGTCGCTGCGCTCCAGCGCCAAGCCGACGGGACCCCTCGTCCAGCCCGTTGTTGTCTTCGAGGCTGTACCCCGTGCTGTATAGCGTCACGTCGCCCGTGACCGAGTCTCACGCCGTCGAAGCGCCGCAGCCGCCGTCGGCTGATGCTCACTCAACATCGCAATGTGCCCAAATCCCATGCCGAGGGTCTGAGCCAGTGGGACAATGGCGCCCAAGGCTTTTCGGCGGTTTAGGTTCGTATGGGCGTTCCTGGAGGTTACAAGGATGGCAGCAAGCTCGACAAATCGGGTAAAGCTCTTGCAGTCTGCAAAAGACATACTATGGTCAGAATCTGGCGGCCACTGTCAAAATCCTAAATGTCGAGTTGATCTACATGCATTTATAGACCAGGTGCACGTGGCGGAACTTGCACACATCATTCCAGCAAGCACCAAAGGGCCGCGCGCAACAGAGGGTGCGGACCTTACAGAGCCAGAGCGTGCTGATCCAACGAACATTCTCGTACTGTGCCCTACGTGCCATACCATGATTGACAAAGGCCCTAGTCAGTACCCTGCGGGGATATTGCGCCGTTGGAAAGAGCGGAGTCAGCGAGCGCGTGCTATCGCTTTTGGGATGCCGCAGTTCACGTCGAGGACTGAAGCGCGAGCAGCCGTAGAACCCCTCCTGGGTGCCAACCGGGCAGTTTTTCGGCTATATGGACCACTCGATGACGTATTCGATGACACTCGCGCCGATCAGTGGAGTCGGCACGTGGTGGATACGGTCATCCCGAATAACAGGACCTTGCTGCACCTCCTCCAATCGAATCGTGACTTGCTGACAGTCGCCGAGAAGGCAACTCTTGATATTTTTGCCATACATGCGCAGCAGCTTGAGGAGCGTCACCTGGAGGGGAACTGGACTCCAGGATCTACGCGATTCCCGGAGGAGATAGACTCGATTATGAAGGGTGACGGATGGTGTCCGATCATGGATGATCAAGCAGCTCAAGGACTCCGGAGAAACCGTCCAGGCTGTCGGCGAATGCGGCGTGAGGGTGGTGCGCGTAGGCCGTCCAGACGCTACGGGTTACTGTGTGGAGCCGGACAGCCTGCCATTTACCGTGCCAATGCTTGAAGAGGCTCTTGGAGATCTTCCCGAAGCGGGAATGGTAATCGTGACCAGGCGGCCGGTTGACCCTGATGTCCATTCACGCGCACTGGAACTCGGTATCTGTGTGGACACTTTCGGCGGCTTCAACCGTGCACTCACATTTCTCGACGATATCTCTGATTACGCCCACCCTGAAGAGACGTATTTCAGGAAGCGCATGTTTTCCACAAGAGCTGTGGTATCTGTGAGTCGTCGAGGTCATCGGGCGTGGGAGCTGCAGCGAGTCAATGGGCTCCGATCGTTGATCGTGGTGACCCATGACCGTTATGAGCTGACCGATGAAGGATTTTCCGGGATTCTTGATCAGTACCCAGGCCTGGGTATCGATGCGCTAGTTATCACGAACCCTTCAGCGCAAGGCTTCGGGAGCCGGGTGGTTACTAGCGCTCGCGAAGCCAACGTTCCCCTGTATAGATTGGATGACTTTGCCAGTAAGATCCGCGATAGATGGACCTGAGGCGACGTTGGCCAATCCTCGATGAGCTATGCGAGCGCGCTGCCGGCTTCCCTGGCATGGAGATCTGGGCGTTCGGATCGATGCTGCGGTCGGAGCGGCCACGCGACTTGGATGTCTTGATCATCTACAGCTGCCGAGAAGATGTGGCCGACATTCGAAAAATGGGTTTTTGGGAATTCTCATTGCCGCCCGCAGAAATCATTGCTATGACCCGGGGTGAGGAATCTCACTACGACTTCATAAAGATAACTAATGCTAGGCGGCTTATTCCAGCTTGAGTCCTTGGCCGGGCTGGCAACCGTTCGGGGTGTCGCTCGATGGTTACTCTCCTGCTTTCTGGCGAGGAGTCCGTCAAGGTGGGGCTCCCCGGGCGAAGCGAGGAAGAAGGACCTTAACGGGCGACGAGCGGCGGCGATCTCTCGGTGACGAGCGTGGCCGGACCACGGCATCCGGCTGGAGCGCATCGCCCAGTTGTCGGCGACACCAGTCAGGCGACGACGGAGGCTGTCTACCGGAAGCAGCTTCGGCCGGTATCACCGAAGGCGCGGGAGGCATGGAGGTGATCTTTGCCCAGCGTCATGAGGCGACCGCCCGCGAGGCTTGATCAGAATGCTTTGGTCCCCGAGCACGACAGAGGCCAGGAAGCGAATTTACTTCCTGGCCTCTGACCAGCGTCGGGGGGCGGGATTTGAACCCACGACCTCTTCGTCCCGAAGCAACTTGGGTGGGATCTTGACCTCGGGCCGGTGCGCTTCTCACCTGCGCTGATGGTCTGTGCGCATCCGCGCTCGTCCGCGGGTGTACGTCTGCGTTGTCACGCAGTTAGACACTCACCCTTGCAATTGGGGTCAGCCACCGAACAGCTCCGGGTGAGGACAGCGTTCCGGTGAAGCCTCTGGCTGATCCGCCCACTGCCACCAGATGTGGCGCTGCGAGCAGCCCCATACGCCGCGGCAAACACGCTCACCGTCACGATCACAGAGAGCGAATCCGCCGAACTTCATCGGCTGACTGCAATCAGGACATTGGGGAGGGGAGTCGGACGACATGAGCGGACCGTACTCCGCCGGCCGACTCCCTGCACCCTCGACCTTCTGATCCGTAGCACTAGCCAGATCGGTCAGCAGCAGTCGTTCCAGCCGGTTCGGGGCCCCGGAGGGACGCTATCGGACGGGGTCAGTTGCTGGGGTTGCTGTACGACACTGCTGTACAGCACGGGCATCACCAGTCGCGCCAACGGTCCGTGATCTCCGACCGATCAATGTCTTGCCTCGCCGCCAGAGCGGCCACGTCCACACCGTGCTCGCTCAGGGTGAGGTCGATGTACTCGCACAGCTGCTCCCGCTCCTCCGTGCAGAAGCCGGCGCCGCCATGCTGGCCGTCCCCGTCGACCGCGTTGAGTGCGAGAACCACCCTCTCAACAGTCCCGAAGACAGCCTCGTCGGACGGCTCCCGCAGCGCGCGTACCTCGTCTTCGAACACCTCCAGGGCGGTGTCCGTCGCCCGCAACAACGACTCGGGGTAGAGATCCGCCACGCTGCCGCACTCTGGGGCCAAGGTCCCGGCCTCCACCTTGCGGGCTATCTCGGCCATATAGGCACGCCAGTTGTCAGGGGGTCTGTTCGCCATGGGCCAGACGGTATGTCCAGGCACTGACAGCCCGCCGTCCCGAACGCTTTCCAAAACCATCGCGGCGCGAGTCACCGTGGGTTCAAATCCCACACCCACCGCAGATGAAGGGCCCCTGACCAGTAAGAACGGCCAGGGGCCCTTCGCGTGCGCACTGTCCGCTGGCGACCGCTGTTCCCCGCTGTTTCCCCACTGAACGGGCACGGGGAGGGCACGGCCACGCTCTGATCCGTAGCTCCAGCCAGACCGGTTAGCACTGCTCGAACCGGCACCACCGAATGCGAGCCCCAACGTTGGGATCGTCGAACGACTACGGCCAGTGGCCACCCTCACCACCCCTGACCTCAGCCACGCTTCCAAGTTACCAAGGCACGTCCGGCACGCAGTCGCCAATGACGACCAGCCACCCCGGCGGGGCACCGCAAGCCCGCCAGGGCTGAGGAGCTACCGACCCTAGGCGCAAAGTGGCTACCTAAAGCTGTGGAGCCGACCGCCCCGGCCGCAGTGGGTTTCTCCCACCATCTACCCGAGCCGTAGGCGTGCGGCCGGCGCCCGGGCTGGAGCGGGGCGGAGACAGGAGCGCAGGCCCGGGCGACGGGCCGCACCCGCCGCGCTGCGCGCGGCGGGTGCCTTGATGACGTAGAGAAACTCCTGCCAGCCTGCTCGGGTAGGGGTCCTGTCTGGCAGCAGGCCGCACAACCAAGTTGCTCAGCAGTGCCGTTAGAGTCGCTGCCTCCCCTGAAGGGATTCAGAGCTGATGACCGTTGCACCGCCCACGCCGTCCCTGTGCACCAGGTGCGGTACGAAGTTGAGCCGCGGTAACACCGACACCGTGTGCAGTCCCTGCCGCCGCGCTGTCGGTCCTACGGCCTCGGGCAGGCCTTCGCGAGCCGGAGCCGCTGACGCCGAGCCGCACTGGCTCGCTGATAGTTCCGAGCGGAGCGCCCCTCCGGATGGCTCGAACCTGGCCGACGTACTCAAGGCGTACCGAGCACTCCACAAGCTCAAGCAACAGGATCTCGCCGACCTGCTCGGCTACGACCAGTCGTACGTATCGTTACTCGAACGCGGCAAGCGCAACATCCGGGACATGGTCGAACTTCGCAGGGTTGCCCACGCCTTGGCGCTGCCCGAAGACGAGCTTGGCCTGCTTCCGCCAGCCGAGGTCGCGGTCACAGTCGGAGCGTCTGTTGGTGAACCTGGCGAGCGGCGTCCACTCGCAGCCGTGGACGACCAGCGTCGCTGGCGCATGACGCGCCGTGAACTCAACCGTCACCGGGCCGACCTCACGAAGGCCGCCGCCCTCCTGTACCCGGATGCCTCCCGCGCAGGCAACAGCCCAGTGCTCACCCGCGAGTCATGGATGTGGCCCGAGCCGGTCGCCTTTGCGGACATCGAGCTGGCCTGGCTGACGCAGACCAGCCCGCCGAAAGTTAGCGGCCGGGAGAGGCAGGCAGAGGGTGTTCGGCCGCTCGCGCCGAACGGCGCCAAGTTCGATCGCTATACCCAAGCAATCCGGATGATCGACCGACCGTCTCTCTTCGTGAACCGGCCGAGCTTCCGGCTGCTCGATGTGGCCCAGACGGAAGGTCGCCCAAAGCTGTCGTTCGGGTACACGACCTACTTCGACATGGCCGACGTCTGCGAGGGGGTGGCACACGAGCTGGCGAGTGCGTGGTTGAAGACTGGCAGTGACCCGGCGTGGATCGGTGACCCAAGTTGGGCAGAACTCCCGTTCCGATCGCTGGTCGGGGACCCGTTTGACCTCGCGCACCGGCCGCTGCTGCCATCCATCGACACCCTGACGATCCGGCTCGGCCCCGATGGCGCGTCGTTCCCGCTTCATCACCGGTCCGCTAGCAACGTCGCTCTTGCCGGGGGGACGTACCACGTCATGCCGGCCGGGGTGTTCCAACCGTCCTCGGTCATGCCCTGGGACCAGTCGAATGACTTCAACCTCTGGCGCAACGTACTGCGCGAGTACGCAGAGGAGTTCCTTGGGGACCCCGAGGCGGACGGGAGCAGCGGCGAGCCGATCGACTACGACGGGACTGAGCCGTTCCGAACGCTGAATCAAGCCCGCCGCGAGGGCAAGGTGCGCCCGTACTGCTTCGGGATCGGACTGGACCCGCTCACGCTGGCCGGCGAGATCCTCAGCGTGGTGGTCATCGACGCCGACGTGTACGACTCCGTCTTCGCCGGCATGGTGTCCAGGAACTCAGAAGGCGCCGTCGTGGCAGGTAGCCCTGGCAACAGCAGCGCCGGAATCCAGTTCACCGAGTCCAACGTCCGGCGCCTGCTGGACAATGAACCTTTGGCGTCCGCTGCTGCCGCGTGCCTCGACCTGGCGTGGCAGCACCGCGGACTCATCCTGGGCTGAGAGGCAGATCAGTGCGCGTACTTGTGACCGGCGCCTACGGATTCGTGGGCAACGCGGTTGTACGACGGCTTGTCGAAGCAGGCCACGACACGGTAGTCCTCACACATCGGCCGGCCGATGTCCCCCTGCCGGAGCTGCCGGTATCCGAGGTCTTCCGCGGTGACATCCGCGATGCGAACGCGCTGACTTCAGCTCTCGATGGCGTCCAGGGTGTATGCCACCTTGCGGCTCTCACTCGGGTTCGCGAGTCCTTCGAGCGTGCGGAGGAGTATCAGGCGGTCAACGCCGGAGGCACAGTGGCGCTGCTCGACGCGCTTGCCGCTGCCTGCGCCGGTTCCAAGGCCCCGACCGTTGTTCTCGGCTCCACAGCCGCGATCTACGGGGCACCCGAGCAGCAGCCCATCGGCGAGGACACCGTGCCCGCACCGGGCAACCCCTACGGCACGTCGAAGCTGGCCGCCGACAGGGCACTTCAGGCGCGAGCGGAGAGTGGGGAAATCAAGGCCGTGAGCCTGCGGTGCTTCAACATCTCGGGCTCCGTCCACGGGGTGGGGGACGCGGATGAGAGCCGGATCATCCCGAAGGCCGTGGCGGTGGCAACTGGCCGCCATCCGCACCTTGAGATGAACGGCGACGGCGAGGCAGTCCGGGACTTCGTTCACGTCGACGACCTGGCCCGCGCGTACGTGATGGCCCTGGAGGCTCCCGCCTCTGCCGCCTTCAGGGCCTACAACGTCGGCGCGACCCCGGCGAGCATGCGCGAGATCGTGGCTACGGTCGAGCGGGTATCGGGCAGGGTGGTGCCTGTGGTGCACCGTCCGCCGCAGCCCGAGCCGCCGCGACTGGTGGCGGACATCTCCAGGATTACAGCTGATCTGGGGTGGAAGCCGGAGTGCTCCAGCTTGGAGCGGCAGGTCACCGATGCCTGGTCGGTCGTCTCCGGCAGCAGTTACTGAGACTTGGTCAAGCGGTCCTTGACGCTGTCAGGCAGGTCGGCGAACGCCTCCCGCCAGTGCTCAAGGGCCGCTTCGCTGTGCGCCGAACCGGGTTCGGTCCCGCTCAGTTCTTCGCGTAGGGCTGCTTCGAGCTCCGTGCCTGCCTGCAGCAGCGGCAGAGCCCAGTCCGCCACCCCGCGCGAGTGATCTGCGAGTCGGGGCGGGTACTGGGCGAAGACCCCCTTGCCCTGGTGGCCGACCACGTATCCCTCCGCGCGCAGCAGCGACACAGCGTTCTTCACCACGGTGCTTGATGCCCCAGAACTGTCGATCAGCTCCTGCGCCGATGGCAGAGCGACTCCGTCAGGGATCTTGCCGCTACGAATGCGTTCCCTCAGGTCATCGGCCAGCTGAAGGTATGCCGGCTGCCCTCGGAACTCGGTCATCGGGGTCTTCCTTCAGTCGGGGGTGTTGTACCTAGTACACCAGTCTCCTCACATCCATTCCCTGCAGGGAGCGGTGGAGCCACTTGCCAACATGGTGCACTAGGTGCACCATGTTGTGCGGAGGGCAGTGAGCAAGCGGCAGCCCTCATATGACAAGCCGTCATTCGATTCCCGTGCACCGCACGGACAGGCTTGTCGCAAGACAGAACGCCCCGGCAACGGTGGCGCAGTCACCAACGAACGACTCATGAGGGGCCTTCTTTGGGCTGCTCTGAGCTGCACGAATGCACCGCGCACAACTCCACAGCGTGATCCACCGCAGCAAGACGACCGTGACCGCACCGGCCGATGCGAGTGGAGACCAGCCGACTGAGAACGGGCCCGCGTCACAACCGGTCCCTACGCCCCGAAGGGGTGGCACGCCATCGGCTCTAAAGATCCGCACGGCCAGACATTTGGCTGCCACGACCTCCGGGGACTCGGACCGCCTCCGGATCGAGCGGCGCCGTGCGAAGCCCAGTCCGACCCTCACCAACGACCACGGTCGTCGACGCCAGACCCTGCACGCCAGGCGTCGGCGGTCGTGGCTGTTCGTGGATTTGAGCAGCAGCTTCAACTAAGTGCGGCCCCGGTGCTGGAACACCGGGGCCGCTTCGAGCCGTCCACCTGCTAGGGAGAACACGACTCATGAAACACATCGTCGCACTTCAGAACCTCGTTACCTCATGGCCCGACGGCCTGGAGCCGACGGACGCGGAGCTGGACGCGATTGAGGTGGAGATGCCGGTCATCTCCGCCGAGGTCGAGTTGCTGGACGCGCTCATCGCGCTCCTGGACCGTCCGGCGTCGGATTTCGACGCGCGCCGGATCCGCCGGGCCCGCAACCGGGTGCTGGTCGCTCGCCGGGCTCTGGCCAACCAGGCCGCGGCCGCCGCTGGCACGGCGGGCGGTGCGGCATGAGCACTCCGATCCCGCTATCGGCCATGGCCGCGCCGCTGATGGCGCTGCGCATTTTTGAGGACCGGTACCGGCACTTGCCGGCGCCGTGCGTGTCGATCTCCACGATCGAGCCCAGCCTGCTGCGGCTGGCCTTCCACGACGACGTCGACGGGTTCGAGTCGTGGTGCCAGGCGCTGGGGATCTCGCTGGCGAAAGTGCAGCACAGTGTTCAGGGCGAGGGCGGCCGTACCCGCGTCATGAAGGCCGAGACCAACTACTCCGGCGGGCCCGTGCGGCTGGTCTGCTTCGCCACGATCCCCGCTCCGGAGGGCGAGCGTTCACGGGCGGAGGTCGCCTCGTGAACGGCAGCGGCGTGAAGGCTGGGCGCCCGCTGACGGGAGCCCAGAAGTTCGTCCTCGGGCTCGCGTTCGCCCCGATGCTCGCCACGGGCGCGGCCGGCGGCTACGGGACCTACTCCAACATCAAGGGCGCCTACAACTCCGGCACCGCGCTCGGCGCGGTCGCGGCCGGTGAAGGCGCCACCGCGGTCCTGGCCCTGGTGCTGCTGGGGCTGACCATGCTGGGGCAGTCCTCCCCGCCCGTTGTCCGCGCCGGGCTGTGGGCCCTGCCGGCCGCCGCGTCGGCCATGTCAGCCGTTGCCGCGCCGGACGGGCCGCGCACGGTCATCTACGCGATCACCCCGCTCGGCATGTCTGTCTCGGCCGAGGGTATGGCGTTCCTGGCCCGCCGGATCGTGGTCCACGTCGACGGCCGTGACGCCGAGGCCGAAGCCCGGGCGGCGGCCGTTGTCCAGGCTCTGGCCTACCACCGCGCCCGGGCTGCGAACCATCCCGACGAGAAGGTCCGCGAGCGTTCGGACCGGGCGTCGTGGCGCCTGGCCCGCAGGGTCGGCACCGCGGACACCACGCTTGGGGCGCGGCTGCTGGAGGTCCAGCGGGAGCGGATCACCACCGGCGCGGACGTCGCTCTCGGCGACATGTTCGCCATCACCGTCACACCCTCGACCGCGCCCGTCACGGGAGGGCGTGACGCCGTCACGGCGGCCGCGACTCCCGCCCTTCCCCCAGTGCCCGAACCGGGGCAAGGGGAGGGGCCCATCGGGGGCGGGCGTGACGGGGGAGACACGCAGGTCAACGACCCGCTGACCGGACCGGAGGGGGATGGCGTCACGCCTGCCGTCACGCCCGTGACGCTAGACCAGCTCGCGGCCATCGCAGGGGTCCCCACCCCGCTGATCGGGGAACCCCTCCTCGACGAACAGATCGTGGTCGTCCTCAGGTACCTGCGCTACTCCGCCGACCCGCCCCTGTCCTACCGGCAGACCGCTGCCGCCTTCCGCGAGTCCGGATTCACCGGAGGCGAAGCCAGGATTCGGGGCGCCTGGGCCACCCTCATGGCTCAGGAAGAGAGCCCCCGGTGACCACCCTCCCCAGTTACTCCTGGCGCCTCGCCCCCGACGGCCTGGCCACCCGCCGGCAGCTCCGCGCCGCCGGTCTTCGTCCCGGTGGTCAAGAGGTCGTCGCGCAGGTGGAGCGGCCCCGCCGCCGGCGGGGCCCGCTGGTCGCCTTCCTCTACCGGATTGAGCTCGCTCGCCCGGTCCGCCCGATGACCCCGGCCAAAGCAGCCGCTCTGGCCAAGGCGAACACCGCCCGGCGCACCTGCCCGACCTGCCGACGCGATGCCGGATACGTCATCCCGACCTTGCTTGGCATGTGCGTGGCCTGCCACGACTTCCCTGAACAGCGCGCCGCCTGAACCTCCCTACTGCCTGAAGGAGTTCTGCTGTGTCTCGCCGTACCCGCACACACACCGCGAAGGGCGCCGCGCCCACCGTGCACATTCCCCGGCAGCGTGGGCGGCGTGAGCCGGTCATCCTCGTCGTCACGTCCGAGCCGCCCCCGACCCTGACCATGCGTGCCGTGCTGGCTGTGGGCCGGTGGGGGTGGAAGCACCGCCGCGCCTGGGTGCCCACCGGCATCTCCACCGCTCTGCTCCCCGTGACCGGGATCGTTCACCTGATCGAACCCCGCACAGCATGGGCCTTCGCCGCCCTCGCACTGGCCCCGGCCGGCATGTGGGTGTGGGGCATGCTGCGCCGCCGCCCAGCCTCCCGGCAGGCCGCGCTCTGGCGAGCCCTCCTCGTCGGCTTGGCGACGGCGTGCGCGGCCTGGATGGCGCTCGCTGCCGGGTTCGGCCCGCACCGCCCGCTCCTGTTTCTGTTGTGGGCCGTTCTGACGCTGGCCGCGCAGGTCGGCTGGCTCGTCGCCCGTCACCTGACCTTCGTGAGTGAGAAGGAGAGCTCCTGATGGCGAACACCACCTCGGGCATGACCGGCGGTACCGGCGGCGCCGGATGGAAGACCACCGGCCGCCCGCAGCAGGCCCGTACGCAGCGTCCGAGGTCCGCGCCGCGGGCTGGCGCGAACGGCTCCCAGACCAAGGTCAACAACAAGACGTTCTCGCCCGGCTTCACCCTGAACATCGACGCGGGCGGCCGTGGCAACAACGGCGGCCGCCACGCCGCCCCCGCCGGCGGCGGTCAGGGCGGGGGCCAGGCGCAGTCGCTGTTGCCGGCGCCGGAGTTCAGCTCACCCGCGCAGGTCCGCCAGTACTGCAACGCCGTCCGCGCCGCCGGGGTGGCTCTGTCGATCGAGGTCGCGATGGGCGCGGAGATCCTCAAAGCCACGTTGGTACAGGTGCCCGACCCCGACGGCCGTATCGGCGGCTCCCGCTTCCGGGCGGCGAAGGTCGCCCGGAAGATGCAGCGCGCAGCCGACGCGCTCCGGGATGCGGCGAAGAACGCTGCCGCGACCTACGCCCTGTTTCAGCAGGAGTACGAGGAAGAGATCAACCGCGTCCGCCACCGCGCCCGCCCGTCGCAGCCGCGCATGGACTGGGGCCAGCTCTAGAAGGGAGAGAAAGTGATGGCAACCGCCGACCGCACCACTGTTGAGCAGCAGTACGAAGACCAGCTCCGCGGCGCCTCCGACAGTGCCGGCATCACCGGCTACATCCTCCACCGGGCCAAGCCCCACCTCCCGCCCTGGCTGTGCGTCGGCGGCATCGGCCTCGCCTCCCTCGGCAGCCTCCTGTGGGAGGGCAGCGCCGCAGCCGGCGTCGGCCTCACCCTCGCCTCCGTCGCCCTGACCGGGGTCACCTGGTGGGCGGGCAAGGCGACTGGGCAGCAGCGCCGGCTGCACTCCGCCATCACCGTCGCCGCCGGGTCGGCGTGGCTGACGGGGGCCTGCCTGGCCGGGCCCCTGACCGGGCCGCTTCCCGACCTGTACCTGATGGGCGGTCCCGCGCTCGCGCTGTCGTGGAACATCCGGATGGTGCTGCGCCGCAACGTCGACGGCACCACGGTCGGTGGCACGGACAAGGGGCTGCTGGAGAAGGTCGGGCTGGCGCGGGCGCAGATCGGGGCCACGTCGGTGGAGCCGAACCGGGTCACCGCGAAGATGGCGCTGGAAGCCGGGGAGCAGACCAACGAGGACGTTGCGAGGGTCCTGCCCCGGATCGCGTCCGCGCTCGACCTGCCGAAGTCCGCCGTCCGGTACATGCCCGACCCCGACTCCGCCCGCCGCGGTGACCTGGTCATCGTCCCCGAGGACATGCTCGCCCAGGTCGCGGAATGGGAGGGCCCGTCCAACCTCGGCGGGAGCATCGCGGAGCCGCTGGTCATCGGCCGCTACGACGACGGCTCACCCCTCGTGATCTGGCTGCCGGGTGATCCGGAGATCAAGCGGAACAGCACGCACGTGCTGATCGCGGGCGGGACCGGATCCGGGAAGGGCGAGACCGCCCTGAACCTGATGACGGAGATCCTCTCCCGCCGCGATGTGCTGCTGTGGGTGTCGGATCCGAAGATGTTCCAGGACTTCCGCCCGCTCCTGCCCGGCATGGACTGGTCGGCCGAGGGCGGACCGGACACCGAAGTCATGGTCGAGGCCATCAAGGTCGTCATCCCCGCCCGTACACGCTGGCTCGGCGCCCACGGCTACCGCCAGTGGATCCCCGCAGCCGCACTACGGCAGAACGATCCCGCCCAAACCTGCCAGCCCGGCCGGGCCTGCGGGTGCGAGGGAATGCCGTTCCTCGTCACGTGGATGGAGGAGGCCGCCAACACCCTCCGGCTCATGGGCGACGACGCCTTCACCGGAATCGCACAGGAAGCCCGCTCCGCCGGCGTCTCCCTCATCGTCTCTCTCCAGCGCCCCTCGTACGACCAGATGTCCACCTCCACCCGTGCCTCCCTGCCGTCCGTGATCGCCCTCGGCTGCGACCCCCGCGACGAAGGGTTCTCCCTCCCCGACACCGTCATCGACGCCGGCGCCCACCCCGGCGCGTGGGGCAACCGCCGGCCCGGCTACTGCTACGTCGTCTCCCCGGGAATCCCCGAGGACCGCTACCCGTCCCCGGGCCGCACCTTCGCCCTCCCGCACACCGCCACCCCGACCATGGAAGCCCTCGCCGGATGGGCGCAGCACAACGGCGCCACCGCCGACCCCATCACCGCCGGCGCCGCCAAGGCCGTGGCCGGGCAGAACTACACCGGCCGCCCCGCCCTCGGCACCGCGCCCGTGCTCCGCCTGGTCACCGACGAGGGAGACGCCGGCATGGAAGCGGAATCTCACGGACTCCTCGTCGACCCGGAGGACGCCGGCATCGACCCGGAAGCCGACCTGCCCGGCGACGAGGACGGGGACGACGTTCCGCTGTGGGAGTCCCCGGGTTACAAGCCGTCTCCGGAGGAGGCTCGGGAGCTGTTCGCGGACGCGCTGGAAGAGTTCGAGACGGCCGGTCAGATGGTCGTCGGGCCGAAGGACTTCATCGACTGGTGCGACCGCCACAACCTCTCCCGCCCCTGGGTATCCGCCCGCCTGAAAGACGCAGCGCTGGACGGCCGACTGGAGCCGACTTCGGTCACCGGCAGGTGGCGGATCATCCCCCAGCTCGTCGAGGCCTGACGCCTGACACTCCCTGACACCATCAGGGACCCGTGACACCCAAACCCCTAGGCAAACCCGCTGTCAGACCCCGTGACACCCGCCGTCTGACACCCCCTGACACTCCTGCCTGACACCTCACCCATCGGGCCCGCGCCACCCACCCTGGCGCGGGCCCGACCCATACCCGGGAGGCATCCCCATGCCGCACAAGCCCGCCATCCACCACCCCGAACCGATCACTTGGTACCCCGCCCCGACCGACCACCCGACACACCCCGTGCCCGTGCTCGAGGAACAGGCGGGGATCCAGCTGGTGACCCTGCCGAACGGCACCCGCACCCTCGCCTACACCCACCCCACCCCGATCGAACCGGCCCCCGCCCCGGCTCCCGCGGCGGGTATTCCGGCATGGGCCAAGACGACCGCGCTCCTCGCCCCGACCCTCGGCGGAGGCATCGGAGCAGCCGGAATCGGAATCTCCTACGCCGCCCCGGGACTGATCGCCCTGACCGAAGCCCTCTGGGCACTCGCCGCTCTCATCGCGGTCGGCGCTCTCGCCCCGCTCCTCCTCAAGGCCACCCGCGGGACCGGACGAGGCACAGCGCCGGTCCAGCACATCACCCAGCACATCAGCGCGTCCGGACTGTTCGGCCGCGCCAACGGCACCCTCAACCGCTGAAGGAGAATCGCGCCGCTGCGCATCCGCCACGGGGTTCTATTCGGCAGGGTGGTGGCTGCGCCAATGGGCGGCGAGCCACACTTCGTGCTCGGGCCGCAGCCTCGCCGCCGGGATCCTGCCGTGAAGCTCGGCATAGAGCGGGTACGCGAGGAGGTCGTCGTCGACCTCGATGCGGCCGGTGCCGGGGTTGACGGCGATCTGTCCGCGGTCGAAGAGGCTGTGGATGTCGCTGCGCAGGAGCAGACCGCCCCAGTCGTGGTGCTGGCTCTCGTCGGCGTAGCTGTAGAGGTGGGCTGCCTGCAGGGCGGCCGCGGGTGCCGGTCCGGTGAACGCGCACACCTGGCCGTGGTCCTTCAGCAGCTGCTTGCGGAACGCGGGCTGCCCCTGCCGGGTCCGGACGTTCGCCATCCGGTGCCCGCCCTGTATCGGCCTGCGCGCCGTGTCCTGGCCGGGCTGCTCGTCGTCGATGTCGAGGTCTTCGAAGTCGACTCCCTCGGTGGCCAGGAGCGCATCGCGCAGCTTCTCCCACCGTGCCGGGCGCATGCTCAGCTGCGAGCGGGGCGAGTCGCACAGGGCCCGCAGCTCCGGGCCGGTCAGCAGGCCACGGCCGTCCATCCACGTTTCCCCGTGCCGAGACCGGTAGGTGATGACCGTCCTGGTCTTGCTGCCCGGTTCCTCGAACTGTGCACCGCACTTGTTGCACAGGCAGGTCGGCTTCAGCCGCTTGCGCCGCTTGAAGTCGGCCTTCTTGCACTGCGGACAGAAGTAGAGCGTCTTCACCTCGCTCCCGGTCTCGATGTGAGAGATCACGCCGAGGCCGAGCAGCTGCTTCTTGTCCCACAGGGCGATCACGTCGCCCACCTTCAGGTTCGCGTGGTTGGGGACGGTGTCGTCCCAGCTGTAGTGCTGCGACGGGTCGTCGTCATACCCGTCGTTCCCCCCGTGCTGCCGCTCATCACCAACAGCCAGCACCAGCCACGCAGTCGTCAAAGCCCGCCCCTTCGATCCGCCAAAGACCGGGGCAGCCGCTCTCTCGCCAAAGACCGCGGCTGCCCCTCACCCAGCTCAGACCAGAGAACTGGAGAGACCAGCATGACCCACCGCACTGACAACCCGCGAGGTTCCGGGCACCGGCCGCTGTTACTGGACGCGTTCTGCTGCCAGGGCGGCGCCGGCATGGGCTACCACCGGGCCGGATTCGACGTCACCGGCGTCGACATCGCAGCCCAGCCCCGCTACCCGCTCGGCTTCCACCAGGGCGAGGCGCTCGACTTCATCCGCGCGTTCGGGGAGGGCTTCGACTTCATCCACGCCTCCCCGCCCTGCCAGCGCTACAGCCGGGCCCAGAAGATCCAGGGCCGTACCCACCCCGACCTCATCGCCCCTCTGCGGGAAGCCCTTGAGGCCACCGGCCGGCCGTGGGTGATCGAAAACGTCGAGGAAGCCGCCCCCGAGCTACGGGATCCGCTCACCTTGTGTGCGGGCGCGTTCGGGATGCGGACCTACCGCCACCGCCTCTTCGAGACCGGCGGCGGCTTCACCTTCACCCCGCCCGCCCACCAGGCACACACCGCCCCGCTCGCCAAGATGGGGCGCCCGCGCCGGGCCGGGGAGTTCGCCCACTACGTCGGCAACTTCCCCGGCGTCGCCGAAGCCCGCGCCGACATGAGGGTCCCCTGGATGAGCCGTGACGGGATCCGCGAATGTGTCCCCCCGGCCTACACCGAGCACATCGGCCGCGCCGCCCGCGCCTTCCTCAACACGCAGGCGGTATCAGCATGAGCACTCGCGTCCTGCCGCTGCGGCAACCGAACGGGCTGCGGGTCCTGGACCTGTGCTGCGGTGCCGGCGGCCTCTCCATGGGCTACCACCTCGCCGGATTCGACGTCACCGGCATCGACATCCATCCCCAGCCGAACTACCCCTTCACCTTCCACCAGGCCGACGCCCTGGCCTACCTGGACCGGATCACCAGCACGGGCGAGGTCGCGGAGTACGACCTGATCCACGCGTCGTGGCCGTGCCAGAACAAGGCCCGCGTCACCGCCTGGCGCGGCAGCAGGGCCGACCACCCGGACCTGATCACCCCCGGCAAGAAGCTCATGCAGGCCTCCGGCCAGCCCTGGGTGATCGAGAACGTCCCCGAAGCTGCCTGGGACGGCACCCTCCGCGCCGACTACCTGCTCTGCGGGTCGCAGTTCGGCCTGAACGTCCGCCGCCACCGCACGTTCGAGACCTCCTGGGGCGGCGGCGGGGACCTCCTCCCGCCTTGCTGGCACCACAAGGACCTGCTGGCCTTCGAGCACAAGGGCGAGCGCGCATACGCGGATGCCATGGGCTGCACCTGGATGAGCAAGACCGAGGCCCGCCAGGCCGTCCCCCCGGCCTACACCGAGTGGATCGCCAACCAGTTCCTCACCCACGAGACGAGGGCCGCCGCATGAACCACGTGAGCCAGCACCTGCGGACCGCGCTCCAGCTCGCCGAACGCGGCCTGCCCGCGCTCCCGCTGCGGGAGGGCAAGCTGCCCTTCGGGAACTGCGCCGCCTGCACCCGCTCGGCCTGCGGGGACCGGCCGCACATGCTGTCCGCCGGCCCGTGCGAGTGCCCGGCCCCCTGCCACGCCTGGGGCGCCGCCACAACCGACCCAGACATCCTCACCTCACCCGCATGGGCCGCAGCATGGCGGCAAGCGCAGGCTGTCGCCTACCACCCCGGTGGTGCCGCGCTCACCGTCGTGGACCTCGACAACCCGGAAGCGGTCGCCTGGGCCCGCCAGGCCCTCCCCGCGACCAAGACCGTAGCGACCACCCGGGGAGAGCACTGGGTCTACCTCGGCACCATGACCTCCCACAACGGCGTCCGTCCCGGCGTCGACATCAAGTCCCTGATGTCCTACGCCCGCTGGCTCGGCCCCGGGACCGGCAGGATGCAGCTCCTGCCCGACGTCGTGCGCGCGCTCGCCGTGAAGGAGCCCGCCGCGGCCCGGCCGACATCATGTGCCGCCGCCGTGCCTCCGTTGGCCATGGATGGGGTGTGCCGACACCGGTCGCCCGCCTACCTGGAACGGGGCATCGCCATGGCGGAGCAGCAAATCACCGACGCACGCAGCGCGATCCACAACACCGTGTACCGGACGTTCCTCGCGGTGCTGTCCGCGCACGGCTGGTGCGGCTGCCTCACCGAGACGCACATCGGCCGACTGTTCACTGCCGCGCAGGCCAAGGGCGAGTCTCTGCGGCACTGCGAGATTGCCTGGGCCAACGCCCGGATGAAGCTGGGGATGTGACCGTGCCTGACGACGAGAAGGCCTCAGGCCGGGAGGTCATCACCGGCTATGCGCAGCAGAACTTCCGGTACTTCCGCACCGCGGACGGGACGGTCTTCGCGCAGAAGAACTGCCACCCGGTCGCGCGCCCGATCCGCTCGCAGGGCACCTCGGGCAGCCACAGGCAGGAACTCATGGTCGGCCTCTACGAGAACGGACACGGCGTGTTCAACGGAACCGCATTGAAGGAAGCCCTCGACCTCATCGAAGCCCTCGCGCTGACCCAGCAAGTCCAGCCCGTTCACATCCGCGTCGCACCCGGCTTCGACGGCGCGACCTGGCTCGACCTCGGCCGCAACGATGGCCAGTCCGTCCGCATCCACCCCACCGGCTGGGACATCCTCACCCCCGAGCCGGAGGAAGTCTGCTGGCGCCGGACCCAGCTCACCGGGGAGCTTCCGCTGCCGGCCAAGGACACCGACGGCAAGGGAATCGACCGCCTGCTGCAGCTGTGCAACTTCGCCAACGCCGAGACCGAGTGCCTGGCCATCGCGTGGCTGATCGGCTGCCTCGGACCGTCCGTGCCCGTCCCTGCCCCGTTTCTCACCGGCCCCCAGGGCGCCGGCAAGTCCACTGCGGGGAGGATGCTCGTGCGGATCATCGAGGGGATGAGCGGCGACCTGCGCCGCCCCCCGAAGGACGAAGAGAACCTGACCGCGGCCGTCGCCGCCGGATGGATCACCGCCCTGGACAACCTCTCCCACCTCGCTGCCGACCTGTCCGACCTGATGTGCTGCATCGTCACGGGTGCCGAGAACATCAAGCGCGCCCTCTACACCGACGGAGACGTCGTCCGCGCCCGCTACCGCCGGCCTCTTCTACTTACCGGCATCGACGTGGGCGTCATCCGCCCCGACCTTGCCGAACGGCTCCTCCCCCTCCGCCTGGAGCGCCCCCGCGTGCGGCGCACCGAGGCAGAGCTGTGGGCGGAGTTCGAAGAGATCCTGCCGGTCATCCTCGGGTCCCTGCTCGACCTGACCGTCAAGGTCCGGGCCGCCGAGGCGGACATCCCCACCGACCTGCGGATGGCCGACTTCGCCCACCTGTGCGCACAGCTCGACGCGGCCACCGGTTTCGGCGCGCTGAACGCCTACCGGGCCAGCCTGGACGAGCTGAATGACGACGTTATCGAAGGCGACCTCCTCGCCCAGACCGTCCTCAAGCACGCCGCCACCCTCGATCCGGGCGCGGAGACCCGGATGACCTCCTCCGAGTGGCTCCACGCGCTCACCCAGCTCTACACCGGCGAGGACTGCCGCCCCCTGCCCAAGGGGTGGCCCACCACCGGGAAGGTCCTCTCCGACCGTCTCAAGCGGCTCCAGCCCACCCTTGCCGCACGCGGCGTCCTCATCGACTGGGGCCGCACGAAGGCAGCCCGCTACATCGAGATGACCCGACCCGCCACGACCACGCCGGAACAGCAGGAGACCGCGTTCTGACCAGCAGGCCTCCCCGGCCGCGGGAACAAGCAAGAGGAGCACGCCCCCCGGCCCGGTGCTCCTCTTGCTTCTCCGGCGGCTCGCCGCCGCTGCAAAGGTCGTGCCGCGCAGCGGCTCCTCATTTCTCGCTCTGAACCTGTCGCACTACGACAGACACCCCACCCTTCTCGTCCGAAGAGAAGAGACCCTGCGTCACCCACGTCACGGGACACCGAAACCGGTGCTTCACCTGCGGCTTTACCGATGACGCAGGGGGACGGGGCTCCGTCATTCCGCGTCACCTGCGTCACTGGCCGGTGACGTAGACCAGCCCGCCCGGTGACAGACCTGCCGACGAGCTGTGTCACCGAAAACCGCAGGTCAGATAGCACGAGCGACGCAGGTGTCGCGGTGACGCAGAATCCCGCACCTCGGACAGCACGCCCCGCCAGGCCGACGAATCTGGAGAGGAACTGCTTCACGTGGCACTGATGGTCGTACCGGAGAGACGACTTCACAGCGTCGAGCAAGCGGCCGAACTGCTCGGCGTCGGGCGCTCCACGGCATACGAGGAGATCCGCCTCGGCCGCCTGCGCACCGTGCGTTCCGGCCGCCGCCGGCTTGTCCCCACCGAATACGTCGACGAGTACGTCGAACTACTCAAGCGCGAGGCTCAAGCCGCCGCTTAGCAGTAACCAGCCCACAGAGGGGCCGCACCGATGCCGGTGAGGCCCCTCTGCCATGCACGAAAGGTGCTAGATGGACGACGAGCGGGCACCGGCCCGTAAGGCAGCCAACGGCGAGGACTCCATCTACTGGGATGCGTCCAAGAATCGCTACATCGGGGCGGTCTCCCTCGGCTTCACTCCTGCAGGCAAGCGCAAGCGGCTCAAGGTGTCGGGCAAGACTAAAACCGAGGTACGGAACAAGATCCGAAAACTGAGGAGCGAGCTGGCCGCAGACGGCAAGGCTCCCGCGAATTACACCGTCGGCCAGGCCGTGAACGAGTGGCTGGCCAAGGGTCTCCGAGGCCGCGACGAATCAAGCCTCGCCCTGTACGGAAGCCTGGCGAAGAACCACGTCGTCCCCCAGCTCGGGCACGCCAAGCTGCAAGAGCTCGAAGCCGACACCGTCGACGACTGGCTTGTCGGCAGAGCTGAAGTCCTGGGGGACGAAGGTCTGAAGAAAGTACGTTCGATCTTGAAGCGTTCCATCGATCACGCCAGGAGGCGCGGACGCGCCAACCGCAACGTGGTCGAACTGGTCGACCTTCCCGAGGGCCGTCCTGGGAAGCCGAGCAACTCCCTCTCCATGACCGAGGCCGAGTCGGTCTTGCGAGCCCGGGAGGGCACCTGGATCCACGCGTACGTGGTTCTCGCGCTGCTGGTGGGTGTCCGCACCGAGGAGGAGCGACCCCTCACCTGGGCCCACGTGCACACGGAGGCGCAGGGAGACGCCAAGCCGTATATCGATGTCTGGCGTTCTGTTCGCCGTCGGGGCGAGACAAAGACCGTACAGAGCCGCAGGTCCCTGGCCATGCCTCTCCAGGTTGCCGAGGTCATGAGGGACTACCGCAGCAGGCAGCAGGAACAGTTCAGGGCTGCAGGGAAGGTCTGGAGCGCGGAAGGGCTGGTCTTCCCCGATGACCACGAGAAGCAGCGAACATCGACCAACGTTCTGCGCAACTTCCGTTCGTTGCTCCGCGACGCCGGCGTGAAGAGTCCCGAGAAGTGGACAGTGCGGATGCTCCGCACGAGCTGCGTTTCGCTGCTCTCCGCTCACGGGATTCCCATCGAGGCGATCGCCCTCGTGGTGGGACACAGCGGAACGCATACGACGGAACGTGTGTACCGCAAGCAGCTTCAGCCCGTCATCAGGCACGGCGCGCAGGCCATGGACGAGATTTTCGGATCTGGGAGAACGTTGCTCTCCGCTGATGTCGAGGACTGATTTCGCCTGCGTGGCCCCCTGTTTGGCTCCCTTGTGTCGGGTCTTTGCCTGGCACAAGGGGCTGACCAGGGGGCAAGGCTGTATGCCCAATCCAGCTGCGCTTACCTGAGAGGTAATCGACCCGCTCCAAGGCCCCCGGCACAGTGGACGCAACGGGTTCCGGGGCCGCGCACTCGGTTCCGGAACCCGTGTCCCGCCCGCCCGTCCCACCCTCGATGGAGGCTGATTCCCATGTCCGCGACCCCGCTCGCCGGCTTCGCCCGCACCCGCGTCCCGCAGACCGCGCTGCGCCGCTTCCTCGCCCTCGACTCCGTGGTCACCACCGCCAACGGGCTCGCCTACGTCGCCTTTTCCGCCCCGATCGGCCGGCTGCTCGGGGTCGGGCAGGGGCTGCTGCCGGTGCTCGGGATCCTCCTCGTCGCGTACGGGGCGGGGGTCGGCCTGCTCGCATCGCGGCGGCGGCCGCCCGCCCTCCCCGTGAAGCTCGTCATCGAGACGAACTACGCCTGGGCCGCCCTGAGCCTGGTCTCACTCGCACTGTGGACCGCGCCCACCACGGCCGGCCTGGTGTGGATCCCGGTCCAGGCGGCCACCGTGGCCGGCTTCGCCGTGCTCCAGCAGCTCGCGCTGCGGGCGGGCTCAGCCGCCCAGTGAGCGGAGGTACTTCACCGTCGCAGGGTCGGCCGGGAGCATCGTCTCGATGGCCAGCTCGGCGACGGTCACGTCCATCGGCGTGTTGAAGGTCGCGATGGACGACACGAAGGACAGCACGTGCCCGTCGTGCTCGATGACCAGCGGCAGCGCGATGTACGGAACGGGCTCGTCCGGTGCGCTGTCGCCCGGGCGGCCGGTGACCGGATAGGCCGACACCTCCTCGTACAGCGCGCGCAGCGGCTCGGACCGGGCCAGCGCGATCTGCCGTTCCATCTGCGCCAGCAGGTGCCCGCGCCACTCCCTGAGGTTGCGGATCCTCGGTGCCAGCCCCTGCGGGTGCAGGGTGATCCGCATGGCGTTCAGCGGCGGGGCCAGCAGGTGATCGGGCAGCCCTTCCAGCAGCATCGCGATGCCCTGATTGGCCGCGACGACGTTGTACACGGCGTCCACGACCAGTGCGGGATAGGGCTCGTACCCGGTCAGCAGCTGCGCGATGCCCTCGCGCAGCGTCTCCATCGACGGGTCGTCCAGTGCGGTGTGGGCGTAACGAGGCGCGTAACCCGCCGCCAGCAGGAGTGAGTTGCGCTCCCGCATCGGCACGTCCAGATGGCCGGCCAGCCGCAGCACCATCTCCTCGCTCGGCCGCGACCGGCCCGTTTCGATGAAGCTGATGTGCCGCGACGAGGATTCGGCGCGGCCCGCCAGTTCCAGCTGGCTGATGCCGCGCCGCTCCCGCCAGGCGCGCAGCAGGGTGCCCACACTCGTCATCGTCATGTGCACGACGGTAGCCGAGGGGGCTCAGCCCAGGTCGAAGACGTTCCGCAGGCCGAGACGGTGGCGCCAGAGGTCGTGGCGCTTGGCGGCCTCCAGTTCCGGCGCCCGGTACAGCGGTCGGACCGTGCACCGCGGCGCCGGGGAACCGTCCCGGTCCAGCAGGGAGTTGACGGCAGCACGGGCCGAGGCGTTGGCGCCCTCCATCGTCGCCAGGTCGATGTCGACCGCGACGTAGTCCCCGCTGAGGAAGAAGTTGGGGATGCGGGTGCCCGCGCTCGGCCGGTTGTGGAAGGTGCCGACCGGGTGGATGAGCAGCTCGTCCTGGTTGGTGGGGTGCGGGGTGCCGAGCCCGTCCACGCCCGGGTCCAGGAACCAGGAATGCAGCTTGGAGTCGGCCAGCAGTGTCTTCCCGGTGTCGTTGAGGGAGGCCTTCAGCTGCGCCCACACCTCGCGGGCCACCTCCTCGCGGGTGCACTGCTTGGCCGTCCTTCCGTACAGGATCCCCGGCTTGTCCCACTCCGAGATGTCCACCGACAGGCAGTCGACCGCGCTCCCGTCGCCGTAGTCGGCCGGGAAGTCCCGGTCCGGCCAGTGCTCGGCCTGCTGGATCGCGGTCAACGACCATGGGGAGTCGATGCAGTTGAGATGGCCGTGCACCAGTGGGGCCCGCTCGGTGAGATAGAACTGGATGCCGGTCATCCAGTCCGTCTGCAGCCGGTCGCAGCGCCCCAGCATCGGATCGGCGGCCCGCAGCGCCGCGCTCCAGGTGCGGCGGGCGTGCTCGACGGGCAGCGCGCTCACGTAGTGGTCCGCGGTGACGCTGTGCACGGCGCCGTCCGGGCCCTCGACGGCGACCCCGCTCACCCGGCCGCCCGCGCACCGCACCTCACGTACGGTCCAGCCGATCCTGAACTCCACGCCGAGGGAGCGCAGATGGGCCTCCCAGGGGTCGATCCAGGCCTCGTTGGTCGGCAGGTTGAGGATCCGGTCGGGCGGGCCGTCGGCCCCGCGCCCCAGCAGGTTGAAGACGAAGGCCTCACCGAGGGTGCCGACCGTACGGGTGGAGGCCTCCTCGGCCTTGGTCGCCACGATGTTGCGGGTGATGCCGACGGCGAGGATGCGCCGGTACTCGTTCGACATCCGCGCCGCGCGCACGAAGTCCCACCACGGGGTCCGTTCCCACACCTCGTCGCGCCGCTCGTCGCAGCTGGTGAGGAAGACGAGCACGCGATCGACGAAGTACGCCGTCTCGTGCGGCGGGAGCCGGACCAGTGTCTGCAGGATGCCGGTGAGGGCGCGCCGGAGCTCCTCGGGCGTCAGCTCGGCGGGGGAGTGCTCCGGCCAGGGGATGGGCGCGCGCAGGTCCTCGCGCCCGGCCGCCCGGGCGAACATCATCTCGCGGGGCGCGACGAGGTTGTCCCACACGCCGTGCGCGTTCCCGGGGAAGGGGATCCGCCGCATCGTGTCGGGCAGGTTGTGGTAGATGCCGGGGATGAAGCGGAAGCCGTGCTCGGCCGGCAGCGGCCGGCGCCCGCCGCGGGCGCTGCCGGGCACGTCCATGCTGCGTGCCTTGCCGCCCAGCGCCCGGCGCTCGTACACCGTCACGGCGTAGCCGCTTTCGGCGAGTTCGTGCGCGGCGGTCAGGCCGGCCACCCCGCCGCCGAGCACCGCGACACGCCGTCCGGCCGACGGCGAAGGCGGTACCGGCGGACTGCCCGCGGCTGCCGTGGCCGCCGCGGCCGGCGTCGCCCCGCCTCCGGCCGCGACCGCCCCCGAGGCGGCCGCCGCGCCCGCGCCCGCGATGAACGTACGCCTGGAACTCCTTGTGCCCGCCATGGCGAATGCCCTCTCGTTACCGCTGGTAACAGCCTGTCCGGCGCAGGAGCATATGAGGGGCCGGATGGACGCGGAAGGCGTAGAAGTACCCGAGCGCACTATGGCGCGAAAGGATTGTTCCGTCGTCCACTGTGGGAACCTTGACTACACGTCACGGGAAAAGGAGCCGGTGCATGCCGAGTGAGCCGCTGTCGCAGAAGGAGATCGAGGACCGGTTGCGGGAACTCCCCGGCTGGGCCTTCGAGGACGACCGGATCTTCCGCACCTACCGGCTGGGCACGCACTTCGCCGCGAGTGCCCTCGTCGCCCATATCGCCAGCGTCCAGCAGGAGTTGAACCACCACTCCGACCTGACGCTCGGTTACAACACGGTCCGGCTCTCCGTGAACAGCCACGACGCCGGTGACGTGGTGACGGAGTCCGACTTCGCCCTCGCCGAACGCGTCGAAGCACTCGCCCCGGCCCACGGCGCGAGCTGATGACCACGCACATACCGTCCGCGAGAACCCTGCTCGACTACGACGCCGAGGCCGAGGTCTACGACGCCACCCGTGGCGGCACCCCGCGCGCCGAGGCGGCCGCCGCCGCCGTCCTCGGACTGCTCCCCGCGGACACCGGAACCCTCCTCGACCTCGGCTGCGGCACCGGCATCGTCACCAGCCGGCTCAGGCGCCCCGCCCTGCACGTCCTCGGCGCCGACGCCTCCCACGGAATGGCCGCCGCGGCACTGCGGCGCGGCGTGCCGGTGACCCTGGCCGACGCGGCCCGGCTGCCCGTGCGGTCGGGATCACTGTGCGCGGTGAGCGCGGTGTGGCTCCTGCACCTGCTGCGCGAGCCGGGGCTGGTCCCGGCGGTGATCGCCGAGGCCGCGCGGGCGCTGCGGCCCGGCGGTGTCTTCCTCGCCACCGTGGACAAGGACTCGGCGCACGACGTGGGCAGCGACATCGACGCCGTCTTCGCCGCGCACCTGACCCCGACCCCCTCGGACGCGTCCGGGGAGGTCGAGGCCTACGCGGCCCGGGCGGGCCTGCTCCCGGTCGGCGAGGCCCTCTTCACCGGCCACGGCCAGGGCCGCAGCCCGCGCGGCTCCGCCGAGGCCCTGCTCGCGGGCCGGTACGCCTCGCGGATCGTCCCGCGCGGCATCACCGCGCAGGAGCTGGCGGCCCGGCTGGAACTGCTGCCGGACCAGGACGTTCCGCGCGCGGAGCCGACGTACCGCATACGGAGCTTCGTACGCGTCTGACCAGGGCGAAAGATCCGCCCTGAGCCCCGTTACACGTCGAATTCGGCCGGGTCCGGCCCGATCCGGCGGCCCGCGGCGCCCGCGCCCAGAGCGTCCAGGGCGGCGATGTCGGCGGCGTCCAGCTCGAAGCCGAACACGTCCAGGTTCTCCCGGATGCGCGCGGGCGTCACGGACTTCGGGATCACGACGTTCCCGTGCTGCAGATGCCAGCGCAGCACCACCTGCGCGGCGCTGCGGCCGTGCTTGCCGGCGATCGCGGTCACGGCAGGCAGGGTAAGGAGCTCCTTGCCCTGGCCCAGCGGGGACCAGGCCTCGGTGGCGATCCCGCGCTCGGCGTGCACCGCGCGCAGCCCGGCCTGCGGGAAGAGCGGGTGCAGCTCGACCTGGTTCACGGCCGGGACCAGCTCGCTCTCGGCGGCGAGCCGCTCCAGATCCGCCGGGCGGAAGTTCGACACGCCGACCGCCTTGGCGCGGCCGCTCGCCGCGATCTCCTCGAAGGTCTTCCAGATGGCGACGAAGTCGTCGCGCATCGGACGCGGCCAGTGGATCAGGTACAGGTCGACGTGGTCCAGGCGCAGCTTGGCGAGGGAGTCGTCGAAGGCGCGCAGCACCTGGTCCCGGCCCCACTTCTGCTTCGGGCCGTTCCACAGCTTGGTGGTGACGAACAGCTCCTCGCGCGCCAGCCCGGACGCGGCGACGGCCTTGCCGGTGCCGGCCTCGTTGCCGTAGATCGCGGCCGTGTCGATGCTGCGGTATCCGGCCTCCAGTGCGGTCCCGACGGCGTGCTCCGCCTCCGCGTCCGGCACCTGCCAGACGCCGAAGCCGAGCTGGGGCATGAGCGTGCCGTTGTTGAGCCTGATGGCGGGAACCTGGTTCACGTCTGGTCTTTCCCTCACGTCGGTGTGCAGGTGGTGGCGGTGGAGCGCCGTACGAGGGGCGACAACCGGCCTCTCGTACGACGTATTCCCGCCATCCGGACGCGCACCCTCACGTGGTCCCGAGGTACGCCTCCCGCACCAGCGGGTTCGCCCGTACCTCGGCGGCGGAGCCCGCGGCCAGCACCGCCCCGAGGTCCAGCACGACCACCCGCGAGCAGAGGTCCATCACGAAGGCCACGTTGTGCTCGACCAGCAGCACCCCGCAGCCCTCCCGCTCCGCCAGCCGCCGGACGACCTCCGCGAGCCGGTCGCGCTCGGGCGCGGACATGCCCGAAGCGGGCTCGTCCAGCAGCAGCACCCGCGGCGGATCGGCCACCGCGCGGGCCAGCTCCACCATCCGGGCCTGCCCGACGGGCAGCCCGCCGGCGTACGCGGTCCCGAGCGCGCCGATCCCGCAGTCGGCCAGCACCCGCTCACCGCGGGCCCGGCGCTCGCGCTCCCTCGCCCGCCGCGCCGGGAGGGCGAGGAGGTCGGCGGCCGGACCGCCCCCGCCGCCCCGCCACTCCTGCGCCACCAGCACGTTGTCGGCCACGCTGAGCTGCCCGAACAGCTGCTGCCGCTGGAAGGTCCGGCGTATCCCGTGCCGGGCCCGCCAGACCGGGGAGCGGCGGGTGATGTCCGCCCCGTCCAGCAGCATCCGCCCCTGGTCGGGCCGGCGGATCCCGGACAGGACGTCGAACAGCGTGGTCTTTCCGGCCCCGTTCGGTCCGATCAGCCCGCACACCTCGCCCGCGCGGACCCCGAGGTCCACCCCGGTCAGCGCCCTGACGCCGCCGAAGCGCACGCCCACCCCGCGGGCCTCCAGTACGTATCCGCCCTCGCTCATGTCGCCATCCCCAGATAGGCCTCGGTGAGCCGGTCCGCCTCCACCTCGGCCCGGGGGCCGCACCAGGACACCCGCCCCTGGGAGAGGTAGGCCACGGTGTCCGCGATCCCGAGGATCTCGGCGGCCTTCTCCTCCACCAGGAGCAGTGCGGTCCCGGCGTCGCGGAGCTCGGTGAGCAGCGCGTACACCTCCTCCACCACGCGCGGGGCGAGCCCGAGCGAGGGTTCGTCGGCGATCAGCACCGCGGGCGGCCGCTGCAGCAGCGGCGCCAGGGCCAGCATCTGCTGCTCCCCGCCGGACAGTGCTCCGGCGGGGATTGCGCGCCGCTCCGCGAGCCGCGGGAAGCGCGCGTACACGGCGGCGCGCGCTTCGGCGTCCCGCAGGTACAGGGCCAGGTTCTCCTCGATGGTGAGGGCGGGGAAGATCCCGCGCCCCTCGGGGGCGAGCAGCACACCGGCCCGCGACCGGCGCACGGCCCCGTCCTGCGTGGTGTCCCGCCCGCTCACGTACACCGCCCCGCCCTGGGCCGGCAGCAGCCCCGCGGCCACCCGGCAGGCGGTGCTCTTCCCGGCGCCGTTGGGCCCCAGCACGGCGAGGATCTCACCCGTGCGGACGGCGAGGTCGACCCCGTGCAGGACGAGCCCCCCGTCGTACCCGGCGGTGACCCCGCGCAGCTCCAGGGCGGTGTCTTTCGGCCTCGCCGGCGTTTGAGGCGCGGGGTCCGGGGCGGAGCCCCGGGAAGCGGAGGCGGGCTGTCCCGCCAGCCCCGGCTGCACGGGGGTCCGGGGCGCCAGCCCCACCGCCCGCCGCTTCGCCAGCCGCACCGGCACCGCCGCGCAGTACCCGTCCGGGTCATTGGCCAGGGCCAGCCCCGCCAGCCCGAAAAGAATCACCGGCAGATGCGCCGACGCCGTCACGTAGTCCGCCAGCAGCCGCGGGGCAACGGCGAACACCAGTCCCGCCACCACCGCGTACTGCGGCCTGCGCACACCCGCCGCCACGACCACCGCCAGCCACACCAGCCCGGTCATCGCCGTGAAGTCCGTCGCCGTGATCCGGGTGTTGTACGACGCGTACAGCACGCCCCCGAACCCGGCCAGCCCCGCCGACAGCGTGAACAGCAGCAGCTTCGTCCGCAGTACGGAGACCCCCGAGGCGGCCGCCGCCGGCGGGGCCGAGCGCACGGCGAGCATCGCGCGCCCCGACGGCGAGTTCCGCAGCGCGCTCAGCCCGGCGGCCACCAGCGCGACCAGCACCACCAGGGCCACGCCCAGTGCCCGGTCGTCCGACAGGTCCACCGGCCCGATCACCGGCCGCGGGATCGACCACCCCGCATCGCCGTTGCGCAGCCACCGCATCTGGAAGAGCACCTGGTCGGAGAGGAAGGCCAGTGCGAGGGTGGCCAGGGCCAGGGACCTGCCGCCCAGCCGCAGTGCCGGCAGTGCGACGAGCGCCCCCAGCAGTGCCGCCACGCAGGTGCCCACGGCGAGCGCGGCCACGAAGGGCCAGCCCCGGCTCATCAGCAGCCCGGCCACGAGCGCGGCACCGGTCACGAAGGTGCCCTGCGCCAGCGAGACCATCGCCCCGAGCCCGGTGACCAACGTGAACGACATGAACACCAGCGCGATGGCCAGCCCCTGTGCCAGCAGCCCGCTCCAGAAGGGCGAGGTCACGGTGTAGAACGCCACGCACAGCGCCGCCGCCCCCGCTGCCCACACCCCCCACCGCCGCCCCCACGAGGCCCCGGCCAGATGGTCGACCGGCGGCGCGTCAACGGGCGCGACCCCGGCCGTCCGTGCCCGGCGGGTCAGCACCAGCAGTCCGCCGAACAGGATCAGGAAGGGCACGGCCGTGCGGAAACCGGTGAGGGACTCGGCGAAGGACGCGTAGCCGGCGACCAGGTTCTGCAGCACTCCGAGCCCCAGCCCGCCCGCGAAGGCGAGCGGCACGGACGCGAACCGCCCGATGACCGCCGCCGTCGCCGAGACGAACAGGAACAGGGTGAAGTCGTGCGCGGAGAGCCCCAGCAGCGGGGTCGCCAGCACACCCGCCAGGCCGGCCAGCGCCGACGCGATCATCCACGCCACCGACGACAGCCGGTCGGCGCTGATGCCGCGCAGCTCGGTCAGCGAGCGGTTGTCGACGGCGGCCCGCAGCTGCAGCCCCAGCCGTGTGTGCCGCATCATTACCCACAGGGCCACCGCCACCAGAGCGGTCACCACCCAGGTGATCAGCTGGTCGGAGTCGATGCCGACGCCCTCCGCGAGCTGCCAGGACTTCGCTGGGCTGGGCCCCACGCCCGGCAGCCCGAACTGGTTCTCCGCGGGCTTCACCGGCGCACCGGCTTCGGAGAGCAGCTCCACCACCCACAGCCCGGCGGCCGGCAGCGCCACCAGCAGCCCGATGGTGGCCACGATCTGCGCGGTCTCGCCGACCCGGGCGAGGCGGCGGAACATCAGCCGGTCCAGGCCCCAGCCGAGACCGGGGGCGAGGACGCACACCACCAGCAGCGCGGCCGGGACGGCGGGCCAGCCCAGCCCCGAGTGCAGCTCGTAGAAGGTGAGCGCGCACAGGTAGGCGGTGGCCCCGTGCGCGAAGTTGAACAGCCCGGACGCCGAGTACGACAGCACCAGCCCGGTGGCGAGCAGTGCGTACAGGGCGCCGGAGACCAGACCGCTCAGTACGAAGACGAGCAGATCCCCCATGCCGCTGACCTACTTGAAGGGGATGGGTTCGTAGCACTTGAACGGCACGGAGACCTCGTACGCGCCGTTCTTGAGCTGGACGAGGGCCCCGCAGCCGAAGCTGTCCTTCTGCCCCTTGGGCTCGGCGCGGTCGCCGACGAGCGTGCCGGTGTCGGAGAAGCCCTGCGCGGCGGCCTGGAAGGACTCCACGGTCAGCTCCTTGCCCGCCTTCTGCGCGATGGAGACGAACAGGTCGGCCGACATGTACCCGGTCAGCATGTGCATGTTCAGGGGCACTTCCCGGCCGCCGGCCGCCGCCTTGATGTCGGCCTTGAACTGCGCCATCTTCGGGTCGGCGGACTCGAACGGCTGGAACTGGAGCAGCACGTGCACCCCGTCGAGGGCCTGCTTGGTGGCGTCCTTGGCGAGCAGCCCGGGGTCGTAGTCGGTCGGGTCGGAGATCAGTCCCTTGTAGCCGCTGCGCTTGAGGGCGGTGAAGAGCCCGATGTTGTTGGGGGTCTGCATGACGGAGACGACGGCGTCCGGTGCCTTGCCGTCGTTGCTGGAGAGGATCTCCTTCACGTACGCGGACCAGTCGCTCGGGACGGCGGTGCCGGGCACGGAGGCCTTGGCGTAGGAGACCGTGAACCCGGCGCTGGTGAAGCCCTGCTGGAAGGTGCGGATGCCGAACTTGCCGGCGTCGCTGTCGTTGGCGATGATCGCGACCGACTTGCCCCGGGCTCCGCCCAGGATCTGGCCGATGCCCTCGGGCCAGGTCTGGTTGATGGTGCCGCCGGGGGTGGGGACCAGGCAGCCGTTGAAGCCGTAGATGTGCTGGGGTCCGCAGAAGGAGGGCAGGGTGCCCCATCCGAAGGTGGGGACCTTCTCCTGCTCCAGGAAGTCGGCGCCGGAGAAGGTCACCGAGCTCATGGGGGAGACGGCGAAGACCTTGTCCTGCTGGACGAGTTTGCGGGCGGCCGCCAGGTTCTTGGCGGGGTCCTGGCCGTCGTCCTCGGCGCCGAGGTAGTCGATCCTGCGTCCGTTGATCCCGCCCTCGGCGTTGGCCCGGAGGTAGCGGGCCCTGGCCCCGAGGTCCGTGTCCTTCTTGCTGTAGCCGCTGGCACTGGTCATCGACACGATCCCGCCGACCTTGACCGATTCGGCGGTCACCCCGCGGGAGGTGCCGGGCGCGTCCCCGGGTTTGCCCGGGGAGGTGCCGTTGGTGGAGGCGGAGTTGCAGGCGGATACGAGCGCGAGGGCCGCCGCCGCGGCGGCCAGGGTGCGGATCGGTCGCAACATGTCGGGGATCCCCTCCGGTTGGAATCCCCGCATTCTGTGCGTGACCTGACGGATCGTCAATATTGCTGACGGGTAGAAATGACGATCCGTCAGTTATGTTGCCGCCCGGCCGGAGAACCGACCGGACCTGCCGCGATGGCCCGCGGTCTGCCCCCCCGCTCAGGAGGAGTAGAGGGCGGCGACCTCCTTCTCGTACGCCTTCTCGATCGCCCGGCGCTTGAGCTTCAGCGAGGGGGTCAGCAGACCGCGCTCCTCGGTGAACTGCTCACCCAGCACCCGGAAGGTACGGATCGCCTCCGCCTGCGAGACCAGGGTGTTCGCCGCCACCACCGCCCGGCGGACCTCCGCCGTCAGCTCGGGATCGCCCACCAGCTGCGCCGCCGGCATCTGCGGCCGGCCGCGCATCGACAGCCAGTGCGCTATCCCGTCCATGTCCAGGGTGAGCAGCGCCGCGATGTACGGCCGGTCGTTGCCCACCAGTACGCACTGCGACACCAGTGGATGCGAACGCACCCGCTCCTCCAGCGCGGCGGGCGCGACGCTCTTGCCGTTGGAGGTCACCAGGATGTCCTTCTTGCGCCCGGTGATCGTGAGGTAGCCGTCCTCGTCCAGCCGGCCCAGGTCCCCGGTCGCCAGCCAGCCGCCGCGCAGCACCGCCTCCGTCGCGCGGGGGTCGTTCAGGTAACCGGAGAAGATGTGGCTGCCGTGCAGCCAGACCTCCCCGTCGTCCGCGATGTGCACCGCACTGCCCGGGATCGGCCGTCCCACCGTGCCGTACTTGGTCGCCCCGGGCGGGTTCGCGGTGGCCGCCGCGCACGACTCCGTCAGCCCGTACCCCTCGAAGACCGTGATCCCGGCCCCGTCGAGGAACAGCCCCAGACGGCGCGACATCGCCGACCCGCCCGACATGGCGTGCCGCACCCGGCCGCCCATCGCCTCGCGGACCTTCCCGTAGACCAGCCTGTCGAAGAGCTGGTGCTCCATCCGCAGCGCGGCCGAGGGTCCCGGCCCGGTGCCGAAGGCCTTGCGCTCGCGCGCCTCGGCGTACCGCACGGCCGTCTCCACCGCCCGGTCGAAGGGCCCCGTGCGGCCCTCCGCCTCCGCCTTGCGGCGGGCGGCGGCGTACACCTTCTCGAAGACGTACGGCACGCCCAGCACGAACGTCGGCCGGAAGGCGGTGAGATCCGGCAGCAGCTCGGCGGCCGCCAGTACCGGCTGGTGTCCCAGCTTGACCCGGGCCCGGACGGCGGCCACCTCCACCATCCGCCCGAAGACGTGCGCCAGCGGCAGGAAGAGCAGGGTGGACGGCTGCTCGCCCTGCCGGGCCTGGAACACCGACTCCCAGCTGCTGACCAGGGTGTCGGTCTCGTACATGAAGTTCGCGTGGGTGAGCACGCACCCCTTGGGCCGGCCGGTGGTCCCGGAGGTGTAGATGACGGTGGCGGTCGCATCGGGCGTCACGGCGCCGCGATGGCGGTGCACGACGTCCTCGGAGACCCCGCGCCCGTCGGCGACGAGCGCCTCCACGGCCCCGGTGTCGAGCTGCCAGAGCCGTTTCAGATGGGGGAGGCGGTCGATGACCGATCCCACCGTCATGGCCTGGTTCTCGTCCTCGACGACGCAGGCCGTGCAGTCGGTGTCGAAGAGGATCCAGTGCACCTGATCGGCGGAGGACGTCGGGTAGACCGGGACGGGCTGGGCGCCGATCGCCCACAGGGCGAAGTCGAAGAGGGTCCACTCGTACCGGGTACGGGACATGACGGCGACCCGGTCCCCGAAGCGCACGCCCTGCGCCAGCAGTCCCCGGGCGAGCGCGAGCACCTCGGCGGCCAGCTCCCGGGAGGTGACGTCCCGCCAGACCCCGTCCGTTTTCCGGCCGAGAACCACCCGGTCCGGTTCCTCGCGAGCGTGCTGGAAGACGATGTCGGCCAGGCCGCCGACGGGCGCGCCCGTGACGACGGGTGGGACGGTGATCTCGCGCAAGGCCCCGCTCCTCTCCGCGCGCCGCGGTGAACGTACCTCATGGTCAACAGGGGGCGATCGGCCTTTGGATACCTCCACAAGACCTCCCCAGTGATCACGGTGTTCACGCTGTTGACGTGCGGCTGAGCCGGTCGGCGCCGGAGAGTACGGCCGTGGCCAACGCTTCTGCGGCGGCCGACGGACGCGCCCCCCGCAGCAGCGCGAACTCCACCGGCCCCAGCTCCGGCAGCCCGCCGATCCGCACCAGGCCCGGCGGGATCAGCCCCCGGGTGTGCGCCATCACGCCGAGCCCCGCCCGGGCCGCCGCGATCAGGCCGCTCAGGCTGCCGCTCGTGCACGCGATCCGCCAGGACCGCCCCTCCCGCTCCAGCACCTCCAGCGCCCGCGCCCGGGTGATGCCCGGCGGCGGGAAGACGATCAGCGGAACAGGGCGCTCCGGGTCCACCCGCAGCCCCTCCGCCCCGATCCACACCATCCGGTCCCGCCAGACGAGCCGGCCCCGCTCGTCCCCGGGCCCCCGCCGCTTGGCGAGCACCAGGTCCAGCCGCCCGGCGTCCAGCCGCTCGTGCAGCGTCCCCGAGAGCTCCACCGACAGCTCGAGGTCCACCTCGGGATGCTCGTGCCGGAACCCCTCCAGGATCTCCGGAAGCCGTGTCAGCACGAAGTCCTCCGACGCCCCGAACCGCAGCCGCCCGCGCAGCCGCGTCCCCGCGAAGAAGGCCGCCGCGCGCTCGTTGGCCTCCAGGATCGTCCGCGCGAAGCCGAGCAGCGCCTCGCCGTCCTCCGTCAGGTCCACGCTGTGCGTGTCCCGGACGAATAGCGGCCGCCCCGTCGCTTCCTCCAGCCGCCGCACGTGCTGGCTGACCGTGGACTGGCCCACCCCGAGCCGCCCCGCGGCCTGCGTGAAACTGAGCGTCTGGGCCACCGTGAGGAACGTCCGCAGCTGGACAGGGTCGTACATGCCGCCCACGTTAGCCCGCTCATCACGGAATGCGATGGCAGTGAGTGCGGTATGCGGGTTTCCCGATGACCGCCCGCCATCGACCATGAAGGGGAGCCCCCGCCCCGACAGCAAGTGAGCACCTCCGACATGCGCCGCCCGCACCTCCCCGCCCGGCTGCCCCTGGACCCGTACGTCCTGGCCCTGCTCGCCACCGTCGGCATCGCCGCCCTCCTCCCCGCCCGCGGCCCGGCCGCCACCCTCGCCGACGGGGCCTCCACCGCGGCCGTGGCCCTGCTCTTCTTCCTCTACGGCGCCCGGCTCTCCACCCGCGAGGCCCTCGACGGCCTGCGCCACTGGCGCCTCCACCTCACCGTGCTCGCCTGCACCTTCATGCTCTTCCCGCTCCTCGGCCTGGCCGCCCGCGTCCTCGTTCCCGGCGTCCTGACCCAGTCGCTCTACGGCGGCCTGCTGTTCCTCTGCCTGGTCCCCTCGACCGTCCAGTCCTCCATCGCCTTCACCTCGATCGCCCGCGGCAACGTGCCCGCCGCGATCTGCGCCGGCTCCTTCTCCAGCCTGGCCGGCATCGTCCTCACCCCCCTCCTCGCCGCGGGCCTGCTCGGCGGCGACGCCGGCGGTTCCTCACCCGACTCCCTCCTGAAGATCACCCTCCAGCTCCTGCTGCCCTTCCTCCTCGGACAGCTCCTGCGCCGTTGGGTCGGCGGCTTCCTCGTCCGCCACAAGCAGGTCCTCGGCCGCGTCGACCGCGGCTCGATCCTGCTCGTCGTCTACGCCGCCTTCAGCGCGGGCGTGGTCGCGGGCATCTGGCACCGGGTGAGCCTCCCCCAACTCGCCGCCCTGATGCTGGTGGAGGCCGTACTGCTCGTCGTCATGCTGCTCGCCACCTGGTACGGAGCGACCCGCCTCGGCTTCGGCCGCGCGGACCGCATCGCCATCCAGTTCGCCGGGTCGAAGAAGAGCCTGGCCGCCGGACTCCCCATGGCCAGCGTGCTGTTCGGGGCCCACGCCGCCCTCGCCGTGCTCCCGCTGATGCTCTTCCACCAGATGCAGTTGATGGTCTGCGCGGTCATCGCCCGGCGCCGCGCCGGGGATCCGGCGCCCGAACTCGCCGCCGACCGTGTGGCGGACGTCTCGCCCGCGGCCGGGCGGCCCGCGCCCCGGTCCCGGTAACGTTCGGTGGTGACCTGGATACGCCCGCTCGCCGCCCACGCCGAACGCCCCTGCACCCTGGTCGTCTGCCGCGGCTGCTGCTGCGGCGACCCCCGCAAGAACCCGGGCTCCGACCACGCCGGCCAACTCGCCCGGCTGCGCGAGGCCGCGGCCGCCTCCGGGGGCCGCCTGGCCGTCCGTACGAGCGACTGCCTCGGCCCCTGCGCCCAGGCCAACGTCATCGTGGTCCAGCCCACCACCGAGGCCCGCCGCCGCGGCGCCCGCGCGGCCTGGTTCGGCTGGGCGCTCGACGACACCGCGACCGACGAGATCATCGCCTGGGCCGAATCCGGCGGCCCGGGCACCACCCCGGTCCCGCCCACCCTGGACCTCCACCGCATCGACCCCCCGGCACCGAAGCCGGCCGCGAACTCCGCGCGCCGCTCCCGCCGGGGGCGATGACGTGCAGAACCTCGCCCGCGCGGTGCTCGTGCTGTTCGGCCTGCTGGTCGCCGCGGTCGCCGCCCCCGCCGAGGGAAGCTGGGTGCTCCGACTGGTTCGCCGTTCACGGCTCCGGCAAGGGGAACGCCACCGGCGACGGCGCGGACGTCTGGGCCCGGTTCCTGGCCCACGGCACCCACTGGGAGCGGTACAGGCGCACCGCTACAGGGTGATCCGCTCCTCGCCCGCGTAGATGTTCATGTCCGGGCCCCGCAGGAAGCCGACCAGCGTCATCCCCGACTCCAGGGCCAGGTCCACCGCCAGCGAGGACGGCGCCGAGACGGCCGCCAGTACCGGGATGCCCGCCATCACGGCCTTCTGCACCAGCTCGAAGGAGGCCCGGCCCGACACCAGCAGGACCGAGCCCGCCAGCGGAAGCCGCCCGGCCTGGTACGCCCGGCCCACGATCTTGTCCACCGCGTTGTGCCGGCCCACGTCCTCCCGCAGGTCCAGCAGCTCGCCCTGCGCCGTGAACAGCCCGGCCGCGTGCAGTCCGCCCGTCCGGTCGAAGACCTTCTGGGCCTCGCGCAGCCGGTCCGGCATCGCGCACAGGACCTCCGCGGGGACCCGTACCGGATCGGTGGCGAGCCCCGGGAAGCGGGTCGCCGTACGGACCGCGTCCAGGCTGGCCTTGCCGCACAGGCCGCAGGAGGAGGTCGTGTAGACGTTCCGCTCCAGCGTGATGTCCGGCACCGGGATCCCGGCGGCCAGTTGCACGTTCACCACGTTGTAGGTGTTCGACCCGTCCTCCGTGGCCCCCTCGCAGTAAGTGACGGCCTGCACGTCCGACGCGGCCGCGAGCACCCCCTCACTGACCAGGAAACCCACCGCCAGCGCGAAGTCGTCGCCCGGCGTACGCATCGTGATGGCCAGCGGTTTTCCGTTCAGGCGTATCTCCAGCGGCTCCTCGGCCACCAGTGTGTCCGGCCGTACGCCCGCTCCGCCGTTACGGATCCGGACGACGCGGCGGCGCTCGGTGACCCGTCCCATGGTGATCAGTCCGTCCTTCTGTTCTCGCCGGCATCCGACGCGCTCATTGTCCCGGTTCCGCTTCCCCCGGTGCTCCCGGCAGGTGGATCCTCGGGAAGCTACAGAATCCGGGGCCGGAATCCTGTCGGGTCACACGCACACGTACCCATCAGTAGCAGGCAAAGCTGGGTGATCCTGACTTCCGTACAAGGGGGGACCCCGCCCATGACCGGTTCACGCGTGGTGGCGCTAGGGCACTACCAGCCCGCGAAAGTGCTCACCAACGAGGACCTCGCGGCCATGGTGGACACCACCGACGAGTGGATCCGGTCCCGCGTCGGCATCCGCACGCGCCACATGGCGGGCCCTGACGAACCCGTGGACGAGCTGGCCTACCAGGCGGCGGGCAAGGCGCTGGCCGGTGCCGGCCTGACCCCGGACGACATCGACCTGGTGCTGGTCGCCACCTCGACCGCGATCGACCGTTCGCCCAACATGGCCGCGCGCGTCGCCGCCAAGCTGGGCATGGGCGGCGGCCCCGCCGTGATGGACATCAACGTCGTCTGCTCGGGCTTCACGCACGCCCTGGCCACCGCCGACCACGCCATCCGGGCCGGCTCCGCCACCCGCGCGCTGGTCATCGGCGCCGACAAGATGACCGAGATCACCGACTGGAGCGACCGCACGACCTGCGTGCTCACCGGCGACGGTGCGGGCGCGGCCGTGGTCGAGGCCTGCGAGGAGCCGGGCATCGGCCCGGTGCTGTGGGGCTCGGTCCCGGAGATGGGCAACGCGGTCCGGATCGAGGGCTCGCCGCCGGTCTTCGCCCAGGAGGGCCAGTCCGTCTACCGCTGGACCACCAGCCAGCTCCCGCCGCTCGCCCGCAAGGTGTGCGAGAAGGCCGGGATCACCCCGGAGGACCTGGCCGCGGTCGTCCTCCACCAGGCCAACCTGCGGATCATCGAGCCGCTCGCAGCCAAGATCGGCGCCGTCAACGCCGTCGTCGCCCGCGATGTCATCGAGTCCGGCAACACCTCGGCCGCCAGCATCCCGATGGCCCTGTCGAAGCTGGTCCAGCGCGGCGAGATCCCCTCCGGCGCTCCGGTCCTCCTCTTCGGTTTCGGCGGCAACCTCTCCTACGCCGGCCAGGTCATCCACTGCCCGTGACGGCTTCCGCCGCCGTTCCCCGCGCCGTTCCGGCGGGGGAGCGGCGGCTTTCTGCTTTCATCGCGCCGCCCGGGAAGGCCGGGGCGGCGGGTGGCGAGACGGTCCGTCCCGCCGACGGGCGTCGGTGTATGCATGCAGGTCAGCCCGGCGTGGCGGACGATCCCCGGCCCGGATATGTGGTCGGAACCCCGCCGATCCTTTGCTATTGTTGTCCATGTCGCCGCGGGAAACCGGGGCCGACCACCTGGTCCGGGTGGCGGAATGGCAGACGCGCTAGCTTGAGGTGCTAGTGCCCTTTATCGGGCGTGGGGGTTCAAGTCCCCCCTCGGACACACCAAGCAGGAGCCCCACACATCGTGTGGGGCTCCTGCTGTTTTTCCGGACCGGACCGGACCGGAGCGCCCGGAGCGGCCCCTCCGGGCGCCGGAGCGGTCACGGGCCCAGGACCACCAGGCCCGTCGGGGTGGTCAGGCCTCCCGGGGGCAGTGACGTGAAGGTGTGGGGCAGTGACAGGCGGGGCTGGTCGGTGTCCTCGGCCGCGTCGAAGAGGTACGCCGCGGCGGCCGCGGTGTCGCTGACCAGGTGCGGGCCGCCCGCCGTGGCAGTGCCTCCGGTGAGCGGGGTACGGAAGAGCCGCCGCAGGTGGCGCAGGGTCTCCGGGGTGACCGGGGCCCGCATCGGCCGGGGCTGGGCCGCCGGGGGCGGGGCGTCCGGGGAACCCGGGGCGTCCGGCGGGATCGCGCCCGTGAGGAGCAGTGCCAGGAGTACCGGGACCGCCTTGCGGCGCAGAGCCTCGGTGGCTGCGCCCAGCCGGTGGGCGTGGGACGAGGGCAGCGACAGCGCGAGGCTCCCGGCGGCGTCCCCGGTGGCGATCGGGACGGCCGCGCAGACGACCCCGGGGGAGTATTCGCGCAGGTCGAACACGGGCGCCCCCGGAGCGACCGCGTCCAGGGCACTGAACAGCACCCGGCTGTCGGTGATGGTCCTCGGGGTGAGCCGCGCGGGCCGGTGCCGGGCCACGTGGTCGGCCCGGCGGTCGTGGTCGAGCTGGGTCAGCAGGCACTTGCCGACCGCGCTGGCGTGCGCGGCGGCCCGGAAGTCGACCCACTCCCGCACCGGCGGGGTCGCGGGCCCGTCCGCCATCTGCGTGATCCGGACCTCGCCCTCGGCGTACCGGCTGAGGTAGACCGCGGCGCGCGCACTGTCCCGGGCCAGTGCCAGCGTGCGCTGGAGCTGCCCGGCCAGGCCGTGCCCGCCGGGGGCGGCGAGCCGTTCCAGGGCGGGGCCGCGCCCGTACACCCCGAGGGCCGGGCGCACCGCGTACTCCTCCTCGCACAACATCGCCACCAGGGGCCGCAGTTCCGCTTCGCCGAGGCCGGACTCCCGGGCGAGCCGGTCAGCCCGCACCCCCAGCGGGTGCCGCTCCAGGACGCGTACGACGGCCAGGGCGCGGCGGGCCTCCGCCATGGCCTGCCCGGTCCCGGCCCGGCCGGGGGTCCCGCGGGCCGCCGCCGTCAGCGCGGGGTGGCGCAGCGGCCCCGCGGCCGGCCGCAGCGCGGCCACCGTCGGCGCCGGGACCGAGGCCGACACGGTGACGGGCGGCGGCAGGAAAGAGGCCAGCACCCCGGACAGCCCAGGCCTGGGCAGCGGCACCGGTCCCAGGTCGGGATCCTCGAATTGGTCGACGTGGCGCAGCACGGCCGCCTGCGCGCACAGCCGGACCTCCCGCAGATCCCGCCGCCCGCCCGGCCGGAAGCCGCGCCGGCCCAGCTCGCGCGCCCAGTGCCGGGCGTCGTGGTGCTCGCCGCGGCGGGAGTGGTCGAGGAAGAGGCAGTACGCCGCCGCCGAGGTCCGCGGGCTGCCGGACCCGGCGGCGAACTGCCACCAGAAGCGCGCCCCTTCGCGCAGCCCGGCCAGGTACAGCAGACAGCCGAAGACGACGGCCCCGGCCAGGTCGGTGCGGCCGTCGGAGAGGAAGGAGTCGAGGTGCGCCCCTGCCTTCGGTGCGCACGCGGAGGCCAGGCAGACGGCCTTGAGGTCGCGCCGGGCCCGTTCGGCGTCGAGCGGGCAGTCCCGGGCGGGGTCGCTCCAGCCGTGCACCGACCGCCGCCGGGTGCGGTGTCCGGGGGCGGAAGCCGAGACGGAGGCGGGGGCGTGCGGTGTGGCCCGCAGCAGCCGGGCCTCGGCCGCGCCGAGGTCGTAGTGCGGGTAGCGGTCGCGGACGCCCGCCCGGGCGAGGAGCTCGGCCAGGGAGCGGGGGATCGGGTCGCCCTCCTGCCGCTCCTGCCGTTCGTGGCGCCTCATGATCCGGCTGATTCGGGTGAAGCGGCGGACGTGTCGAGCAGGCGGGCGAGCCGCCGGTGGGCCTGCCCGAGGTAGGAGCGGACCGTGGCCTCGTCGACGCCCATCACGGCGGCGGCCTCACCGGGGGTGCACTGGAGCCCGTACCGCAGGAGGACGGCGTCCCGCTGGCGCTCGGCGAGCCGGGAGACGGCGGAGTAGAAGCGGATGGTGTCGGTCAGCACCTCGTACTGATCGGCGTGGGCCTCTGTGAGGGCGGCTTCGAAGGCGCTGATGTCCGTCGGCTCGGGCCGCTGCTGCCAGGGGTGGCGCCGGCGCTGCCGGTCGATCAGGCACTGCTTGAGGACGGCCCAGGCGTAGGCGTCCAGGCGGTCCATGTGGAGCATCCGCAGCCACTCGCCCATGATCGAGTCGAAGGTGGCGTCCACCGCCTCCTCCGCCGCCGCGTCGGAGCCCAGCTGCAGATACGCGAAGCGCATGTACGCGGGCCGCCGGTTCGCGTGGAAGGCCCAGTACGACAGGCGCGCCGTCGGGTCCCACTGGCTCATGGGAGTCGGCCGCCGACGCCGGCTCGGTAGTCCCACGGCCCCACCGGACTCCTCCGGTCCGCCATCGTTCACCGCTCCACCTCATCCCCTGTGCGCTGAACAGGAAAGCAGCGAGGGCGCACTCGGAGGGCGCAGAGAAGAAACCTGGAAGCAATGCGTCGCGGATGATCGACCCGTGATCGATCTCGATCGCGCACGGCTCCAGCCAGCACGTATGCATATGCCCGCTGCCGGTGCCATCGCGGCGGCGCTGCCGATCGGACATCGGTCGGACACCGGTCGGACGTCGGCCGGACGCCGCTCGGACGCCGGTCGGACGTCGGCCGGACGCCGGTCGGGTGCGCCGCCGTCCGGCTGTAACATGGCCCTGATTGCGAGGGCCGTGACGGAGAGGTCACTGCCCTCGCTTTTGCGTTACGTCCACCCATAACAAATGCGGCGCGTGGCCTTTCGGCGGTTCGATACGATGAACCGCGTTCACAATCCGTGACGTCACGTTGTACCGCACATAGGAAATGGAGCATCCGAGGATGGCTCGACACCTGATCACCAGCGCGCTTCCCTACATCAACGGGATCAAGCACCTGGGCAACATGGTCGGGTCGATGCTTCCGGCGGATGTGTACTCCCGGTACCTCCGCCAGCGCGGCCACGACGTCCTGTACATCTGCGCCACCGACGAGCACGGCACCCCCGCCGAACTCGCCGCCAAGGAGGCCGGCATCTCGGTCGCCGAGTTCTGTGCGCAGGCCCACGACGCCCAGAAGGCGGTCTACGACGGCTTCGAGCTGTCCTTCGACTACTTCGGCCGCAGCTCCTCCGCGCAGAACCGCGAGATCACCCAGCACTTCGCGCGCCGGCTCCAGGAGAACGGCTTCATCGAGGAGCGTGCGATCCGGCAGGTGTACTCGCCGGTCGACGGCCGCTTCCTCCCGGACCGCTACGTCGAGGGCACCTGCCCGCACTGCGGCTACGACAAGGCCCGCGGCGACCAGTGCGAGAACTGCACCCGCGTCCTGGACCCCACGGACCTGATCGAGCCCCGCTCGGCCATCTCCGGCTCCACCGAGCTGGAGGTCCGCGAGACCAAGCACCTCTTCCTCCTGCAGTCCAAGCTCCAGCACGAGGTCGAGGCCTGGGTCGCCGAGCACGAGGAGGAGTGGCCGCAGCTCGCCTCCTCCATCGCCCGCAAGTGGCTGACCGAGGGCCTGCACGACCGTGCCATCACGCGTGACCTCGAGTGGGGTGTCCCGGTCCCGGCCGACACCTGGCCCGAGCTGGCCGCCGAGGGCAAGGTCTTCTACGTCTGGTTCGACGCCCCGATCGAGTACATCGGCGCCACCAAGGAGTGGTCGGACCTGGACCCGGCGAACCGCGACTACAAGTCGTGGTGGTACGAGGCCGAGGACGTCCGCTACACCCAGTTCATGGCCAAGGACAACGTCCCGTTCCACACGGTGATGTTCCCCGCCACCGAGCTGGCCACCCGCGAGCCGTGGAAGAAGGTCGACTACGTCAAGGCCTTCAACTGGCTGACGTACTACGGCGGCAAGTTCTCCACCTCGCAGAAGCGCGGCGTCTTCACCGACCAGGCGCTGGAGACCCTCCCGGCCGACTTCTGGCGCTACTTCCTCATCGCCAACGCGCCCGAGTCCGACGACTCGTCCTTCACGTGGGAGCACTTCACCACCACGGTCAACAAGGACCTCGGCGGCACACTCGGCAACTTCGTCAACCGCGTACTGACCTTCTCCCGCAAGAAGTTCGGTGACGAGGTCCCCGCCGGCAGCCCCGCGGCCGAGGCCGAGGCCAAGCTCGGCGAGCAGATCGCCGTCCTGCTGGCCGAGTACGAGGGCCACATGGACTCCCTCCAGTACCGCAAGGCCGCAGCCGCGCTGCGCGCCCTGTGGTCGGCCGGAAACGCGTACCTGGACGAGAAGGCCCCCTGGCTGGAGGTCAAGACCGACCTGGACGGCGCGGCGCTCACCCTGCGCACCGCGATGAACCTCATCCACCTCTACTCGGTGGTCTCCGAGCCGTTCATCCCGGCCTCGGCGCGCGCCATGCGCTCGTCGTTCGCGCTCGCCGACGACACGGCCACGTGGATCACCCCGGAGCAGGCCCGGTCCCTGGACGCCGTTGCCGCGGGCACCCCGTTCACCGTGCCGCCGGTCCTGTTCGCCCGGGTCACCGAGGAGGACCTGGAGTCCTACCGCGAGCGCTTCGGCGGATCCCCGGAGGCCTGAGCCTTCGCGTGACCGCTCCGCGAGGGGCGCGGCCTTCCGGGGCCGCGCCCCTTTCGCATACCCGCAGGGTGGGGGTGGTGCGGGCAGGGCGGGGACGGTAGGGAAAACCCCACCGCGAAGTGTCCACCTGGGCGTGCAGACCCGGTGCGGCCGCGCGGCTGGAATGGGGCCATGACCCTTTCCCGTACCGCCCGGTGGACCACCGGCTGGCTGCTCGCCGCCGCGTGGGCGCTGTCCTTCCCGCTGTTCTCCTCGCTGGAACCCCACCGGCTCTGGGGCTGGTGCGCCGCCGCCGGATACCTCGTGGCCGCCGGGGCCACCCTGTCCGGCCACCGCCGCGCCGGGCTCGCCGCCGCACTGCTGGGCGCCCTGGCCCTACCGCTCCTGTGGCTGGTGCTGACCGGACAGGGGCAGTCGGAGGTGACGGTCATCGAACGGTCCGGGCGGCTGCTGCTGGAGTCCGGACGGCTCTACGTCGACCGGCCCGCGGCCGTCCAGGAGTACACGCCGTACCTGCCGGGCATGGCCCTGCTCGGTGTCCCGCGGGCCCTGCTCGGCAGCGGCGACGGCTGGGTGGTGCGGCTGCTGGGGGACGCCCGCATCTGGTGCGCGGCCGCCCTGTTCGGCTGCCTGTGGGCGGCCCGGCGGCTGCTCGGCGGCGCACCGGGCCGGCTGCTCGGTGGCGGACCCGGCCGGCTGCTGCCCGTGCTGGTGGCCTCGCCGGTGGTGGCCCTCCCGCTCGCGGTGAGCGGGGTGGACCTGCCGCTGGCCGGGCTCTGCTGCCTGGCACTGGCCGCCGCGGCGGCCGGGCGGCCCGCCCTGGCCGGGGCGGCCCTCGCCGGGGCGTGCGCCCTGAAGTGGACGGCGCTGCCCGCGGTGGCGGTGGCCGTCGCTCTGCTCGCGGCCTGCCGGGGCGGGCGGCCGGCGGTGCGCTGCGGGCTGGTGGCGGCCGGGGGCACGGCCCTGCTGGTGCTGCCCGGCGCGCTGCTCCAGCCGGCGGAGCTGTGGCATCAGGTGTTCGCCTTCCCCACCGGGCGGGCCCGGGTGCCGACCCCGGCGAGCAGCCCGCTGCCCGGACATCTGCTGGCCGAACTGGGCCCCTGGGGGTGGTACCTGACGGTGGGCCTGCTGCTGGCGGGAGGCCTCGCGGTGGCCCTCTCCCTGTTCGCCCGGCCGCCGCGCACGGTGGTGGCCGCCGCCGACCGGCTGGCCCTCGGCCTCACCCTGGCCTTCCTGCTGGCCCCGGCCGGGCGATTCGGCTACCTGGCACTGCCGCTCCTGCTGGTGGTCTGGGCCCGCTCGGTGAGGCCCCCGGGCGTCTCCCGCGTCGTGGCCGGCTCCGGCGTGCCCCGCCCGAGGGCGGCCGCCCGGCGCTGACCGGGACGCCGGGAGCGGTCACGCCGGCTCCGCGCCCCGCAGGTGGGCGAGGACCGCCAGGACCCGGCGGTTGCCCTCGGTGGCGTCGAGGTCGAGCTTCATGAAGATGCTGGAGGCGTGTTTGACGACGGCGGCCTCGCTGATGAACAGCCGTGCCGCCAAGGCCTGGTTGTTGAGGCCCGAGGCCATCAGCGTGAGCACCTCCCGCTCCCGCGGCGTCAGCCGGGCCAGCGGCCGCTCCTCGGTCTGCCGGCTGAGCAGGACCCGTACCACCTCCGGGTCGATGACCGTCCGGCCGTCGGCGACCTGCTGCAGGGCGTCGAGGAATTCGGCCACCTCGCCCACACGGTCCTTGAGGAGGTAGCCCAGCCCGGCCGTGGAGGCGCCGGTGAGCAGCTGGGCGGCGTAGGCCGTGGCCACGTACTGCGAGAGCACGAGCACGGGCAACGAGGAGTCCCGGGAGCGGAGTTCGAGTGCCGCCCGCAGGCCTTCGTCGCGAAAGCCGGGCGGCATCCGCACATCGGTGACGACGACGTCCGGCCGCTGCGCCTCCACCGCCCGAACGAGCTCCTCGGAGCTGCCGACGGCAGCGAGGACCTGATGGCCGCCGCGGGTGAGCAGTTCCGTCAGCCCCGCACGCAGCAGCACCGAGTCCTCGGCGAGGATCAGCCGGAGCACGGCACCTCCACCCGGAGCCGGGTCGGTCCGCCCACCGGACTGGACACCACGAGCCTGCCCTTCAGCATCGCGACCCTGTCCGCGAGTCCTGCAAGACCCGCCCCCGCGCCGGGGTCGGCGCCGCCGCGGCCGTCGTCGGTGACGGTGAGGGTGAGCCGGTCACCCTCGACCCTGCCGACGACGGCGACGCGCGAGGCACCACTGTGCTTGGCCGCGTTGGCCAGCGCCTCGGTGACGGTGAAGTACGCCGTGACCTCCACCGACTCGGCCAGCCGGGGCACGTCGAGGTCCACGGTCACCGGTACGGGATGGCGCAGCGCCACCTCGGCCACGGCTGCCGCGAGCCCGTGGTCGGTCAGGACCTGCGGGTGGATCCCCCTGACGAGATCGCGCAGTTGCTCCAGGGCGACCTTGGCCTCGCCGCGGCCCCGGGACACCAGCGCGGTGGCCGCGGCCGCCTGCGGGATCCCGCGCAGTTCCATCTCGGCGAGGCCCAGGGTCATGCTGAGCGCGACCAGCTGCTGCTGCGCGCCGTCGTGCAGATCCCGTTCGATGCGCCGCCGTTCGGCCTCGAAGGCGTCGACGAGACGGACCCGGGAGCGGGTCAGCTCCAGGATCCGGTCGGATTCCACACGTGGTCCGAGCAGCACGCGGGCGGTCCTCACCTGGGCCCCGGCCAGCAGGGCGCCCGCGTACGCCGCCACCAGCAGCCCGGCCAGGCCGACGGCCGTGCCGCCGAGGGCCTCCAGTGGTCCGGAGACCGGCCTGCCGGGGATCAGCATCACGTGTTCCGGGGCAAGGGCCAGGACGATGCCCGGGGCCGCGACCAGGATCAGGGAGAAGGCGAGCAGCGTGAGCACCGCGAACCCGGCCGCCCCGAAGGCAGGTCCGAGCAGGGCGGCGTACGCGAACTCCCGCCAGGTGGCCCGTTCCCGGAGCCGGGTACGCAGCCAGGCCGCGGGCCCGGCACCGGCCAGGGAAGTGTGCGGATCCGGTACGGGCACGGGCTCCACCCACCGCAGCCGCCACCGCTCCAGCGCCCCCAGCGGCACGCCTGCGACGACGGCGCCGACCAGGAGCAGCAGGCCGATCCCGACGACCGCCAGTGCCACCCCGAAGCCGACGAGCAGTACGAGGACGACGCATACGGGATAGCCGACGAGGAGCCCGCTGCCCAGGTACGCCCAGCACCGCCAGGGCCACCACGAGCCGATGAACCGCAGCGGCCGGCGTATCGCCGCGAGGACGGCCACCGGCGGTGCGGCGGGCGGATCGGCGAGGGGCAGGTCGTCGGACATGTCCGCCCAGCCTAGGCGAGGCGTCCGTTCGTGACCCCGGTGGGGTCGGTGACAGGTCCTCACATGGCTGCGCCCAGAGCCAGGAAGCCGCAGATCAGCACGAGCAGGACGGCCAGCAGGGGCCAGACGAAGCGCAGGTACTTGTCGTAGCCGACCTTGGCCAGGGCGACGCCGCCGATGGTCACGGCCGAGGTGGGCACCCACAGGTTCATCCAGCCGCTGGCCGACTGCCAGGCCGTGACCGCCAGCGCCCGGGAGACGCCCGCGAAGTCGGCGAGCGGGGCCAGGATGGGCATGACGAGGGTGGCGTGGCCCGAGGTGGAGGGGATCAGGAAGGCCAGCGGGAGGTTGACCAGGAAGACGATCACTGCGAAGAGCGAGGACGAGGTCCCCTTCACCACGTCCTCGATCGAATGCAGGACGGTGTCGGTGATCCTGGAGTTGTTCATGATGACCGTGACCCCGCGCGCCAGCATGATGACCAGCGCCGGCGCCATGAAATCGGCGGCGCCCCGGATGATCGTGGAGCTGATCTCCGCCTCTCCCATCCGTGCCACCAGACCCACGAGCACCGCCGCGCACAGGAACAGCGCGGAGAGCTCCGGGAAGGACCAGCCCAGCTCCCAGGAGTACGGAACCGCCTCCGCCTCGCCGGTGAGCGCGCCCGCCCAGGGGACCACCGAGAAGATCATGAAGCCGAAGACCAGGGCGAGCAGGACCAGCACCGTCCGGTGCAGGCGCGTCAGTTCCGGTGCGACCTCGTCGGCTCCCGTCGCCCGGTGTTCCCGGTCGCCCGGGAGGAAGCCGCACAGGGACTTGGCCGGGTCCTTCTCGACGCGCTTCGCGTACCGGACGACGTAGAGGATGGTGACGGTCGTCAGGACCACCCACATCACGAAGCGCAGGGCGATGCCGTCGCCCAGCGAGATGTCGGCGGCCGCCGAGGCCAGACCGGTCGCGAAGGGGTTCACGGTGGAGCACAGGACGCCGATCCCCGCGCCGAGGATGGCCGCTCCGACGGCGACCATCCGGTCGTAGCCGAGGGCCAGCATCATCGGCACCAGCAGGCCGTAGAAGCCGAGGGTCTCCTCCGCGAAGCCCTCGACGGTGCCGAGGACGGAGAACACCAGCATCACGGCGGCGATCAGCAGGGCGCCGCGCCGGCGCAGCCGGTGGGCGAGGCGGGCGATACCGCGGTCGAGGGCGCCGGTGGCGAAGACGACGGTGATGAAGGCGCCGATGGCGAGGACGAAGAGGAAGACGCCCGCGCTGCCGTACAGGTCGCCGCTGAAGGCGGGGCCGACCTCGCCGGTCTTCTCGTCCCGGATGCCGTAGAGCCCGTTCACGGGGGCGAGGAAGAGGTCGTTCAGGCGGTCGGTGAAGCTGCGGCTGTCCTCGACCTGGCGGTAGGTGCCGGAGACGGGGGCCCCGCGCTCGTTGCGCTCGTACTGGCCGGCCGGGACGAGGAAGGCCAGCAGCCAGACGGCCACCGTGACGATGGCCAGGACGGTCAGCGCGCTCGGAAAGGCGAACCCCTTGCCGACGGGCTCCTGCGGGGCCTCGGGCGGGGGCGGGGCCGGAGCGGCGGGAGGCGGCGGAGCGGTGCTCAACGCGTGCCCCGGCTGTCCGGTTCCATCCGCCACCATCCCTGTGAGGGTCCGCCCCTCCGATCATGGAGCGCGGGAGGGGCGGGCGCCGCCGTGGAATGCGCCCTACGGGTGAACCGGGGCGCGCAGACGCGCGCGCCGTGGCGAGCGGTGACGTCGTTCAGCCGTCGGTGCGTACGAAGGTCCGCACCGCGGTGTCGAAGTGGCCGCGGGCCTCTTCGCTCCGGCGCACCGGCGAGGACACCCACACGTCGTACAGCCGGCCGCCCTCCTCCCAGCACAGGTCGCGGGTGTGGCGGGGGCCCTCGGCCGTGGAGAAGCCGTCCCAGGTGAACAGCCACAGGGCGGCCGGCCGGCCGCCCTGGGAGGTGGGCACGACCTCGGCGTCACGGTAACCGGGGTTGTTCGACGGGCCGTCGGCGTGGGCGCGCCGGTGGACGGCGACCGGCCCACCGGACTCGGGCTCCGCGACCTTGATGCCGATGCGGAAGGTCTCACCGGGCGACATGTAGAAGATCCGGGACCCCTCCACCTTGCGCGTGAAGCCGAGGGGGACGGCGAGCGAGAATCCCTCCGGGTCCTTGACGAGGCGGTAACCGGCGGGGGCGGCGCCCTTGCCGTCGGCCGAGGAGGAGGAGGCCGTACCGGCGGCCGGAGCGGGTGCGGGCGTGGACGCGGGGCCGGCCGCGTCGGCGGGGGTGGTCGGGCCGGCGGCCGCTCCGCTCGTGGACGTCTGCCCGCCGTGCTTGTCGTCGTTCATGAGCAGTGCGGCGGACACGCCCGCCCCGGCGAACGCGGCCACCAGGACGGCGGCGAACAGCGCCGCCCACGGCCGCCGCTTCCCGGGTGCGGGCGCGGGCACGGGCGGGGACGCGGGCGCCGATACGGGGGTCGGCGCGGACAGGGACGCCGGTGCGGGCCCGGGCCCGGTCGCGCCGCGCCGCGTCGGGGTGTGCTCGGCGGGGGTGTGCTGCGTCGGCGCGTCCGGGGCCGCCGCCTGAGCGGCGGCCCGCAGCAGCTGCTCCGCCCGCTCGGCGCCGAGCCGCTCGGCGGGATCGCGCTCCAGCAGTCCCCGCACCACCGGCAGAAGCGGGCCGCACGCCTCGGGCGGCCGGATCTCGTCGAAGACCACCGCGTGCAGGATCCCGCCGAGCGAGTCCCGCCGGAACGGCGAGGTGCCGCTGAGGGCCGCGCACAGCAGGGCACCCAGGGACCACAGATCGGCCTCGGGGCCCGACTTCGTCTGCCCCGACATCCTTTCGGGCGCGGTGTATTCGGGGGATCCGACGAAGGACCCGGTGGTGGTCAGCGTCGTCGCGCCCGACACCTGCGCGATGCCGAAGTCGGTCAGCACGGGCCGCCCGCCCGGCGCCTCCAGCAGGACGTTCGCCGGCTTGATGTCCCGGTGCAGCACCCCGGCCGCGTGCGCCGTGCGCAGGGCGCCGATCAGCGCGATCCCGATCCGGGCCGCCTCGGCGAGGTCCACCGGGCCGGTGCGGGAGAGCCGGTCGGCGAGGGAGCCGCCCTCGACCAGTTCCATGACGATGTACGGGAGTTCGCCGTCCTCCACGATGTCGTGCACCACGATGATGTGGGGGTGCTTGAGCTGCGCGGCCGCCCGTGCCTCGCGGAGCGTGCGCTCACGCTGCTGCCGGGCCTCGTCCGCGGACAGCGCGGGGTCGAGCGCGACCTCCTTGACGGCGACGCTGCGGCCGAGCAGCTGGTCCGTGGCGCGCCACACGATGCCCATGCCACCGCGGCCGAGCCGGGCGTCCAGGCGGTAACGCCCTGCGATCAGACGGGCGTCCGTCCCCTCGGTCCCCATGGCGACATCATGCCGCATCCGCGAGGGGCACCCGTTCGCGGCGTGTCGAACCCGCTCCTTGATCGTTTCTTCAGCGGTAGCCCTTACATCTGCTGCGGAATTCGGGAGGCGCGCGGTGACCGCTTGGCAGTACTTCGCCGGGGCGGGCCTGGTGGCGGCGCTCTGTCCGCTGCACGGCCACGTGGCGGTCGCGGGTGACGGCAACGGCCGCGGAGCCCGTGTCGAGCTGTGCGTGCCGGCCGGGCGGCCGGGCAGGCCGGTCTTCCGGCCGCCGGCCGGGCAGCCCTCGGTACGGGCGGCCGTGCCCGGCGCCGACCGGCCGACCGTGCGTCACCCGGGGCGGCCCGCGGCATCGGCCACGCCGCCCGCACGGCCCGCGCCGCCCGCGGAGCCGGAGCGGCCGCAGCAGCGGGCGGCGGTGGGGCCTTCCGCGGAGGCAGGGGCCGGGGAGCCGGAGCCGCCGGGGCCCGCGCCGGGTCCCGGGGGCGACAGCGTCCCGGCGTCGGCCGAAGCGCCCGCCCCGCCCGTGGCCGGGGCCGCCGTCGCACGGGTGAGCGCCTTCCACGTGCGTCCGTACCGCTCGGTGGCCCTGGAGCGGCGCGGCCCGGGCGGGATGTCCACCGTGATGCTCATGGTCGTCGTCACCACCCCGGCCGTACTCGCCGCCGCCGCCCTGCGCCCACGCTCCAAGAGCCGCGGCTGACCGCCGCCGCCCCCTCGTACCCCATCCACCGATCCACACCGGGAGAATCCACGTGTCCGAATGGCTGGTCCTGGCCGTCGCCATGGCGCTCGTCTGCGCCGTCGTCCTCGCCATCACCGCGATCCGGCACCGCCGGGCCGCCGACGACGAGGACACCAGCGAAACCCCCGATGTCATCGAGTACATGACGATGATGGTGGGTGTGGTCTACGCGATCGTCCTGGGTCTGGCCATCGCGGGCGTCTGGGAGGCGCGCGGCGCCGCCGAGGACAGCGTGCGCCGCGAGGCCCAGGCCCTGTACGAGGTCACCCAGCGCGCCGACGTCTACCCCGCGGCGGTCCGCGACCGGATCCGGGGCGAGGTGGACGCGTACGTCTCGCACACCGTCGCCGTGGACTGGCCGCTGCTGACCTCCGGCGACGGCGCCTCGGCCGAGGGCGGCGCCCTGCTCGGCAAGCTGCGCAGCGACGTCACGCACCAGAGCCCGGCCACCGAGCTGCAGGCGCAGGCCTATCAGCCGCTGCTGGACCACATCGCCGCCGCCGACGACGCGCGTCACTCGCGGATGCAGAGCTCCGAGTCCACGCTGCCGGGCGTGGTGTGGTTCGGTCTGCTGGTCGGCGGGGTGGTCACGGTCGGGCTGATCTTCACCCTGCAGATCCGGCGCTCCGGGCGGGAGTTGCTGCTCGCCGGACTGTTCAGCGCGTTGATCGTGTTCCTGCTCTTCATGGTGTGGAGCTTCGACGCGCCGTACGGGCGGGACGGGATCGACTCGGCCGCACCGTTCCAGGACCTGTTCCCGGCGTCCGCAACGGTGGCGGCCGGCCTCCGCTGAACCAAGCCCGGCCCGCACGCCGGGCCGCACGCCTTTCGCCGGTACACGCCGGCCGGTACACGCCGGCCGGTACGGGCTCGCCGCTACACCGTGACCTGTCGCCGGAGCGCCTGCACCACCGGTGAATGCCGCAGCGCGTGGGAGATCCGCAGGAGGTCGCGCGGACCGTCGGCTGTGTCGAGGAGGGTCTCCTCGTCCTCCCCGATGATCTTTCCGTCGGGGTCTGCGGACCGGGCCCGCACGGCGGCCGCGACCATGGCGGCGTCGGCGACCGCGCGGGCCGCGTCCTCGTCGGCGCCACCGGCGACGGCGCTCTCGTAGGCGTCGTCGCGCAGGCCCTTGTCGAAGTACGGGCCGAGGTGCAGGAAGCCGTCGTGGATGTCCGACTCGCGCTGGATCACCCGCAGCTCCGCCGCGGACCACCAGGCCATCTGCACGGAGGGCGTGCCGCTGGGCGCGGAGATCTGCACCTCCTGCCAGAGCGGGCCGAGCTGGCGGTACGTCGCCCAGGTCTGCCAGTGGTCCGACAGGCGCTGGCAGACGAGCGGGACCACGAAGCCCATCGCGCTGATCAGCGCCCCGAGGGCGGCGAGCGGCGGAGCGACGAAGGTGCTGAGGTCGTCGAGGTTGTGGTCGAACCAGCGGGCGACGACCGCGGAGATCTTGGTGGCGTCGTAGGCGAGGTTGAAGATGTATCCGGAGACGATGATCATGAGGCCGACCCGGAGCCAGCCGCGCACCTGCAGCGACCAGCGCCAGCACAGGACCACCATCACCACCGCGGCCACGTGGTGCGCCAGCAGGTAGAGGGCGATCATCTGGCCGATGTAGGGCGTGTTCGCGTAGTAGGTGTCGAAGTCGCGCAGCCGCTCCACCGGGGTCTCGCCGAGGATGAAGAGCACGACCAGGGCCACGATCACCACGCTGTAGCCCAGGATCCAGCGGCGCGATACGCGCCGGGTCTGCTCGGGCGGTCCGCCCCGCCAGTTGACCATCAGCACGAGGCAGGAGGCGCTGAACGCGGTGATCAGGCAGTACACCAGGGGGGCCGAGACGTTCACGATCCCGGTCCAGCGGTTGACCGCCGCGATGGTGGGCGGGGCGGCGAAGGCGAACACCGCTCCGGCCAGGGTCAGCAGGGCGACGACGGACCGCAGGAGCGGGTCGCGCCAGTTGTGCCGCAGGGCGGGCAGTTTGAAGGCGAGTGAGATCGCCATCGCGGCCGCCGGTATGTAGTAGTCCTCGCCGTTCAACGGTCTTTCCTGTGCCCCCGGTAGCCCAGCGAGGCCTCGATCCGGCCTGCCAATTGATCGCGCTGGACCGGAGCCCGGTGGCTCGCCGATCCGGCGAGCCAGTTCCGACAACGACTGCCCAGCAGTAAGCCGAAGGTTTCGGCCTCGGTCTCCTCCTGGACGTCGGCGCGCGTGCGCGCGGCGACGCGGCGGACCGTCTCGCCGATGTCGGCCTCGTCCGTCAGCAACCGCGCAGCGACGGCGGCGCCGTCGACGTGGTGACTGCAGTGGCCGGCCTTCATGTGCCACAGCTCGTGGCCCAGGATCACCAACTGGTGGTCCGGCGCGGTGCGTTCCTCGATGACCACGAGATCGCGGTCCGCCATGTCGAGCCACAGGCCGCTGGCCGTCCGCGGAGGGAACGAGGCCATTCTGAAGTCCACCCGGCGGCCGCGGTGTCTGCTCATGCCCTCGCAGAGGGCAGCGTAGAGGTCCACGGGTTCCACGGGGGCGGTCAGCCGGATGCCGGCCACCAGCTCCCCGCACAACCGCCGCTGCTCTCTGCCTATGCTCACCGTTCTCCCCGTCGGCGCGGATCCGGATCAGGACTCAAAGGATCAGACCCAGACTTTCGACTGGGTCAGGATTCGTTCGGTTTGACGCTTTCGAGGAGCATGTCCAGCCATTCGGTCACCTTGTCCCGGTGCTTGTCGCTGGGCAGTTGGGCGGCGCGCCACGCGATGCCCCGTACACCGTGGTTCTGGAGGAGTCTTGCCAGTGGATCGCCCGCCGATGCGCCCGAGGACGGTACGGTTTCCCGCGCCCGCCCCGCGAAGTCCTGGAGCAGCTGTTGCTCGGTCCGCTGGAGGGCGTCCGTGAGGGCGTCCGAGTCGTGCGCCGTGAGGAACCCGGCGTGCACTCCGAAGAACCGCTGGATCGCGTCGCAGTGTTCCATGGTGGGACGCCGGTCGCCGTTGATCAGTGCCCCGGCCTGCTGCCGCGACATGCCGGCGCCGTCCGCGATCTCCTGCTGCGTGTAGCGGCGACCGTTCGGCTTGACACGTGTCCGCCGGAGCAGGTCGAGACGCTGGAGGAACCGGGTCTGCAGATCGGGTTCGCCGGCCGGCCTGCCGTCGAGCAGGGTCCTGACCACGTCCGTGGGTACGCCGGAGGCCTCGGAGAGCCGCCGCAGGTCGAAGACCTGGTTCAGATCACGGCCCATCTTGCCCGCGAGTTCGGCGACACGCGTGATGGTGGCTGCCAGGGGTGCGTTGGCTACCGCGACGGGAGCCGGGAAGCCGTCTGTCACCAGTGGTTCTCCTAGATCGCGCGAAGTCGGTATGGGCACATGGTCGGCTTCTGGAATCTAGCCGCTCTCGCCCGGAAGGGCTAGAACGTGCCACAGCTGTGGCGGGAATGAGCTGTCAAGAGGCTGGAATTGCCACAATAGTTGACACTCGAATGAAGTCGGTAGCAGGATCGCCACACGGAAATGAAGATCCATACCGGAGGAGGGGGAGCTCTCAGTGCCACATCTCGCAGCGGTGGGCCCGTCCGATGGACTCGCCCGAGCCGGTGAAGAGCGTCTGGCGGGCGAGGAATCCACCCGCGGCGCCGTGCGGTCGGAGCGACGCAAGGAGATTTTGCGCCAGCGCCGCGAGGAGCTGGGACTGAGCCAGGAAGACCTCGCCGCCCGCCTGCGCATCAGTGTGCGCGCGTACGGGAACTGGGAAAGAGGTCTTGTCAAGGAGTGGACGGACCGCAAACTCCTCGCCCTGGCCGAGGCCTTGGAGATGAGCGAGCGGCAGTGCTTCTGGCTGTTCCGCGTCATGGTCGACCGTGACCCGCCGCCCACGTGGCGCGCCGCCGAGGAGAACCGGCTGCCCGAGGATCCGGCGCAGCGCGACTACCTGTGCGACTACGCGGCCCTCATGGAGTCCGTGCCCTACCCGAGCTTCCTGGTGGACCACCGCTGGGACGTGGCCCTGACCAACTCGGCCTTCGACCAGCTCTTCCAGTCCGTACGGCCGCACCCGACGGCCCTGCCGGACGACAACTTCCTGCGCTTCGTGCTGTTCCACCCGGACGCCGCGGCCGTGCTGGAGGACCACGAACCGGCCTGGTGCGTACCGCTGCTGGCCCAGTTCGCGACCGCGCTGGCCGGGGCCCCCGAGGACGAGGGACTGCGCAGCATCCGCCAGGAGGTGGCCCGTGACCCGTTCATGGAGGCCGCCTACCGGTACGGGGTGCCCCACTGGCTGAGCACGCACGGGACCGATGCCGCCGAACTGGACGGAGCGGTGCGCACGGTGCGCCACCCCGACCCGCGGTGGGGGCTGGTGCGCTGCCGGATGGTGGCCGAGACCAGTCGGATGCTGGGTGAGATGGGACTGACCCGGATCACGCTGGTCCTCTCGACGCCGGCGGGTGCGCCGAGGGGTCCCGTGCAGGGCGGCGGGGGCTTCGCGCACCAGCAGGGCGCCAGGCTGCGCGCCGTGCCGTCGCCGGTGGAGTGACCGACCGGGGCAGACTGGTGCCGGCGGACGTGTGCCGTGGCTCGCGTGCCCCCGATCGTGGCCGATCGTGTCACCGATCGTGGCGGCGTTCGTGGCACCGATCGTGCGCCTGCCACCACGGCGGTGGCACCGGCAACGGGATCTGCACTGGCGAAAGGCGGTAGGGCGTGCGGCTGACGATCCTCGGCGGAGGCGGATTCCGGGTACCTCTCGTCTACGGAGCCCTGCTCGGCGACCGTGCCGAGGGCCGGGTGTCCCATGTGACGCTGTACGACGAGGACCCGGCGCGGCTCACTGCCATGGCCCGGGTCCTCCGGGACCAGGCCGCCGCTGCCGACGACCCGGCAACGGGCGGCGCCCCGGCCGTCACCGCCACCGGGGACCTCGAAGAAGCCCTGCGCGGGGCCGATTTCGTCTTTTCCGCCATCCGCGTCGGTGGCCTGGAAGGGCGCGCCGCGGACGAGCGGATCGCCCTGGCGGAAGGAGTCCTCGGCCAGGAGACGGTGGGCGCGGGCGGGGTCGCGTACGGCCTGCGGACCGTGCCGGTGGCCCGTGAGCTCGCCCGCAGGATCGCCCGCAGCGCCCCCGGGGCGTGGGTCATCAACTTCACCAACCCGGCCGGGCTGGTCACCGAGGCGATGGCCGAGGAACTCGGCGGACGGGTGATCGGCATCTGCGATTCCCCCGTGGGCCTGGGCCGGCGCATCGCCCGGCTGCTGGGCGCCCGCCCGCAGGAGGCCTGGATCGACTACGTCGGCCTCAACCACCTGGGCTGGGTCCGCGGGCTGCGCATCGGCGGCCGGGACGAGCTGCCCCGGCTGCTGGCCGATTCCGAGGCGCTGGAGTCCTTCGAGGAGGGCCGGCTCTTCGGGGCCGACTGGTTGCGCTCGCTCGGCGCGATCCCCAACGAGTACCTGCACTACTACTACTTCAACCGTGACACCGTACGGGCATACCAGGAGGCCGAGCAGACCCGCGGTGCCTTCCTGCGCGACCAGCAGCGCGGCTTCTACGCCGAGGCGGGCCGGGCCGGTGCGCCGGCCGGGGCGGCGCTGGCCGCCTGGGACCGTACCCGGGCCGAGCGCGAGGCCACGTACATGGCCGAGAACCGTGAGGCGGCGGGCGTCGGCGAGCGCGACGAGAGCGACCTGGAATCCGGCGGCTACGAGAAGGTCGCGCTCGCACTGATGCGGGCCATCGCCCGGGACGAGCGGGCCACGCTGATCCTCAACGTCCGCAACGGCTCCACGCTGTCCGTCCTCGACGCCGAGGCCGTCATCGAGGTGCCCTGTCTGGTCGACGCGAACGGCGCCCACCCGGTCGGCGTCGAGCAGCTCCCGCTGCACGCGGTGGGTCTGGTGACGTCGGTCAAGGCGGTCGAACGGGAGGTCCTGGCGGCGGCCGCGAGCGGTTCGCGTGCCGACGCGGTCAAGGCCTTCGCCCTCCATCCGCTGGTCGACTCGGTGGGCGTGGCCCGGCGGCTGCTCGACGGGTATGCGGCGGAGCACCCGGGGCTGGCCTACCTGCGCTGATCCCGCAGGGCCGTTCCCCCGGACGGCGCAGCGCCGCATGCGCCGCGGCGGGCGCGCTGTGACAGTGCGAGGGTGACCACCGCCCCCGCCGAAGCCGCCGCGCCCCCCGTGATCGACCGGCGGCGGCGCAACGTCATCTTCGGCACGATCATGCTCGGCGTGCTGCTGGCTGCGCTCGACCAGACGATCGTCGGGACCGCGCTGCCCACGATCGTGGGGGACCTGGGCGGCGGCGACCACATGTCGTGGGTGGTGACCTCCTACCTGCTCGCCGAGACCGTGGCGACGGTCCTGGTCGGCAAGTTCGGCGACCTCTTCGGCCGGAAACTGATCTTCCAGATCTCCGCCATCGTCTTCATCAGCGGCTCCTTCCTGTGCGGCCTGTCCAGCAACATGACCTTCCTGATCGTGTGGCGCGGCGTCCAGGGCATCGGAGCCGGCGGCCTGATGGTCACCGCCATGGCGCTGATCGCCGATGTGGTGCCCCTGCGCGAACGCGGCAAGTACCAGGGCATGATCGGCGCCGTCTTCGGGGTCGCCACCGTCATCGGACCGCTGCTCGGCGGGTTCTTCACCGACCAGCTGACCTGGCGCTGGTGCTTCTACGTCAACGTCCCGATCGCGATCCTCGTCGTCGTCGCGGCCGCGAAGACGATCCCGGCGGTCCGGGCCTCGGGCAAGCCGGTCATCGACTACCTGGGCATCGCGCTGGTCGCCGTCGGCTCCAGCGCGCTGATCCTGGCCACCAGCTGGGGCGGGAACGAGTACGCCTGGACCTCGCCGGTCATCATCGGCCTCTTCGCGGGCGGCGCCGTGGCGCTGGCGTTGTTCTGCCTGGCCGAGACACGCGCCGCGGAACCGATGCTGCCGATGCGGCTCTTCCGCAATCCGGTCTTCTCCGTGTGCTCGGTCCTGAGCTTCGTCGTCGGATTCGCGATGCTCGGCGCGATGACCTTCCTGCCGACCTACCTCCAGTACGTCGACGGGGACTCGGCCACGATCTCGGGCGTGCGGACCCTGCCCATGGTCATCGGCCTGCTGATCGCCTCCGTGTTCAGCGGCAACGTGGTGAGCAGGACCGGCCGGTACCGGATCTTCCCGATCGTCGGAAACGCGGTCATGGGCGTCGGCCTGTACCTGCTGTCGCTGATGGGCCCCGGGACCAGCACCCTGCTGGAATCGCTGTACATGTTCGTGCTCGGCACGGGCATCGGCCTGTCCATGCAGGTGCTGACCATCGCCGTGCAGAACACCGTCGACTACGCCGACCTCGGCACGGCCACCTCCGGGGTCACCTTCTTCCGTACGCTCGGCAGCGCCTTCGGGACGGCGGTCTTCGGGACGATCTACGCGAACCACCTCGGGCCCGGGCTGGAGGCGGCGTACGCGGAGGCGGCGCGGCTCGCCGGGGAGGATCCGGAGCAGCTGGCCAGGGCCGCGTCCACCCCGGAAGGGGTGCACCGGCTCGATCCGGAGGTAGCGGCCCCGGTGATCGACGCGTACGCGCAGGCCCTGCAGACCGTGTTCCTGTACACCGTGCCGGTCGCCGTGTTCGGCTTCGTCGTCGCGCTCTTCCTCAAGCAGGTCAAGCTGCGCGACAGCGCCCGGGCCGGGTCCACGGACATGGGCGACGGCTTCGGCTCACCGGCCACGGCCTCGGGGGATTCGGCCAAGCTGCTGGAGCTGGCCGTCGGCAAACTCGTGCGGAACATGGGGGCGGACACGGCGCGGGGGATCGTCGAGGCCTCCGACACCCGGCTGGACATCGCGGGAGCCTGGGCGGTGATGCAGGTGGACGTGATGACGCGGACCATCGGCCATGCCAGCCTCCCACTGATCGCAGGCCGCCGGTCCCTGCCGCCGGAGGTGCTGATCCCCGTCTACGAGCGGATGGCGGACGAGGGCTTCCTCAGCCGCGAGGGCAGCTTCTTCACCCTCACCGCGGCCGGGCAGCGGGAGGCCGACGTCATCTCGAAGGCGTGGGGCGAGTGGCTCAAGGACCAGTTGGAGAAGGACCGGGGACGGCCGCGGAGCGAGGAGCTGCGGGTCGCGGCGGACGCGATCGCCAAGCGGTTGCTCGCGGAGGACCTGGGGGACGGCAACTTCGCGCCAAAAGTGGTGGTGCGGCGGTAGATCCGGGCCCGGAACGGAACGCGGCGGGGTCCTTGCTCGTCCTCCCCCACGAGGCAGTAGGACAGCCGGACCGGCAGACGCCGGACGGCGGACGGACGACGGGGGCCGCTCGTGAGGATCACACTGGCCGAGGAGATCATGCTGCTGTCCCTGGACGACGAGTCCGGGACGGAGCGGCAGCGGCAGTCAGCGGGCTGGGCGGTGGCGGGAGCGATCCTGCTCGAACTCGTCATGGCGGAGCGGGTGTCGGTTTCGGGCAAGTACCTGGAGCTCAGGAACACCGGGCCGACCGGGGAACAACTGCTGGACGGCCGGATCCGGCTGATGGAGGCCTGGCTGCGGGGCCGCAGCAAGCGCCGGGTGACTGACTGGCTGACGAAGGACCAGACGAAGGCCGTCGGAGCCGCCCTGGAGCGCCTGGGCGAGCGCGGGCTGGTCGTGGCGGAGGTGCACAAGGTGTTCGGCGTGTTCCCGCAGCGCCGCTACCCGGAGGCCGACGGAACGGTCGAGCGCGCCCTGCGCGAGCGGCTCCAGGGCGTCGTCCTGGACGGCGCCGAGCCGGACGAGCGCACGGCTGGCCTGATCGCCCTGATCCACTCGGCCAAGCTGCACCGGCTCGCCTTCCCCGACCGCAAGCCCGCCGAGGTGAGCGTGAGGACGGCGGAGATAGCCGCCGGGCAGTGGGCGGCCGAGAGCGTCCGGACCGCCATCCGCGACATGCAGGCCGCGATGGTGGCGGTGACCGCGGTGACGGTCCTGACGGCCACCTCGTAGGGCACCGAGGTGCCGGGGTACTGAGGTACTCGGGCGCCGGGGCGCTCAGGCGCCCGGAGCCGGGCCCGAGACCGGGTAGTGGTACGAGTGGACGTGCTGCGGCGGTGCCAGGTCCGGGCGCCACGCGTGCAGCACGGCCGCCGACGGGACGTACAGGGCCGTCGGGATCTCGGAGGGAAGGAACCACTCCCAGCGGGCGATCTTGTGCGGCTCGGTGACGGTGGGCACGCCCTCCGCCGCGGTCGTGACGGCGGCCGCCGTCAGCCGGGTCAGGCCGGCCTGACCCTCGATGTGCACGGACAGGATGCGGATCGACGCGGGGTCCGCCCGCAGATCGGTCTCCTCGGCGAGCTCCCGGGCGGCGGCCAGCTCGAACCCCTCTCCGGGGTCGACCTTGCCGCCGGGCAGCTCCCAGCGGCCGTCGTGCGCCTGGCCGAGGAGCACCCGGCCGTCCGGGGCCACGACGACGACGCCGACGCCGACCACGGCATGGGGCTGCGGAGCCGCCCGTTCGGGGCGCTCGGCGGAGCTGGTCATGGGCGTCCTTCCGAGGGAGTGGTGGGCCGGGCCCTGACATGGATCCGCTCGCCCTGGGGGCCGAAGAGGCTGAGGAACTCCGCCGGCTGCGAACCCGCGTTGAAGAAGGCGTGCGGGGTGCGCGTGTCGAACTCGGCGGCCTCGCCGGGGCCGAGCACGAGATCGTGCTCGCCGAGCAGCAGCCGGATGCGTCCGGAGAGCACGTACAGCCACTCGTAGCCCTCGTGGACCTGCAGTTCCGGTTCCGGCGTCGGACCGTCGAGCGGCGGGAGGATCTGCTTGAAGGCGTGCACACCGCCGAAGTTCCGGGTCAGCGGCACGTAGGTGCTGCCGTGCCGGACGAAGGGGCGCGGGCGGATCCGGGGATCCCCGGTCTCCGGGGCGCCGACCAGCTCGTCGAGCGCCACCCGGTGCGCCCTGGCCAGCGGAAGCAGCAGCTCCAGAGTCGGCCTGCGCTGCCCGGACTCCAGCCGGGAGAGGGTCGAGAGCGAGATGCCGGTGGTCTCGCTGAGCTGGGCCAGCGTGGTGCCGCGTTGCTGCCGCATCGCGCGCAGCCGCGGGCCCACGGCGGTGAGCACCCCGGCGAGTTCCTCGTCCTGCTCCTCTGTGGCCATGACTCCATTTGCCGGTTCGGCAAGAACATTTGTCAAGTGGGCCGCCGTGGGCAGACCCTCACTTCCATGGACAACGCAATGGACAGCTCCTTCGACGTGGTGGTCGTGGGCGGCGGCGCCGCCGGGCTCGCCGGGGCACTGACCCTGGTCCGGTCCCGCCGTTCGGTACTGGTGATCGACTCCGGCAGCCCGCGCAACGCCCCGGCCGCTCACCTGCACGGATACCTCGGCCAGGACGGCGAGAGCCCGGCGGACCTGCTGGCCAAGGGGCGTGCGGAGGTGACCGGCTACGGCGGGGAGGTCCGGGCGGGCAGGGCCGTCGCCGCGGACCGGCTGCCCGACGGGAGCTTCCTGGTCCGCTGCGGGGACGGCAGCACCGTGCGGGCGCGCCGGCTGCTGGTCGCCACCGGCCTGGTGGACGAGCTGCCCGACGTGCCCGGTCTCCGCGCGCGCTGGGGGCGGGACGTGCTGCACTGCCCGTACTGCCACGGCTGGGAGGTCGCGGACCGGCCGATCGCGGTTCTGGCCGACGGCCCCCTCGCCGTGCATCAGGCCCAGCTCTGGCGGCACTGGAGCGAGCGCACCACCCTGCTGGCGCACAGCTGGCGGCTCACCGCCGAGGACCGGGAACTGCTGGCCGCCCTCGGTGTCCCGGTCGTGGAGGGCGAGGTGACCGGTCTCGCGGTCCGGGACGACCGGCTGACCGCGGTGACCCTGGCGGGCGGCGCCGAGGTGGAGTGCCGGGCCCTGGTGGTGGCCCCGCGGTTCACCGCCCGCTCGGGCGTCCTGACCGGCCTCGGCCTGCCGGCCACGGTCATGGAACGGGACGGCAGCACGATCGGCACCTGCGTCGCATCCGATCCGGCCACCGGGGCCACCGCGCTGCGCGGGGTCTGGGTCGCGGGCAACGTGACCTCCCCGCTGGAGAAGGTCGCGGGTGCGGCCGCCCAGGGGGCACAGGCGGCCGCGGCCATCAACAACGACCTCATCGAGGAGGAGACCAGACGGGCCGTGGAGGCCCACCGGGCGGGCATCTGAGCGATTACCGGACATCTGTGCGGGTTTCGGGCGGCCCCGGCGCGTGCAGGCTCTGAGCGGTGTGATCGTCGTACGGTCCAACAGCTCGGGGGGACGCTCCATGGCACATGTGCTGGTCATCGGCGGAGGTGTCGCGGGGCCCGCCACCGCCCTGCTCGCGGCGCGGCAGGGCCACACGGCCGAGGTTTTCGAGCGCGACGCGCGGGCCCCGGGCACCGAGCTCGACCGTGACTTCTTCGGCTGGCGGCGGCCGACCGTACCGCAGGCGGCCCAGCCGCACGTGCTGCTCGGGGCGGCGCGCAACGTCCTGCGCGGCGATCTTCCGGACGTCCACGAGGAGATGCTCCGGCTCGGCGCCCGCGAACGGCACGAACTGGACTGGTTCGACGCCCGCCCGCCCGCACTGCCCGGTGACGATGACCTCGTCATGCTGCAGGCCCGGCGCATCGTGCTGGAGAGCGCGCTGGCCACGGCGCTGCGCGCGGAACCGGGGGTCGTCGTCCGGTACGGGGAGCCGGTCACCGGACTGATCACGGCCCCGGGGCCGTCCGGGGGCAACGGGAGCACTATGGGGGCCGGGAGCGGGAGCGGGAGCGGGAGCGGGAGCGGGCTCGAGCTCGGGCAGGGGTGCGGGATCCGTGTGACGGGAGTGACCACCGAGACCGGGAGTTACCCGGGGGACCTGGTCGTGGACGCCTGCGGGCGGCGCGGGGGCACCGAACGCAGGCTGGCCGAGGTGGGCTGCCGGCCGCCGCTCGTGGAACGGCACCGCACCGGGCTCGCGTACTTCTGCCGCTGGTACCGGCTGCCGGAGGGCATGGAGGAGGGGCCGCGCCGGCCGTGGGCGGTCACCGGCGGGGCCTTCGCCGGCTGCGCCGTCTTCCCGGCCGACAACCGGGCGTTCGCCGTGACGCTGTTCGTGCACACCGAGGACACCACCCGATCGGCGCTGCGCGACCCGGCCGTCTTCGAGGCGGCGGCGCGCGCCTTCCCGCCCGGCGCGGCCTGGCTGGCGCTGGGTGCCGAGCCGCTGTCGGGCGTCCTGGCCACGGCGAGCCTGGACAACCGGTGGAGTGCGCTGGTCGACGAACGGGGCCCGGTGGTGACGGGACTGGTGCCGGTCGGTGACTCGATCACCCACACCAACCCGACCCTCGGGCAGGGCACCTCGCTGGCCCTGTGGGCGGCGCGCAGGGTGGCCCGTACGGTGCACCGCGACCCGGGCTCGGCGAAGTACGCCGTCGATCACCACGCCTGGGCGCAACGCACCCTGAAGCCGTGGTTCGACTTCCAGGTGGTCGCCGACGCGGCCATCGGGGAGCGCTTCGCGACGCGGGCCGGGCGCGGCGGGACGGCGCGCGAGGTGTCCGCGCTGTTCGACTGCGCGCTGGAGGATCCCGAGGTGATGCGGGCGAGGGCGCGGGTCCGGCACCTGGTGGAGCCGCCGGAGCGGGCGTACGCGGATCCGGAGGTCCGCGCCCGGGTGGCGCGCTGGCTGGCGGCCCGGCCGGACTACGCGCCGAACGCGACGGGGCCGGACCGGGAGGAGTGGGAGAAGCTGACGGCGGGATGAGGCGGGGCGCCGTCGGTCGTGGCGGGGGCGGGGGCGTGTCAGGACGGCGGGGCGGCCGGGGGCGGGCCGGAGGGGCGGCCGCTCAGCCGGCGGTATCGCTCGTACCGTTCGTACCGCCGGCAGGGGGGCCGAGGACTTCGGCGAGGTCGTAGCCGACGACCTCCTCCAACTGGGCGTAGGTGCAGCTCTCGGGAGTCCGGTCGGCGCGCCAGCGGTGGAACTGCGCGGTGTGCCGGAAGCGGTCGCCCTCCATGTGGTCGTACCGCACCTCGACGACCCGCTCGGGGCGGAGCGGGACCCAGGACAGGTCCTTCTTGCCGGTCCAGCGGCTCTGGGCGCCGGGCAGCCGGGCGCTCTCGTGGGCGGACTCCTCTGCCCAGGCGGCCCAGGGGTGGCCGGCCGGATCGGCCATCCGCAGGGGTTCCAGTTCCTCCACCAGCTCGGCGCGGCGCTTCATGGGGAAGGCGGCGCACACGCCCACGTGCTGGAGTGCGCCCTGGGCGTCGTACAGGCCGAGCAGCAGCGATCCGACAATCGGACCGCTCTTGTGGAAACGGAAACCCGCGACGACGACGTCGGCCGTACGTTGGTGTTTGACCTTGAACATGAGGCGCGCATCGGGCCGGTAGGGGAGATCGAGCGGTTTGGCGATCACCCCGTCGAGCCCGGCGCCCTCGAATCGCTCGAACCACTCCTGCGCGAGCGCGGGATCGGTGGTCGCGGGCGCGAGATGCACGGGGGGCCGAGCAGTGGAGAGGGACCGGGCGAGGGCGGTACGGCGGTCGGCGAGCGGGGTGTCGAGCAGCGACTCGTCGCCGAGGGCGAGCAGGTCGAAGGCGACGAAGCCGGCGGGTGTGGTCTCGGCCAGCAGGGCGACACGGGACTGCGCGGGATGGATCCGCTCGGTCAGCCGGTCGAAGTCGAGGCGCCCGCCATGAACGATCACGATCTCGCCGTCCATCACGCAACGGCTCGGCAGATTGCTCTTCAGCGACTCCACCAGTTCGGGAAAATACCTGGTCAGGGACTTGCCCGTGCGGCTGCCGAGCTCGATCTCATCGCCGTCGCGGTACACGATGGCCCGGAAGCCGTCCCACTTGGCCTCGTACTGCATTCCGTGCGGGATCTTCGCCACGGACTTGGCGAGCATCGGCTTCACGGGCGGCATCACTGGCAGATCCATGCCACTGATTCTGCGGTGGTACGTCCGGACCCGCCCGGTATGCGCGTATGACCGGGCCCGCCTACCGTGGCGCACATGGGTGCTGCCGGTAGTGCGATCGAGCTGGATGCGGGCGGGCGGACGGTACGGCTGTCCAGCCCGGACAAGGTGTACTTCCCGGAGCGCGGCCTCACCAAGAGGGACGTGGCCGAGTACTACCTGGCGGTCGCGCCCGGCATCACGCGCGCCCTGCGCAACCGGCCCACGACCCTGGAGCGCTTCCCGGACGGGGTGGAGGGCGAGTCCTTCTTCCAGAAGCGGGCACCGAAGAACCTTCCCGACTGGATCCCCACCGCCCACATCGCCTTCCCGAGCGGCCGCACGGCCGACGAGATCTGCCCGACCGAGCCGGCCGCCGTCCTGTGGGCGGCCAACCTGGGCTGCCTCACCTTCCACCCCTGGCCGGTGCGGCGGGAGGACACCGACCGTCCCGACGAGCTCCGGATCGACCTGGACCCGCAGCCGGGCACCGACTACCACCACGCGGTGGCGGCCGCCCACGAACTGCGCGCCCTGCTGGAGGAACTGGGCCTGCGCGGCTGGCCCAAGACTTCGGGCGGCCGCGGGCTCCACGTCTTCGTGCCGATCGAGCCGCGCTGGACCTTCACCGAGGTCCGGCGGTGCGCCATCGCCCTCGGCCGGGAACTGGAACGCCGTATGCCGGGCAAGGTCACGACGGCCTGGTGGAAGGAGGAGCGCGGCGAGCGGATCTTCGTCGACTACAACCAGACGGCACGCGACCGCACGATCGCCTCCGCCTACTCGGTCCGCCCACGCCCGCACGCCCCGGTGTCGGCGCCCCTGCGCTGGGACGAGGTGGACGACGCGGAGCCCCGCGACTTCGACATCGTGACCATGCCGGCCCGCTTCGCCGAACTGGGCGATCTGCACGCGGACATGGACGACCATGCCTTCGCCCTGGACGCCGTACTGGACCTCGCGGCCCGCGACGAACACGAGCACGGCCTGGGCGACATGCCTTACCCCCCGGACTACCCGAAGATGCCCGGCGAACCCAAGCGCGTCCAGCCCAGCCGGGCGAAGCACGAGGACTGACAACCGCCGCCGCCCGACCAGCCGACCGACCGACCGCGAAGACCCTGATCCCTAGGGTCCTGCCACGGCGCGCGCGATCAGGTCGTGGATCAGGAACTCTCCGGGCAGACGGTTCTCCTTGAGGAGGGCGAGGTCGTCGTCCGGACCGAACCAGCCGTAGGCGCAGCGCTTGGACCATTCCAGTGCGGGATGCTCCAGGTCGCCCTCGACGTCGACGAGAAAGTCGGCCTCGTGGCGGAGTCCGGCGCCGTCGTCCCCGGTCCAGCTGGTGGTGCCGAGGATTCGCCGTACGCGGCGGAGCCGCCAGCCGGTCTCTTCCTCGACCTCGCGGGCGAGAGCCTCCAAGAGGGTTTCCCCGGCCTCGACATGGCCACCGACGATGTCCCAGGTGTCCGGGAAGAGCCGGCGGCCCGGGCTGCGCTTCTGGGCGAAGGCTTCACCGGCGCCGTTGAGGATGACGGCACCGACGGTCCACACCTCGCCCGGTGCGGGAACGGGCAGTTCAACGCCTGGGTCCACGCTGAACGCCCCGTGCTGTGTCGGCATGGCCGACACGGTAGCCCGGGCGGTCGGTCGGGCTTCGCTTGTCAGCGAACCCGGTCGCTCTGGGGTCCGACGCCTTTGATCCTGGTGGGAGTTGCGTCTGGATCGAAGGAGCGGCGGAAGGTGAAGGCCTGCGGCGCGGAGTCGTGGCCGTGGAGGTGTTCCAGCCTCGAAACCCCCTCCTGCCAGGTGGGTATCACGCCGTCGGCGACCCACCAGAGCACGTGGAGCGGGTGTTCCGTTGTCTGCTCGAACCAGTCGTAACGCCTGTTCAGCGCCTCACGGTGCAGACCGGTGTAGATGGCGTCGAAGGCGGAGCCCAGGTCGGTCCAGAGCGAGAGGGCGGCGGCCAGGGCAGTGGTTTCCACCGTACGGCCCTTGCCGTACCAGGTCGGTACGACGAACTCTCCCCATGGACCCCAGTCCAAGTCGAAGTGTGTGCCCCGGTCGCCGTCTGCCGCTTCGGCGCGAGCGAGGTATCCGGGGTGCTGGCTGATCTTCCGGTAGATGGCCTCGCCGCTGTCGTGGAGTTCGCGCGTGAGGGGTGCGGGATCGGCGAGAGGTGACTTCAGGACGCCGAATGTGTACAGCGCAAGATGGGGCATGCGTCTCTCCCTGGCGGGGATCCCTGGTGTGGACCCGGTCCGGTGGCCAATTCGTCCCGTGGCGGGCGGCTCGGCTTGAAAGAACTCCTGTGCGACCGTGGGCGATCGCCGAGGACCAGGTGAAGGTAGCTGCCTATGCGGACCCTGTCGAAGTTGCGTTTTTCCTGTTCAAGTGGCCTCCTGCGTCCGGTCATTGGCCCACGGCCACGAGGCCGGGCAGTGAATGTGGGCACTGAATGTGGATGCGGATGTCCTTCGTCAGCGTAGATAGTCGCCGGTCATGCTCTGACCCGGCCGGACTATGTTCGTTGACAGACGACTTGCGTCAGGTCTACTGCCAACCGCAGTTCGGGGAGAGAGAAGGATCGACAGTGTCCGGCGAGCACGATGAGGCAGGGTTTCGGTTCAGTTGGCGTGGCAGCCACGACGCTGGCATGCCCGTTGACGACCTGTGGTTGGCGATCAACAAGGACCCGGACGGTACCTGGTGCCTCGACGCGTACTTCATCGGACGCACGACACTGACGGGTGGCGCACCGCGGGCCGCCGCGTTCGCCCAGTGGCTGCTGGCCTGCCCACCCGAAGGCCGGTATGAGAAGGAGTTCGTGCTGGTTGACGGCGAACCGCAGAGCGGATCGCGCCGACTCGCGGACGGTGCTCGACTCACCGTCGAAATCCTGTTGGGCCGTGAAGAAGCGGGTGGGCCCGAGTACCTCCAAGTGGTCTTGTCGGGCGAGATCCGCACCTACGGCTTTGCGGTGTGCGCACCGCTGGAATGCCAGCAGGTGCTTCGCGCTGAGCTAGAAGCCGCCGCGGCCCGACTCCTCGCCTCACGCGCCTAGGTTCGCTGGCCAAGAAGCCGCAACAACTGTGCTCGCCGGCAAGACGCCTCGGCTGGATGACAGCGGACACCGGATGTGGGTGCGCGCGGCGTCGACAGGACATAAAACAACACGAACGATCGTGCTAATATCTGCTCATCGGCTTGCCCTCGGCACCTGGCCGCCCTGAGGAGAATTCCGGAGAACCCGCGCATGCATCCCATGGCTTCACTCCTGAGCACCACCCTCAACGTCACCGCCCGGCTCGCCCCGGGACTGGCCGGGCCCCCGGCCTTCGCGCTGTTCGTCCGGCCCCTCGGGCGGGCGCGGCTGAAGCCCCGGGAGGCGGAGGTGATGGCGCGGGCCGAACGGGGGCGGATGGACGTGCGCGGCACGGCCGTGACCACGTACCGCTGGGGGGAGGGGGACAGGCCCGTTCTCATCGTCCACGGGTGGTCCTCGCGCGCCTCACGGTTCGCCGGCTTCGTCGAGGCCCTGCGGGCCCAGGGCCGCACCGTGATCGCCTTCGACGCCCCCGGGCACGGCGAGTCCGACGGCCGCGCCTCAACGATCCTCGACTACCGCACCATCATCGGCCGACTGCACGCCGAGCACGGAGACTTCTCGGCCGTCGTGGCCCACTCCTTCGGCGTGCTCGCCACCTTCTCCATGCTGTACGACGGCATGCGGGTCGACCGTGTCGTCGGTATCGGCGGCGTGGCCGACTTCGATCACCTCGTGGAACGCTTCCGCGCCGGCCTGAACCTGCGCGAACGCGTCGGGCGCGTACTGCGCACCCACGTCGAGCGCCGCCTCTTCCCCGGTGACCCCGGCATCTGGCAGCGGCTCGATGCCCGCCGCCGCTTCGAGGGCATGCTGGCGCCGATCCTCCTCGTCCACGACACCGAGGACGACGTGATCACCCCCGCCCAGTCCCGCGCGATCGCGGCCGCGTACGGCGCGCAGGCCCGCCTGATCGAGACCACGGGGCTCGGTCACGGCCGCATCCTCACCGACCCCGATGTCATCGCGACGGCGGTCGAGTTCACACGCTCCGAGCGCGCGCCCGAGCCCGAGACGGAGGTCGATACTGCGCCCGCACCCGCAGGGCGCACATGAGGGGTGGCGTCAGGAAGGCGAGCTGAACGCAGGCGGTCGTTCCGGGAGTTCGTCCGGAGCGGCCGCCACCGCACGCAGTCGACGCAGGATGCCGCGTCCGGCCCGCTCGTACGCCAACGGGTCCTCGTGCAGGACGGAGTGCGAGTTGGCCAGTTCCATCAGGGCCGTCAACTCGAAGGCGAGCTGCGGCACCTCTTCCGCGTCGGAGGCGTCCCGGAATCCGCCCGCCAGCCGCGCCTCGTCCAGCAGCCGCTCGATATAGCGCGTCCAGTCGGAGCGCACCTTGGCGATCTCGTCCCGGACGGGGCCCGGTCGGGCGTCGAACTCCGCGGAGACGGCGTAGAAGAAGCATCCGCCGGGGAAGACCCGGCGCCCGGAGTAGTCGAGCCAGCGCTCGCACAGCCGCCACACCTTGGCGAGCCCGTCGGGGTCCCGGCGCACGGGCCGCACAACATCGTCCACGAACACGTCCACGGCGGCGCGGACGGTGGCGAGCTGCAGATCCTCCTTGGAGCCGAAGAGCGCGAAGACCCCGCTCTTGCTCAGACCGAGGTCCGCCGCGATCTTCCCGAGGGAGAGGCCCTCCAGACCCTCCACGGAGGCGACGTTCACCGTCCGGTCGAGGACGGCCCGTCGCGTCTGGTTACCACGTTCCACGCGTCCGTCAGCCATGGCGCCATTCTACCGAACGCACGGTCGTTCACTCAGTGCCCGAGCGGCGCCGCTGTCAGTGCGGGATGCGATGCTCGACGGGCATGGACGGTGGCCGGCGGACTCCTTCGGGGCACGGTTCGCGGGCGTCGGCAGCGTGTCGACACCGGGGTCATGACAGGGTGTTGATCAGTCGTTGATCGGACGTCCATCCGCGGCGGTAAGTATCACCGGCATGTCGATGAACACCACTGCCGCAACCACTGACACCGCCTGGTACGACCTCGCCCTCTGTGCCCAGATAGGCCCCGGGTTCTTCTTCCCGGAGCCCGGATCCTCTCTGCGCGACGCGAAGCGGCTGTGCGGGGAATGCGAGGGGCGGGCGGCGTGCCTGGAGTACGCCCTGGCCAACGACGAGCGCTTCGGAGTCTGGGGCGGCCTGTCGGAGTCCGAGCGCCTCGCCCTGCGCCCCGGCCGCCGCTGATCAGGTGCGCGTCCCCTTCCCGCTGCCACGGACCAGCCCCACTCGCCGCGCGAGGTCGAATCCCTCACCACCGCACTCCTCCCGTCGCGGTGTGTGGGGCACGACGCGCACGGGGTAATGGCCCCCGACGGGCGATACGACGCCACCGAACCGGGGGTCTCCCGCGAACCAGATCCGGTCGGGGTGATCGTCCTCCAGGATGGCGAGCGGGACGGGGAACGGGATGATCCGGAACATGGCCGTGAAGTCCTCCCGGAACGGGATGGCGACGGTTGCTGGGCTTCCGGGCGGCCGACGTGGGTGTCGGCACGGCCACTCGCGCCAGGGATAGGACTGGAGCACGGCGGCGACGCGCCGCCGCCGGAAGTAGGCGATGACGACCCAAGGGAAAAGCGGTGCAGCAAGCATGGTCAAGAGGGCGAAGGCCAATCCCGCATGCCGGATGAGGCCGATGCACGCCAGGGCGGCCAGCGGAGGCCCTCCGAGGCTGACCACCCATCCGAGGCGGCGAAGAGCCAATCGCTTGTAGCCGACCACGGTCGGAGGATGGTCCCAGGCCGCCTTGTTGAGCGTGATGCTCATCGGAGTACCTCCAGGATGCGTGAGGTCCCGGCCGCTGTCGATGCACCTGGGCCGGAGTCCGGGTCGGTGAAGCCGAAGGTGTGTGCAACCGCTTCGAGGATGTCGGTGTAGGCCTCGGCATGCTCGATGGAAGCGCTGGTCAGGTCCAGGACGAGCAAGTGGATTCCATCCGGATGCACGGTCGAAACCCTGGCCTGAAACAGATGACGTTCCACCTCAGGGACCGAAATGATGCCGGCGACGAGACAGCACGGGAGAGTTGACGGCAGATCAATGAGCCTGCGATGGACCTTGGTCCACAGCGGGGAGTTGGCGATGGCCAAAGCGGTGCGTGCCACGGCGAGGCGCGGATTGGGCTGCCCGACCTGTCGGACTGCAATGGAGAACAGCGAGGTGGCGATGCCGGACGGCTCCTCGGGGTGAAAGCCGATCGCAGTGTGTACGACGTTGTGGGCTGCCAGTCCCTCAAGGGAGTCCATGAGTTGGGACAGCTCATGTTGGGCATCGGGACTGCCCAGGACCTCGGCGATCGCGTTCAAGGACGCTCTGTCGCCGGGATCGACGTCGTGGAATCCGGGAGGCAGGCGGTACCAGAACGATGGGATGCTGCCCTGCTGAGTCATGGCCGCAGCACCGACCAGACGTGGCCCGATTTCCTGATGGCTGAGGGCGCATCGTCCAGGACCCCTCGAGTGCCGTCAACCGCTGTCGAGCCTTGTTCGAGCGATTCGTCGTCCGACGCGTAGTCCCCCACGGCGGTAAGGGCACCCGTACCTGCCGCGGCCACGCCCACCCGGTCTCGGGCTTCTTGAGTCGATGACCGCATGGCCCAGCCGGTGAGGGGACTGTCCAACTGACGCAGATCCTCCGAAGTGCTCCATGCCGACTGCCGGAACGCGGTGGCTCCAGGGGCGAGACCCGCCACGGCGCTGCCTTCCGGGGCGGCGGCCATCGCGGCCCGGGCTGCCGCCGTGCCGGCCTTCGCGCCGGAGGCGACCGCTGCCACACCAGGGACTACGCCGACGGTGTCGCCCATCAGTGTCACGCTGCTCTTCCAGAAGTCCGCGTCGAACTGGCCCTTGGTGAAGCCGTCGGTCAGGGACTTGCGAAACTTCGGGTCCGAGGTGTGCATCGCCAGGGCCGCCAGGGAGAGGCCGCTCCCGACGAGCATGATGGCGAGTCCCGCCGGCGGGCAGGCGAGTGCAACCAAGGCGCCGACGAAGCCCAGCATTGCCGACGCGTTCGACATCGCGTCCGCCGGGTCTTCGACGATCTTGTTCCAGATGGAGGCCAGTAGGCCCGGTTCCTTCGGGGCCAGGTGGTCCGTCGCCGCGTTCAGGGTCTTCGCCACCCGGCGGGCCGCCGCCGCGTGTTCCGTGGCCAGTTCGTTCGCCAGGCGGCGGGCGTCCGTGAGGGCCTCCTCCGTCTTCGCCGCGGCGGCCCGGGACTCGTACCGGGTCGCCAGCGCTCGGTGGGAGACCAGGGTGTCGTGCCATCCCGTGAGGCGACGGGCCGCCTCCGCGAGGGAGGTGTGGGCCGAGCCGAGATAGCGCGGGAGGTCCTTCGAGAGGGAGGCGCGGAAGGCGGTGGCGGCCTCGCCCTGCCAGGCCGCGCTGTGGGAGACCAGGTCCTTCACCACCCGGGAGGCCTCCCCGAGGGAGGCGGCCGAGGCGCTGAGCTTCTTGGCCAGGGCCAGGACCGTCGCGGGATTGCCCGGGGCCGGGTCGAATCCCAGCGCCGCGTACTCAGCCACGCGCGGCTGCCACGCGGAGGAAGGCCGCGCGGATGGCCTGGTCCAGCTCCGCGTACTCCGCGGCGCTGCGGTCCACGCCCTCCCGTACGTCCTTGACGCGTTTGGTCAGCTCCTGCGCGCCGTAGGCCCAGCGTTCCTGGAAGCCGTCACAGGCCGCGTCGAGGTCCGCCGTGCCCAGCTGGTCGGGCCGTACGTGGTCCAGGGCGCGCCGGGCCTCCCGCAGGGAGGCCAGAGAGGAGTCCAGGGCGCGTGTCAGACGGGTCAGCTGGTCGATGTCCACCTGGAGCGAGGTCATGACGCGAAACCCTGGCAGAGCGCGGCTCTACCAGGGCAATCGGCGTCACTCGCCCGAGCGAGCGGAAATCGGTCAGCCCTTGCGGGCGGCGAGGCGGGCCGCGCGCGCGGCCAGCTTCTCGTCGAACTTGCGGGCCTCGGCGTCCAGGCCGTTCATGAACATGCCGAGCTCCTCCTGGGCCTTCTGGCCGTCGGGGCCGAGACCGTCGATGTCCATGATCTTGAGGAAGCGGATCACGGGGCTCAGCACGTCGTCGTGGTGGATCCGCATGTTGTAGACCCCGCCGATGGCCATCTGTGCGGCCATGCGCTCGAAGCCGGGCATGCCGTGTCCGGGCATCCGGAAGTTGACGACGACGTCCCGGACGGCCTGCATGGTGAGGTCCGGGGCGATCTCGAAGGCCGCGCCCAGCAGGTTGCGGTAGAAGACCATGTGCAGGTTCTCGTCCTGCGCGATGCGGGCCAGCATCCGGTCGCAGACCGGGTCACCGGACTGGTGGCCGGTGTTGCGGTGCGAGATGCGGGTCGCGAGCTCCTGGAAGGCCACGTACGCCACCGAGTGCAGCATCGAGTGGCGGTTGTCGGACTCGAAGCCCTCCGACATGTGCTGCATGCGGAACGCTTCGAGCTTGTCCGGGTCCACGGCGCGCGAGGCCAGCAGGTAGTCGCGCATCACGATGCCGTGGCGGCCCTCCTCGGCGGTCCAGCGGTGCACCCACGTGCCCCAGGCGCCGTTGCGGCCGAAGAGCGTCGCGATCTCGTGGTGGTAGCTGGGGAGGTTGTCCTCGGTCAGCAGGTTCACGACCAGCGCGATCTTGCCGATGTCCGTGACCTTGGACTGCTGCGGGTCCCAGGCTTCGCCGTCCTCGAAGAAGCCGGGGAAGTTCCGGCCCTCGCTCCACGGAACGTACTCGTGGGGCATCCAGTCCTTGGTGACCTTCAGATGGCGGTTGAGCTCCTTTTCGACCACTTCTTCCAGCGCGAACAGCAGCTTGGCGTCCGTCCACGCCTCCGAGCTGCCGAGGTGGGGAGAGGTGATCGTCACGGGTACTCCTGGGTGTAAAGCGAACTACCTACGGTTCCGTAGCCTACGGAGTCGTAGGTTAAGCGTGACGTCAAGGCCAGCCAAGCCCCCGGTGGGTGTATGTCCAGTTACATCCAGTTATCTGGGCAGTTTATGGCGGGTGAGAGCGGGCATCCAGGGGCCAAAATCACGCCAGCAGGTGGTCGGTGGTCCGTCGTTTTGACGGCAGAAAATAGATTCCGCTTCGCCGGGATCCCCGGATGCGCCGGTCGCGGAATCGCAGCGGCACCGCATCCTGGGCCGGGCCGGGCCTCCCTCGGCCGCCGGCGCCGACGCCAGGGACGCGACCTGCGCGGGACAGACGTCCGAGAGCGACGGCGCCGGCGGCCGAGGGGCGGCCTCAGTCGTTGGACCAGAGCCGGTCCCGGACCTCCTCGGCCGTCGACGGGCGCAGTTCCCCGTCCAGCATGAGCCACCGCGTGATGCCGATCGACTCGAGGAACGGCACGTCGTGGCTCGCCACCACGAGCGCGCCCCGGTACGACTCCAGCGCGTTCGTCAGCTGCCGCACGCTGGCCAGGTCCAGGTTGTTCGTCGGCTCGTCCAGCATCAGCAGCTGCGGAGCGGGCTCCGCCAGCAGCAGGGCCGCCAGCGCTGCCCGGAAGCGTTCGCCGCCCGACAGGGTGCCGGCCGGGCGGTCCGCCCGGGCGCCGCGGAAGAGGAAGTGCGCGAGCCGCGCCCGGATCACGTTGTTCGTGGCCTGCGGGGCGAACCGTGCCACGTTCTCCACCACCGAACGGCTCTCGTCCAGGACGTCGAGGCGCTGCGGCAGGAAGCGCGTCGTCACGTGCGCCACCGCCTCACCGGACACCGGCGGCAGCTGCCCCGCGATCGTGCGCAGCAGCGTGGTCTTGCCCGACCCGTTGCGGCCGACCAGCGCGATCCGTTCCGGACCCCGCAGTTCCCACTCGCCCGGTACGGCGGCTCCGTGGGCCAGGCGCAGATCGCTCAGGGTCAGGACCCGCCGGCCCGGCGGGACCTCGGTGGCGGGCAGTTCGATGCGGATCTCGTCGTCGTCGCGCACCGCTTCCACCGCCTGGTCCAGGCGGTCCTTCGCCTGTGCCAGTTTCTCGGTGTGCATGATCCGGTGCTTGCCCGCCGACTCCTGCGCTGCGCGCTTGCGGGCGCCCATCACGATCTTCGGCTCGCGCTTGTTGTCGTACATCTTCTGTCCGTACCGCTTGCGCCGCGCCAGTTTGACCTGGGCGTCGGCCAGTTCGCGCTTCTGGCGCTGTACGTCGGCCTCCGCGACCCGGACCATCCGCTCGGCCGATTCCTGCTCGGCGGCGAGCATGGCCTCGTAGTCCGTGAAGTTCCCTCCGTACCAGCGGACTTCGCCCTCCCGCAGATCGGCGATCTGATCGACCCGCTCCAGCAGTTCCCGGTCGTGGCTGACCAGGAGCATCACCCCGGACCAGGACTCGACCGCCTCGTACAGGCGGCCCCGGGCCCGCAGGTCCAGGTTGTTGGTGGGCTCGTCCAGCAGCAGGACGTCGGGGCGCGCGAGCAGCAGGGCGGCCAGCCGCAGCAGTACGGACTCGCCGCCCGACAGCTCGCCGACGGTGCGGTCCAGGCCGATCCGGGCGAGGCCCAGCTGGTCGAGCGTGGCCAGGGCCCGCTCCTCCACGTCCCAGTCGTCGCCGACGGCACCGAAGTTGGCCTCGGTTGCCTCGCCCGCCTCGATGGCGTGGAGTGCGGCGCGGGTGGTGTGGATGCCGAGCGCCTCGTCCACGCGCAGCGCGGTGTCGAGGGTGACGTTCTGCGGGAGGTGGCCGACCGAGCCGGCGACGGATGACTGGCCCCCGGCCGGGGTCAGTTCACCGGCGATCAGCTTCAGCAGGGTGGATTTCCCACAGCCGTTGAGGCCGATCAGGCCGGTGCGGCCGGGTCCCACGGAGAGCTGGAACCCGTCGAAGACGGGGGTGCCGTCGGGCCAGTCGAAGGACAGGTCGGAGCAGGTGATGAAAGCAGGGGCGTGACTCATGGAGGCCTCCAGGTTGCGTGAGTGGTGCGTGCAACGCGGGGAGACAGCCGACGCTCAGAGAATGACGGTGACGGTGATGTCGAAGGTCACAGCGGTCGGTGTCTCGAACCTCAGACGAGCAATGTCCTGCTCCGTTTCGACGGTGATGGGCCGTCTTCGAAGCTACGGGCGGCCGGAGCCGCCCGCAATCGAATTACTCAGCAGGTGTCGCGCATCAGCTCGGCCAGGCTGTGGTCCATGTCCAGGTAGAGGTGTTCGAGACCGGGCGGCACCACGGTCGCCGCCCGCTCCAGGAAGCGGTGCAGCTCGGCCGTCAGCATCAGCACGATCGCGACGCCTTCGGTCGCGTGGAACTCGATGGTGGTCCGGTCGCCGTCGTACGGGCGCACGCGTACGTCGCCACAGCCCGACGGGCGGTCCAGCCCGGACTCCAGCAGTTCGCGCGAGAAGGTCCACGAGACCTCGACGCCCTCCAGCGTGGCCGGGGCGGGGAAGGCCATGCGCACGGCGAAAGGATCCGCACGGTCGTAGCAGAGGGTGACGGGCACGGTCTCGACCTTCGGCGCGGTGGCGACCAGACGGGCCTGTGCGGCCTGCTCGATGACAGTGATCAAGGCTCACTCCCTTGCGGCGGATCTGCTGCCGGACGGCGGGGCGGGGCCCGGCAACCCGATAGACGCCGGAATCGGCAAATCCGTGCATGGGCCGTTGCGTGAGCTGTGTCACCGATTGGCCGGAACCGCTCTGTGTGATCGCACAGAGTGACCGGGTGGGAGGATGTGCGCGAAGGTGGCCCCCGAATCGCAGAGGGGCCGGGGGGCCTCCCAGAAGGGCTTGTTACCGATCACTCCACAGGCCTAAGGGGCCGCATCAGGAGCGCGTAGAGGGTGGCGGAGACGGTCATGCCGACGGGCAGGGAGAGGTCCATGCCGCCGAGCGCCGAGGCGACCGGCCCGGTGTAGAGCGTGTTGACGCAGAGGACGGCCGCGCCCACCCCGGCCGCGAGCGCGAGGGCGCCCGCCAGGTTGACGCCGCCCGTGTACCAGAAGGGGCTGCCGGGGGTCTCGTCCGTGAGGGCCCGGCCGTCGTAGCGGAACCGGCGCAGCAGGACGTCGGTGGCGTAGACGGCCATGACGGGACCGATCAGGACGACGATCAGCTGGAGGGAGTTGCTGACGGTGTCCAGCAGGTTGGAGACGAGCAGGCCGTAGAGGGTCAGGGCGACGGCAACGGCTCCGTCGAAGAGGACGCTGACCGAGCGGCGGATGCGGACGCCGACCGCCTGGAGGGCGAGACCTGCGCTGTAGGCGGTCAGCGCGTTGACGGAGACGGTGCCGAGGATCAGGGCGAGCAGGAAGACCGGGTAGAACCACCCGGGCAGGATCTTCTCCAGCGCGGCCTGCGGATCGCTCATGTCGACCGCGGTCGCGGCGAACGCGCCCAGGGAGCAGACCACGACGCTCGGCAGGAAGGCTCCGAGGGCGGTCCAGCCGATGATCGCCTTCCGTGAGGAAGTGCGGGGCAGGTAGCGGGAGAAGTCGGGGCTGGTGGTGTACGACAGCGGGCCGGAGGCGATCAGGGTGGTGCCGGCGAGGAGCGCCGCCCAGAGTTCGAGCCCGGTCAGGGCCGGGGCGGGCCGGTAGGAGAAGTCGGTGTGCCCGAGCACGGCGAAGGCGACGACGGCGAAGGCGGCGGCCAGGGCCAGGGTCATCGGGAGGTAGAGCTTCATGATCATCGCGTGGCCGTAGACGCTGATCGTCAGGGTGAGTGCGGCGATGACCACGATGACGACGGCCTTGATCCCCGTGTCGGCCGTGATTCCGGCCTGTTCCACGAGGGCGAAGGCGGCGGCCGCCGCGGCGGCCAGATTGAGCGCGAAGTAGCAGACGGAGACCAGCCAGCCGCCGACCGCGTTCATCACGCGGTTGCCGATGACGCCGTACATCGCCCGGGTGATCACCTCGCTGGGTGCGCCGGCCGCCGGGCCCGAGGTGGCGATCAGGCCGGTGAGCAGCCAGAACAGGTTGCCGACCACGATCACCGCGACGGACTGCCACAGGCTCAGGCCCATCAGGACCAGTGCGCCGCCGATCACCAGGCTGAGGTAGTTGACGTTCGCCGCCGCCCAGACGGAGAAGAGGTCCGGGGGGCGGCCGTGGCGCTCCGCGTCGGGGATGTGGTCGATGCCGTGGGCCTCGATGCGCGTCGCCCGTTCGGGGGCCGGCTCGGCCTGTCCGAGCGCTCCGGGGGCCGGGTGCGAACCGGGAGACGGGTCGGGGATCGGGGACGCCATGGGGGACCTCCGGGTGCTGGGCGTGACCGCCTCGCTTGCTTATTGGTCGCACACTCAATAGCATCCCGGGTATGTCGTCAAGCGTCCAGCGCAAGCGAATCCGCAAGTCTCCGGAGGCCCGTCGGGCCGAGATCGTCGACACGGCCGCCGCCGTCGCCCTGTCCGAAGGGCTGGAGTGCCTCACCCTGCGCCGGATCGCCGACGAACTCGATGTCCGACCGGGGCTGATCAGCCACTACTTCCCCTCGGTCGAGGACCTGGTCGCCGAGGCGTTCGGGACGGCCGCCGGGGCCGAGCTGGAGGTACTCCTGCCGCTCGGCGCGGACGGACCGGCTGCGGACGGACCGGCTGCGGACGGACCGGCCGGGGACGGACCGGCCGGGGACGAACAGGCCGGGGACGGACCGGCCGCGGGCGCCCGGCTGACCCGGTTCTTCGCCCGCACCTCGGGCGAGGCCTACGACGCCGTCAGCCGGCTCTGGATCAACGCCCGTCACCTCAGCCGCTACCGGCCCGTCCTGCGCGACCGGGTCGCCGAGCAGGAGGGCGCGTGGCGCGGCCGCCTGGAAGGCGTGATCCGGGAGGGCGTCGAGCGGGGCGAGTTCCGTACGGAGGACCCGTACGTGACCGCCGTCCAGATCCTGGTCGTCCTCGACGGCCTCGGCGCCCATGCCAACACCGAGGTCCGCGGACGCCCCGAAGCCGTGACCCGGATGGCCGTCACCACCGCCGAACGCGAACTCGGCCTGCCCCGCGGGGCCCTGACCGGCGACGCCTGATCGCGTTCGCCGCCGGCCCCTCGCCCCCGCTCCTGCTGCCCCCCGCCCCCCGTCCCGCTGGAGGATCCGTGCGCACCCGTCTCGCCCTGCTCAACGCCCGCCTGCTCGACCCGGCCACGGGCGCGTTCCTGCCGGAGAGCGCCCTGGCCGCATCCGGCGGGCAGATCACCGCGCTGGGCGACGACAGCCGCATCCGCGCGCTCGCCGACGCCTCGACGACGGTGATCGACCTCAAGGGGGCCGTGGTGACCCCCGGCCTGGTCGACGGGCACATCCACCCCGTTTCGGGCGCCGAACTGACCCACGGGCTGGACCTGTCGGGCTGCACCGACCTGGAACAGCTGCGCGAGACGCTCGCCGCCGGCGTACGCGCGCTCGCGCCCGGCGGCTGGCTGACCGGCTGGGGCCTGGACCCCAATGCCTTCGGGGACCGCCCCGTCGGGACCGCCCCCCTCGACTCCGTGCTCGGCGCCGTACCGGCCCTCCTCCTGCTCTTCGACGCGCACTCCATGCTGGCCAGCCGGCGCGCCCTCGAACTCGCCGGAGTGGACGGGCCGCGCACCTTCGACCAGGCCTCCGCCGAGATCGTCTGCGACGCGGACGGCCGGCCCACCGGCCTGCTCCTGGAGGACGCCGCCTGCGAACTCGTCGAGCGCATCGCCCCGCAGCCCACCCGCCGGGAGCGCCGCGACCGGCTGGCCGCCGCACTGCGCAGGATGGCCGCCACCGGGCTGACCGGCGGTCACGCCATGGACGCCAACGGGGACAGCCTCGCCTTCTACGCCGAACTCGACGCCGCCGGAGAACTGCCGCTGCGCCTGCGGGTCGCGCCCTGGTGCCAGCCCGGCATCGACGCCGACGGAGTGCGCGCGCTCATCGCGCAGCAGGGCGCCGGCGGCCGGCTCTGGCGCACCGACGGCGTCAAGATCTTCATGGACGGCACGATCGACAACGGCACCGCCTGGCTGGAACGCCCTGACCGCAACGGCGAGTCCACGCACGCCTTCTGGCCCGACCCCGATGTCTACACGCGGATCGTGGGCGAGTTCCACCGGGCCGGCGTGCCCACCGCCACCCACGCGATCGGCGACGCCGCCGTACGGCACGCCCTCGACGCCGTGGAGAAGGCGCAGGCGTCCTGCGCTCCCCGGCACGGTGCCGGTGCCGCGTCCCGGTCCGGGTCCGGGTTCGGTGCCGCATCCCGGTCCGTGGTGCGTCACCGGGTCGAGCACATCGAGACCGTCCCCGACGAGACCCTGCGCCGGTTCGCCGAGCTGGGCGTCATCGCCTCCGTACAGCCCACCCACTGCTGCGACTTCACCCGGGCCGACCACACCGACAACTGGTCGCGCCGCCTCGGCGAGGAGCGCGCCTCGCGCGCCTGGCGCTGCCGAGACCTGTGGGACTCGGGAGCCACCGTGGTCCTCGGTTCGGACTGGCCGATCGCCCCGTACCCGCCGCTGGGTGTCATGGGCGGCGCCCGCCACCGCCGCCCCAGCCGCGACCTCACCCAGGCCCCGCACGGCCCCGAGCAGGCCCTCACCGCCCTGCAGGCCCTCCAGGGCATGACCGTCAACGCCGCCCACGCGGCCGGAGAGGAGCACCTGGCGGGCCGGATCGCCCTCGGGCACCGCGCCGACCTGACGGTCCTCGCCGGTGACCCGCTCACCGTGGCGGCCACCGAACTGCCGGACCTGCCCGTGCTGCTCACCGTCGTCGACGGCCGGACCACCCACCGCGACGCGAGCCTGTGACCCCGGAGCACGGACCGGGGCGGGATCGGCGCCAGGGGCGCCAGGGGCGGGTTGTGCGGCCGGGAGGCGCTCTGGACGGCGAATCCGGGGTGCGTTAGCTTCCGGCGCCATGAGACTTCTGGAAGTTGGAATCGGCATGTGCGCGGCGGCCCTGCTCGTGGGAGCACTGGCCGCCCCTGCTCAGGCCGATGCGGCCGCGTCCCCTGAACCGGCCCCGCCGGCACAGGACTTACGAGGCGCCGGCTGGGCGCTGAAGGAGACCGGCAAGGACGTACGCTTCCGCGGGCTCGCGGCGGTCGGCCGGAACACGGCCTGGGTGGCCGGTTCCAAGGGGACCGTGCTGCGCACGGTGGACGGCGGCCGCACCTGGCGTGACGTTTCGCCTCCCGGGGCGGTCGCAGAGGGGCTGGAGCTCCGCGACATCGAGGCCTTCGACGCGCGGCGCGCCGTGGCCCTGTCGATCGGGGAGGGTGAGGCCTCCCGGGTGCTGCGCACCGAGGACGGCGGAGCCACTTGGACCGAGACCTTCCGCAACCCCGACCCGCGCGCCTTCTACGACTGCCTCACCTTCTTCGACTCCCGGCACGGGCTGGCGATGAGCGATCCGGTGGACGGCAGGTTCCGCATCCTGGCCACGGACGACGGCGGGCGGAACTGGCGGGTCCTGCCGGACGCGGGCATGCCCGAGGCCCTGCCGGGCGAGGCGGGATTCGCCGCGAGCGGCCAGTGCCTGGTGAGCTCGGGCCCGCGCGACGTCTGGCTGGCCACCGGCGGCGGGGCGAGCGCCCGGGTCCTGCACTCCGCGGACCGCGGTCTGACCTGGCGGGTCGCCGAATCCACCGTCCCGGCGGGCGACCCGGCGCGCGGGGTCTTCGCCCTCGCCTTCCGGGACCGTACGCGGGGGCTCGCGGTCGGCGGCGACTACCGTACCGGGCAGGCCTCCCCGCAGGCCGCGGCCGTCTCCGCCGACGGGGGACGCACCTGGCGCCAGGCCGCGGCGCCACCGCCGGCCTACCGCTCCGGCGCGGCCTGGTTCCCGTACAGCCGGGGGACGGCCCTCGCGGTGGGACCCACGGGCACGGACGTGACCACGGACGGGGGCCGCAGCTGGCGGCCCCTGGAGGAGGGTTCGTTCGACACGGTCGACTGCGCGCCGGACACCGGGTGCTGGGCGGCGGGGGAGAAGGGACGGGTGGCGCGGCTGGAGCGGCGGCGCTGATCAGCCGCCCGGGACGCCTGCAGGGCCCGCAGTGCCGACAGTGCCTGCAGTGTCCGCGGCGGACGGGCCGGGCGGAGCCGCCGGCGGCGTCGGGGTGGTGAAGAGGTCCATGCCCGGATAGCGCCCGGCGGTGAAGCCCGCGGCCCGGTAGACGGGCTCGCCGTCGGGGCTGGCGTGCAGCTGGACGTAGTGGATGCCGATTCCGTCGAGCCAGGCCACCAGACCGTCGACGATCCGCCGGCCGTGGCCCCGCCCGCGGGCGGGCGCGTCGGTGACGATCCCGTCCAGGTAGCCGCGTCGGCCGTCGGTCCACCGCGGGCCCGGCAGGTGGTGGGTGACCCAGGCCATGCCGGTGGCGAGCAGGGGTTCGCCGGGCGCTCCGCCGACGACCAGGCAGTGCACGTCGGGGCGTTCTCCGACACGCTCGAGGAACCAGGTGCGGGCGACCTGCCGCCAGGCGGCGTCGGCGGGCCCGGGGTCGATCCCGAGGGCGTCGAGGGCGACGGCGCGCAGGCGTATGAGCTCGGGGACATCGGCCGGTTCGGCCGGGCGGGGCTGCATGAACACTCCGGTGGGCAGCGGTGGGCAGCGGTGGGGGGGAGAGCGGGGAGAGGGGACGGGGTCGGCGCCCGTCCCTACACGACCGGGTTCTCCCGCACCGTCGACAGGTCCGCCGAGGTCTTCGTGGCGATGAACTCGGTGATGGTGTAGGCGCAGACGCCCGCCAAGGTGAACGGGTCCTCGGCCGCGATCCGCTCGATCTCGCCCCGGGACACCCCGCCGGCCAGGATCACGCCCCCGTCGCGCGGGACCTTGCGACCCGACGCGAGGAAGACCCCGGCGGCGTAGTAGCCGTCCAGCCAGGCGATGTGGGCGTCCATCTGCTCCTCGACGGATTCGACGGGGGCGGTGTAGGTGAGCTCCATGACGAACATGATCGCCAGGCTACTCTCGCTCCATCATGACGAGCGCGAAGATCCCCGCCGACGAGGCCGAGGCCCGGGCGATACAGGACGAACTACGCCATCAGGTCGTGCTCACCGAGCCCGGCCCCCCACCCGGCCGCGGCCTGGTCGCGGGAGTGGACGTCGCCTACGACGACGCCCGCGACCTGGTCGCCGCCGCGGCCGTGGTGCTCGACGCGGCCACCCTCGAGGTCGTGGAGGAGGCCACCGCCGTCGGGCACGTGAGCTTCCCCTACGTGCCCGGGCTGCTCGCCTTCCGCGAGCTGCCGACCGTACTGGCCGCCCTCGACTCCCTGAACACCCAGCCGGACCTCGTCGTCTGCGACGGCTACGGCCTCGCCCACCCCCGCGGCTTCGGCCTCGCCTGCCACCTCGGCGTGGTCACCGGGCTCCCGGCCATCGGCGTCGCGAAGAACCCGTTCACCTTCACCTACGAGGAACCGGGCGCCCGGCGCGGTGAGGCCGCCGCGCTGCTCGCGGCCGACGGGGCCGAGGTCGGGCGGGCGCTGCGCACCCAGGACGGGATCAAGCCCGTGTACGTCTCCGTCGGGCACCGGGTCTCGCTGGACAACGCCTGCGCGCACACCCTGGCCCTGAGCCCTCGCTTCCGGATCCCCGAGACCACCCGCCGCGCCGACTCCCTGTGCCGGAAGGCGCTGCGGGAGGCCTCCTGACACCGGCCTCGCAACAGCGGGCGCGCCCGGCCCCCGACAGCGCGGTCGGTCAGCGGACGTCCGCCACCCGGAAGGTGATCCCGGCCTTCTGGAGGCGGGCGATGAGGGCGTCGCCCATCGCCGAGGCCGTCGTCAGCTGCCCGGCCGCCTCCGGCAGGGCGTCATGGGCCAGGCACAGCGCCGACTCGGCCAGCATCTTCGCCGTCTCGCCGTAGCCGGGGTCGCCGCCCGCCACCTCGGTGAGCACGCGCCGGCCGCCGCCCTCGCCCACGAACCGCACGGTGAACCAACTGCGCGCGCGGCGCTCCGCGTCCGGCCCCCGCCCCGGCTCCCAGCGGTCCATCAGCCACCGCCGGGCCGGCGGCACCTGGGCCAGGGCCACCGTCGCTCCCAGCGCCGCCGTACCGCCCACCGCGACGGGCAGGTGCTTCACGGAGGCGTAGTGCCGGTAGCGGAAGTCCGGGCCGTAGCGCTCCAGCGCGGCCGCCGACCGGGCCACGATCCGCGGGTCCAGCGAGGGCAGCGGCAGCGCCCAGGTGCCGGTCTCCCGGCTGAACCGCGGCGCCCCCACCGGGCCGCGCGCCCGCCGGCCCAGCAGGCGGGGCTCGTGCAGCCGGCGGGCCCGGGCGGCAGCCAGGGTCTGGGGGCCACGGCTCAGCGCGGTCAGCGCGGAGGCCAGGGTGCCGCCGGAGAAGAGGGCGTTGGACCGCATGAACCCGTCGACGGTCAGCGGGACGCCCTGCGGCAGCCGCCGGACGGTGAAGTACGCGCCGAGGTCGGCCGGGATCGAGTCGAAGCCGCAGGCGTGCACGATCCGCGCCCCGGTCTCCCGGGCCCGCGCGTCGTGCTCGACGTACATGCGGTCCACGAACTCCGGCTCACCGGTGAGGTCCACGTAGTCGGTGCCCGCCTCGGCGCAGGCGGCCACGAGCTCCTCCCCGTACCAGACGTACGGCCCCACCGTCGTGGCCAGGACCCGGGTGGACGCGGCCAGTTCGCGCACGGCCGCCGCGTCCAGGGCGTCGGCCCGCAGCAGGGGAAGCTGCGCGCATGCCGGATCGATCGAGGCGAGCCGCTCGCGCAGCCGCTCCAGCTTCGCCGTGTCCCGGCCGGCGAGGGCCCACCGGCAGCCGGCGGGTGCGTGCGCGGCGAGGTATTCGGCGGTGAGGGCGCCCACGAACCCGGTGGCGCCGAAGAGTACGACGTCGTAGGCACGTTCCGGCCGGTCGTGCGGGACAGTGGCGTTCATGAGCGCTCCTCCCAGGGGGGTTTCGGTGGCCGAGGCTAGCGCGATGCCCGGCCGTCGGCGCGGGCGGGTGGGGCCGACGGGGTGACGCGGACCGGGCGGTACGAGAACAGCGCCCCGGGCACGGCGTGGAAGCCGTGCCCGGGGCGCTGTGAGGGGCGCTGTGGGGCCACCTGCCCCCGGCCGCCCGTCGGGCGGGCCGGGGCGGGGGCCGCTAGCCCTTCTGGTACAGACCGAAGAGGTCGACGACGAGGTCGATGTCGTCCCAGCCACGGTTCCAGAAGTCGATGATGCCGTTGCTGCCGGTGCTCGCCTGGACCAGGTTCGGGACGGTGTCGCCCTTCGTCCAGTTCAGGTTGGAGGAGTTCGGCGGCGTCGGCCAGATGGCCGTCTCGTTGACGTAGTCGTCCGCCGAGTTCGGGTCCGGGGTGACCGTGAGGTACCCGTTGCCGTTCGTGTTCGTGACCGTGGAGTTCAGCACGAAGCCCGTGACGCTGGGGTCGTCGTGCGAGATCGGCAGGTAGATGTAGCTGTCGCCCCACAGCGGCCCGTAGACCGCGTCGTTGGGGTCACGGGTGTCGAAGACGCGCTCCGGCACCAGCGGCAGGAAGGCGCTCTGGCTGTCCTTGCTGTAGTAGCCGACGACGTCGACGACCACGTCGGCCGGGGCCCAGGCACCGTTGAAGACGCTGATCTTTCCGTCGGCGGAGACGGGCACGATCACCGAGTTGGCGATCGTCTGGCCGGCGAGGAAGTTCAGGTTGGACGTCGTCGGGATCGCGCCGCCGCTCGGGTACACGGTCAGGTGACCGCCGCCCTGCGGGGCGGTCACCGTCACGTTCAGCGCCACGGCGGTGATGCCCTGGGGCACGCCGCGCAGGCCGCTGATCTGGGTGCCGAAGGTCGACTGACCGCCGAGCTTGCGCTTGGCGGTGCCCAGACCCTCACGGGTGTCGACGAAGCGGGTGGGGTCGACCGGGGTGTAGCCGCTGGAAGCCGTGCGGCTGAAGTAGCCGGTGACGTCGGCGATCAGGTCGACCGACTGCCAGCCGCGGTTGGACAGCTCCACGTAGCCGTTCTTGCCGACCGGCACGATGACCAGGTTCGGGACCGTCTGGCCGGCCTTGTGGTTGACGTTCGAGGTCTCGGGCCGCTCGGTGCCCTCGGGGAAGGCCGTGATGAAGCCGCTGTCGGTCGTGTTGGTGACCGTGACGTTCAGGGCCACCGCGGTGACGCCGGCGGGTATCTTGCCGTTGCCGCCGACCTTGACGCGGGTCGACTTGCCCGGGCCGACCTTGCCCTGCGCCACGCCGGTCCCGAAGCGGGTGTCCAGCAGACGGGTCGGGGTGTGCGGGGTGAAGTCGGAGCCCGGCGTGACGGCCTGGATCTCGTTGACGGCGGAGACGCCGTTCGCGGTGTCCTTCACGGTGACCTTGACCGTGTAGGCGCCGACCTCGGCGTAGGTGTGCCCGTTCGTCAGGACCTGGGAGCCGGACGCGCTGACCACGTCGGTCTTCTGGTCGCCCCAGTCGATGGTGACCTCGAGCGGGGTGCTGACGCTCGTGAGGGTGGACTTGAGCTCGATGCCGTGCGCCGACGTGCCGTAGCCGGTCAGACCGACCGTGAGGTTCGGGTTGTCCTCGGCCGACTGCACCGCCGCGGCGCCCGCCGCGCCCGTCTTGGCGGACGGCAGTGCCTTGCGCACCGTACGGTCGGCAGGGCTGGTGAAGGTGTGGCCCTTGGACTTGGAGGCAGCGGCCTTGCCCAGGTCCAGGTCGGGAGTGGACGCGCCACGGGCGTCGGGCTTGGCCGGATCGGCCTGGGCCACGCCCGGAATGAGACCAACGCCTGCCGCGATGGCGGCGACGGAGACTACGAGTCGGCGGTTGCGCACCGGCCCCCCATTTTCTGCTTGAACGTTTGATCAGCTTCGAAAGCGTGTTCAGAGTACATAGCCGCGCAACCGCTGGTCAGGGGGGTGCCCTTTGATCTTGGGCCCGATTCCCGCGGAGTCGGACATCCCGGGACAGGTCACCTGCGGGGAGCCCGCACGGGGGCTTGTGTTCGGTGGAACACGTTCCTAGCATCACTGGTGTTACATCAGTTGTGTCACACAGCCGCACATCATGCACACCATGCACACCAGAGCCGCTGGGGGCCCGATGGCAGTGACAGGGAACGGGAACCGGAACACGGGCGGGCACGGCCCGCTCGCCGGCGTGCGCGTCGTCGAACTGGCGGGCATCGGCCCCGGACCGTTCGCCGCCATGCTCCTCGCCGACCTGGGCGCGGACGTCGTACGGGTGGACCGGCCCGGCGGCGGCGGGCTCGCGGTCAACCCCGCCTATGACATCACCAACCGCAACAAACGGTCCGTGCTCATCGACCTCAAGGCCGCCGACGGGTCCGCCCGTGTCCTGGACCTGGTCGAGAAGGCCGACGTACTCGTCGAAGGGTTCCGGCCGGGGGTCGCCGAGCGGCTCGGCGTCGGCCCGGCCGAGTGCCACGCCCGCAATCCGAGGCTCGTCTACGGCCGGATGACCGGCTGGGGCCAGGACGGCCCGCTCGCCGAGAGCGCGGGGCACGACATCGCGTACATCGCCGTCACCGGCGCCCTCGGCATGATCGGCAGGCCGGAAGAACCGCCGGCCGTACCCGCCAACCTGGTCGGGGACTACGCGGGCGGCTCGCTCTACCTGGTCGTCGGGGTGCTCGCCGCCCTGCACCACGCCCGCGCCACCGGCACCGGCCAGGTCGTCGACGCGGCCATCGTCGACGGCACCGCCCACCTGACCGCCATGATCCACGGAATGATGGCGGCGGGCGGCTGGCAGGACCGCCGCGGGGCCAACCTCCTCGACGGCGGCTGCCCCTTCTACGGCACCTACGAGACCTCCGACGGCCAGTACATGGCGGTCGGCGCGCTGGAGCAGCAGTTCTACGACACCTTCGTGGAGCTCCTCGGCATCACGGACCGGGCCCCGGCCCGCAAGGACCTCGCCCGCTGGGGCGAGCTGCGCGACGTTGTCGCCGCACGCTTCAGAACCCGTACCCGGGCGCAGTGGACGGCCGTCTTCGAGGGGAGCGACGCCTGCGTGGCACCCGTGCTCTCGCTGCGCGAAGCACCTGACCACCCGCACCTCGCCGCCCGCGGGACCTTCACCGACTTCGGCGGGATCGTCCAGCCCGCACCCGCGCCGCGGTTCTCGGTGACCCCGGGCGCCGTCACCGCGGGCCCGGCGCAGCCGGGTGCGCACGCCGAGTCGGTCGCGGCCGACTGGGACGTACCGGCCCTGCTCGGGAAGGAGGAGGAGAACTGATGGAACTGTCCATGATGCTCGACTACGCCGGGGATCCGCGCCGGGCGGCCGACGAGGCCGCCGCGCTGGAGGCGGCCGGGCTCGACGCCGTGTGGGTGGCCGAGGCCTGGGGCTTCGACTCCCCGACGATCATGGGCTATCTCGCCGCCCGCACCGAGCGGCTGAAGATCGGCTCGGCCATCCTCAACGTCTACTCGCGCACTCCCGGCCTCATCGCCCAGACCGCCGCCGGCCTGGACGCGCTCTCCGGCGGCCGGGCCATGCTCGGCCTCGGCGCCTCCGGCCCGCAGGTCGTCGAGGGCTGGCACGGCATGGCGTACGACAAGCCGCTCGGCCGGACCCGCGAGACGGTCGAGCTGTGCCGGCGCATCTGGCGCCGCGAGACGATCGACCACCACGGCATCACCGACATGCCGCTGCCGCCCGAGAAGGGCGGCCGGCACGGCAAACCGCTGAAGATCCTCACCCGGCCGGTCCGCCCCGCCATTCCCGTCCACATCGCCTCCCTCGGCCCGGCCAACGTGCGGATGACCGCCGAGATCGCGGACGGCTGGCTGCCCACGCTCTTCATCCCGGAGAAGGCCGCCGCCGTGTGGGGCGGCCCGCTCGCGGAGGGCACCGCCAAGCGGTCCCCGGAACTGGGCCCGCTGCAGACCGTCGCGGGCGGCCTGCTCGCCATCGGCCCGGACGCGGCCGCCGCACGGGACCTCGCGCGTCCGCAGATCGCGCTCTACGTCGGCGGCATGGGCGCGGTCGGCAAGAACTTCTACAACGACCTCGCCGTGGCCTACGGCTACGAGGAGGAGGCCCGGAAGATCCAGGACCTCTACCTCTCCGGACGCAAGCGCGACGCCGCGGCCGCCGTCCCGGACGAGTTCTGCGAGCTGATGACGCTGTGCGGCCCCGAGGGCTACGTACGCGAACGCGTCGAGGCCTTCCGCGAGGCGGGCGTCACCATGCTCAACGTCACCCCGGTCGGCCCCGATCCGGCCCGGCTGATCGAAACCGTCAAGAGCTGGCTCTAGGGGGCCCCATGCAACGCCGCATCTTCGACGCCGACCACGAGGCGTTCAGGGAAACCGTGCGCACCTTCCTCAGCAAGGAGGTGCTGCCGCACTACGAGCAGTGGGAGAAGGACGGCATCGTCAGCCGTGAGGCCTGGCGGGCCGCGGGCCGCCAGGGGCTGCTGGGGCTCGCCGTACCGGAGGAGTACGGAGGCGGCGGGAACACCGACTTCCGCTACGCCGCCGTGATCGCCGAGGAGTTCACCCGCGCGGGCGCCCCCGGGCTGGCCATCGGTCTGCACAACGACATCATCGGGCCGTATCTGACCTCGCTCGCCACCGAGGAGCAGAAGCGCCGCTGGCTGCCCGGCTTCTGCTCCGGCGAGACCATCACCGCCATCGCGATGACCGAACCGGGCGCGGGCTCTGACCTCCAGGGGATCCGGACCACCGCCGAGGACCGCGGCGACCACTGGGTGCTGAACGGCTCCAAGACCTTCATATCCAACGGCATCCTCGCCGACCTGGTGATCGTGGTCGCGAAGACCACCCCCGAGGGCGGTGCGCACGGCCTGTCGCTCCTGGTCGTCGAGCGCGGCACCGAGGGCTTCGAGCGCGGCCGCAACCTCGACAAGATCGGCCAGAAGTCCCAGGACACCGCCGAGCTGTTCTTCAACGACGTACGCGTCCCGAAGGAGAACCTGCTCGGTGAGTTGAACGGCGCCTTCGTCCACCTGATGACCAATCTCGCGCAGGAGCGGATGGGCATCGCGATGGCCGGCATCGCCGCCGCCGAGCACCTGCTGGAGATCACCACCCAGTACGTGAAGGAGCGGGAGGCCTTCGGCCGTCCGCTGGCCAAGCTGCAGCACATCCGGTTCGAGATCGCGGAGATGGCCACCGAGGTCGCCGTCACCCGGACCTTCCTCGACCGGTGCATCACCGACCACTCCAACGGCGAACTGGACCACGTGCACGCCTCGATGGCCAAGTGGTGGGCCACCGAACTGCAGAAGCGCGTCGCCGACCGCTGCCTCCAGCTCCACGGCGGCTACGGCTACATGACCGAATACCGGGTCGCACGGGCCTTCACCGACGGCCGGATCCAGACCATCTACGGCGGCACGACCGAGATCATGAAAGAGATCATCGGGCGTTCGCTGCTCGGCTGAACCCCCTCTGCCTCCCTCTTCCTCCCCCTTGGAAACCTCCGAAAGGCTTGACCAGTGAGCACCGAAGCTTACGTATACGACGCGATCCGCACCCCGCGCGGTCGCGGCAAGGCCAACGGCGCCCTGCACGGCACCAAGCCGATCGACCTGGTCGTCGGACTCATCCACGCCCTGCGCGAGCGCAACCCGGGCCTCGACCCCGCCACCATCGACGACATCGTGCTCGGCGTCGTCGGCCCGGTCGGTGACCAGGGCTCCGACATCGCCCGTATCGCGGCGATCGCCGCCGGGCTCCCGGACACCGTGGCCGGCGTCCAGGAGAACCGCTTCTGCGCCTCGGGCCTGGAGGCCGTCAACCTGGCCGCCGCCAAGGTCCGTTCCGGCTGGGAGGACCTCGTCCTCGCGGGCGGCGTGGAGTCCATGTCCCGCGTCCCGATGGCCTCCGACGGCGGCGCCTGGTTCGCCGACCCGATGACCAACTGGGACACCGGCTTCGTCCCGCAGGGCATCGGCGCCGACCTGATCGCCACCATCGAGGGCTTCTCCCGGCGCGACGTGGACGAGTACGCGGCCCTGTCGCAGGAGCGCGCCGCCGCGGCCATCAAGGACGGCCGCTTCGCGAAGTCCGTGGTCCCGGTCACCGACCGCAACGGCCTGATCGTCCTGGACCACGACGAGTTCGTCCGCCCCGGCACCACCGCCGACACCCTCGCCAAGCTGAAGCCCTCCTTCGCCGACATCGGCGAGCTCGGCGGCTTCGACGCGGTCGCGCTGCAGAAGTACCACTGGGTCGAGAAGATCGACCACGTCCACCACGCGGGCAACTCCTCCGGCATCGTCGACGGCGCCTCGCTCGTCGCGATCGGCTCCCGCGAGGCGGGCGAGCGCAACGGTCTGACCCCGCGCGCCCGGATCGTCTCGGCGGCCGTCTCCGGCTCCGAGCCCACCATCATGCTCACCGGCCCCGCCCCCGCCACCCGCAAGGCCCTCGCCAAGGCCGGACTGACCATCGACGACATCGACCTGGTCGAGATCAACGAGGCCTTCGCGGGCGTCGTCCTGCGCTTCGTCAAGGACATGGGCCTGTCCCTCGACAAGGTCAACGTCAACGGCGGCGCCATCGCGCTCGGCCACCCGCTCGGCGCCACCGGCGCGATGATCCTCGGCACGATCGTCGACGAGCTGGAGCGCCAGGACAAGCGCTACGGGCTCGTCACCCTCTGCGTCGGCGGCGGCATGGGCGTCGCCACCATCGTCGAACGCCTCTGATCCGTCCTGTTCCCCCTGCCCACCGGACCTTCCGAAACGAAAGCAGTGACCATGAGCGAGTCCACCACGATCCGCTGGGAACAGGACGAGACCGGCGTCGTCACCCTGATCCTCGACGACCCCAACCAGTCCGCCAACACGATGAACCAGGCCTTCAAGGACTCCATCGCAGGCGTAGCCGACCGCGCCGAGGCCGAGAAGGACTCCATCCGGGGCATCATCTTCACCTCCGCCAAGAAGACCTTCTTCGCGGGCGGCGACCTCAAGGACATGATCCAGCTGCGCCCCGAGCACGCGCAGATCGCCTTCGACACCGGCACCGAGATCAAGCGCTCCCTGCGCCGCATCGAGACCCTCGGCAAGCCCGTCGTCGCCGCCATCAACGGCGCCGCGCTCGGCGGCGGTTACGAGATCGCGCTGGCCTCCCACCACCGCGTCGCCCTCGACGCCCCCGGCTCGAAGATCGGCCTGCCCGAGGTCACCCTGGGCCTCCTCCCCGCCGGTGGCGGAGTCACCCGTACCGTGCGCCTGATGGGCATCGCCGACGCGCTGCTCAAGGTGCTGCTCCAGGGCACCCAGTACACCCCGCAGCGCGCCCTGGACAACGGCCTCGTGCACGAACTGGCCGCCACCCCCGAGGAGATGCTGGCCAAGGCCCGCGCCTTCATCGACGCGAACCCCGAGTCGAAGCAGCCCTGGGACGTACCCGGCTACAAGATCCCGGGCGGTACGCCGTCCAACCCGCGGTTCGCCGCCAACCTCCCGGCCTTCCCGGCCAGCCTGAAGAAGCAGCTGAACGGGGCCCCCTACCCGGCGCCGCGCAACATCCTGGCCTGCGCCGTCGAGGGCTCCCAGGTGGACTTCGAGACCGCGCTCACCATCGAGGCCCGCTACTTCACCGAGCTGGTCACCGGCCAGACCGCCAAGAACATGATCCAGGCGTTCTTCTTCGACCTCCAGGCCGTCAACGCCGGCCGCAGCCGCCCGCAGGACGTCGCGCCCCGCAAGGTCCGCAAGGTCGCCGTCCTCGGCGCGGGGATGATGGGCGCGGGCATCGCGTACTCCTGCGCCCGCGCGGGCATCGAGGTCGTCCTCAAGGACGTCACGGCCGAGGCTGCCGCCAAGGGCAAGGCGTACTCCGAGAAGCTGCTCGACAAGGCGCTCTCCCGGGGCCGCACCACCGAGGCGGGGCGCGCCGAGCTGCTCGCCCGCATCACCACGACCGCCGACGCGGCCGACCTCGCCGGCTGCGACGCCGTCATCGAGGCCGTCTTCGAGGACACCTCCCTCAAGCACAAGGTGTTCCAGGAGATCCAGGACGTCATCGAGCCGGACGCGCTGCTCTGCTCCAACACCTCCACGCTGCCCATCACGGGCCTCGCGGAAGGGGTCTCGCGGCCGGTCGACTTCATCGGGCTGCACTTCTTCTCGCCCGTCGACAAGATGCCGCTGGTGGAGATCATCAAGGGTGAGCAGACCGGCGACGAGGCCATCGCCCGCGCCTTCGACCTGGTCCGCCAGATCAACAAGACGCCGATCGTGGTCAACGACTCGCGCGGCTTCTTCACCTCGCGCGTCATCGGACAGTTCATCAACGAGGGCGTGGCGATGGTCGGCGAGGGCGTGGAGCCCGCCTCCATCGAGCAGGCCGCCGCCCAGGCCGGATACCCGGCCAAGGTGCTCTCCCTGATGGACGAGCTCACCCTCACCCTGCCGCGCAAGATCCGCAACGAGAGCCGCAAGGCCTTCGAGGCCGAGGGCCGGACCTGGACCGAGCACCCCGCCGACACGGTCATCGACCGCATGGTCGACGAGTTCGGCCGCACCGGCCGCAGCGGTGGCGCCGGCTTCTACGAGTACGACGAGTCCGGCAAGCGCTCCCGCATCTGGCCGGGCCTGCGCGAACACTTCGGCAGCCCGGGCGTCGACGTCCCGTTCCGGGACATGAAGGAGCGGATGCTCTTCTCCGAGGCCCTGGACACCGTCCGCTGCCTCGACGAGGGCGTCCTCACCTCGATCGCCGACGCCAACATCGGCTCCATCATGGGCATCGGCTTCCCGGCCTGGACGGGCGGCGTGATCCAGTACATCAACGGCTACGAGGGCGGCCTGCCCGGCTTCGTGGCCCGCGCCCGCGAGCTCGCCGAGACGTACGGCGAGCGCTTCACCCCGCCGGCCTCGCTGATCGCGAAGGCCGAGCGGGGCGAGACCTACGCGGACTGAGCACGCCCGCCCCGGGCCCGCCCGCGAGCGGGCCCGGGGCACCGCCGCCTCCGCATCCCCGGCCGGCCGATCCGGTGGCCGGGGCAGGACGCCGTACGGCACTTCGTGAGTCCGGCAGTGGCCGGAAGGCGGCTCAGCCCGGTCCCGGCCGCCGCCGGGGACGCAGGGCCGCCCACTGCTCCAGGAAGCGGGCGGCCTCCGGGTCTCCCGCTTCGGCCGCCCGCCGGTACCACAGCTCGGCCTCGCTCCGGCCCCGGCGGGTGCGGATGAGCACGTGCCCGAGGTCCATCATCGAGTCGACCGAACCGGTCGCCGCGGCGCGCCGGAGCCAGGGCTGGGCCTCCTTGAACCATCCCGCCTCGGCCAGCAGGCCCCCGAGGGGTCCGGCCGCGCCTTCCTCACCGGCCTCGACCGCGCGCAGCAGCCAGAACTCGGCTCCGGCGGGGCGGCCGGTCCGGGCCAGCACCATCCCCAGATTGGCCATCGCCGAGGTGTTCCCGCCGTCGCACGCGACCCGCAGGTGCCCTTCCGCCCCGCGCAGTTCGCCCTCCCCGCACAGCCGCAGCCCCTCGGCCGCCGCCGCGCGGACCCGCTCGGGGTCGGTGCCGGGACGCATCCACCCCCGGTCACCGGCGGCCGGGCCCGACCCGTCCGGCCGGCCGCGACGGCGCATCCGTTTCAGCAGGCGCCGCACCGCCCGAACCCCGGGGACGCGGTCGGCGAGGGAGGACATGGCCATGAACACGAGGGTGGCCCGGACGTTCTCGGTCTCCCACTGGCCGGGGCCCAGCACCCTTTCGCAGTCGGCCAGGGCCTCGCGCACCATCTCGGCCCCCAGCGCTTCCCGGCCGGCGGCGAAGTAGGCGTCGCCGAGCTGGTGACCGATGTGCAGGGTGGCCGGATGGTCCGGTCCCAGCACCCACAGGGAGTACCCCAGTGCGGTCTCCAGGACCTCGGTGGCCGACCGGACGTCTCCGGCCCGCAGGTACGCACTCCCGAGCACGGCGCGGGCGGACACGGTGCTCCGGTGCTCCGGGCCGTGCTCCCGTTCGCGTCCGAGGACATCCGCCCGCAGCTGCTCGATGTCGTCGCGCGGCTGCTGGGTGAGCTCCGATGCGACGGCGGCGACGTCGGAGCGGACGTCCGCGGTCAGGGGGTGACTCGCCCCCAGGACCCGCTCGCAGTCGGTGAGGAGTGCCGTGAGCTGCCGGGCGGCCTCCGTCGCGTTCCCCGCGGCGTGCCGGGCACTGGCGAGGTGGTGGCGGGAGCGCAGGGTGTCGAAGTGGTCCGGGCCCAGAACCCTGAGGCAGTCGGCGAGCTGGGTCTCGAACAGGTCGGTGGCCCGGACCGTGTTGCCGCGTTCGTGGTGGGCAACGGCGAGGTTCCCGCGGGAGACCAGGGTGTCGGGATGGTCCGCCCCCAGCACCCGTTCCCGGTGGCCGAGGCTGGCCTCCAGCAGCTCGATGCCGAGGTCCGGGTTGCCGCCGGCGTAGGTGATGGAGGCCAGGTAGGCCTGGGAGGCCAGGGTCAGGCGGTGGTCGGGGCCCAGGATCTGCTGCTGGTCGGACAGGTTCGCCTCGAGCAGTTCACGGGCCCGGACCCGGTCCCCCGTCTCCAGTTGCGCGGCCGCCAGGTTGGCGCGGGCGTGCAGGGTGGCCGGAGCGTACGCCCCCTGCGTCCGCCCGTGGAAGTCGGCGATCCGGGAGCAGTATTGGACCGCCCGGTGCTGCAGGTTCTGGCTCCCGAGGAAGCGCGCGGCCGCCTCGAAGACGCCGGTCGCCGCGGCGTCGTCCTGCGCCGCGGTCGTGTGCGCGACCAGGGCGTCGGCGTGCGGCAGGAAGCACTGCCAGGCCTCGAGCCCGGCGTCGGGCGCGGGACGGGCCAGGGTGAGGAGGTCCACCGAGCGGGCGCGCGCCCGGGCGACGGCCTCGTCCTCGCGGTGCCGGATCGCCGCGTCGGGCGTGCGGAAGACCTCTTGCACGAGCCGGTGCACCGACAGCGAGCGGTCGAGGAAGTCGACCATGCGGTACGCGCGGAGCAGGCCCAGCGCATGGACGAGCGGTCCCTGATCGGCCATCGGCGTCAGGAGGCTGCGGGGAATCCCGTCGGGGGCGAACCAGGCCAGGGTCCTGAACACTTCGAGGGCGAGCGCGTCCTCCTCGGCGATCCGGTCCAGGGTCACGGTCCAGACAGCGGCGATCGTCCGGTCCCCGGGTGTCCCGGCAGCCGCTCCGCGAAAGGTTTCGGCGCTCCGGTGGTCCAGGAGGTCCAGATACTCACCCACGCCGATGCCGGTCTGGGAGAGGTACGCACCCGCCTGTGCGACGGCGAGGGGCAGGTGGCCCAGCCGTGCACTCAGCCGGGCCGCGTCGGGAAGTTCGGCGCGGCCCGAGGAACGCCGCAGCAGTTCCGTGGCGTCCTCGACCGGCATGGCCCCCAGCGTCACGGGCCGGTCGACCAGGTCCTGCCAGCCCTCGGCGAGGCGGCTGGTGATCAGGAAACGCCCGGTGCCCAGTGAACCGATCAGCTCCTGCACATCGGCCGGTGCGGCCACGTCGTCCAGGATCAGCAGCCACCCGTCGTGGCAGGCCAGCCAGCTCCGGGCCCACGCCGCGGCGTCGGGCAGGGGTGCGCTGTTCAGCTCGGGCACCATCCGCACGGCCAGCGCGGCCAGTCCGGCCTCGATCCGGTCGGGGCTGTCGGCGGTGATCCACCAGACGGGGCTGTACGCATCCTGTCGCATCTGGGCGTAGCGGCAGGCCAGCGCCGATTTGCCGACTCCGCCGAGGCCCGCGACGGTCTGGGCGATCAGTCCCGTTCCGGACTGCAGGACGGTGTGCAGATCGCTCAGTTCCCGCTCCCGGCCCACGAACCGGCCGGCGGCCAGGGCCGTGGGGGAGAGCCTGCCCGGACCGCCCGGCCAGCTCAGCGACGCCGCCGAGGGCAGGGGGTGGTGGTAGTTGTTGACCGTGTTGCTCGCCCCGTCGCCCAGGGAGATGATCCCGTGGTTGACCGAGACCTCGGCCCGTCGGCTCAAGGGTTCCACGCCGACGCTCAGCGATCCCCGACGGTGTTGGTGGCGTGGTCGCCCAGCGAGACGATGCCGGTGTTCTCCCGCACCGCGACCGTGCGGTCGCCGCTGACCGTGACCACCGGCCGGCCGGCCGCCGCGAGGAGTGCGGCCAGTTCCCCGGCCAGGGCCCCGTCGCCCTCGACCACTCTGACGATCTTCGCGCGGAGCAGTCCGAGGTAGTCGTCGTCCCCGGGGTGGGCGGCCACGTCCTCGACCGCCTCGACGATCTGGCCCTCGGACTGCGGGTCGCGCCGCAGGCGCGCGAGCAGGCGCTGCCCGAGACGCACCGTGGCGTCCGCCGCGGCGTCCTCCCCCCGGGTGAGCACCGCCGTGCCGTAGGCGCCGACCGCAGCGCCCACCGAGGCGACCACCGCGTCCACCATGGAACCGTCCACCGTGCGCCCTCGCTTCTCCCGGAATCGATGCTGCAGCCATGCTAACGAACCGTCCGGCGAGGGGTTTGACAGCGCCAAATCCCGCCGCTCATGGCCGATTTGGGCCGTTGATCACGCCGCTGCCCCCATCGGCCCGGGGGGCCGCCGGATACGCTGAAGGCATGAGTTTCGACGTCTTCGTGTGCCGGTTCGAGCACGGTGAGCCCGCGACGCTGGACATGCGCGCCGCGCACGAGATCCTCGGCCCCCATGTGGTGGCGAGGGACCCGGGGACGAACTTCCTGCTGGTGAGTACGGCGGAGGGGGAGGAGGCGGGCGTCTACGTGAACGGCCCGACCGGCATCACCTTCAACCGCTTCGGAGGCGACGGGATCATGGACCTCCTGGCCGTCCTGCTGCGACGGCTGGACGCCGTGCTCGTCGTCCCCGGAGGGCCGACCGTGGTCCGGCGGGACGAGGACCGCGAGCTCCTGCCCGCCGCCCTCAGGGACGAGTGGCCCGTCGTCGTGGCCCGTACCGGCGCGGAGATCGACCGGGCGATCAGAGCGGCCTAAGCCGTCGCCAGGTGGGCGAACAGGCCGTGCTGCCGGGCGTCGTCCGGGGCGGACCAGCCGGCCAGCACCTGCCCCCGTACGCCGTCGCCGGCAGGCGCGTCGCCGGGGAGCAGCACCCGGACGACGGCCAGGGTCCACACCGGGCGTTCCCGCCCCGCCGGCCCCACGGTGACCAGGGTCGCGTCCGCGGTGTCCGTCACCGTCCCCGGGCCGGTGAGGCCCTCCGGCACGCCGGCCGCCCCGGTGCGGACCTCGACCGTCGGGTCGGGGGTGTCGCTCGTGTTCTGGTCCTGGGCCGTCGCGCGGCCCGCCAGCAGGGCCAGCAGCTGCTCGACCAGAACCATGTCGCGGGTCCCGTCGTAGATCCAGCGCTGGCCCAGCGCACCGTGCTCGGACGTGCCGATCAGGGCGTCCCCGGCACCCTCCAGCGGCGCCCCGCGGTAGGTGAGCGGGACCAGGTAGTTCACCGGCGCGGCCCCGCAGGTGTCGGTGACCACCATGAACTCGATGCCCACCTCGCCCTCGGGGTCGTCGAGCCGGAAACCGCCGGCCCTGGCGAGCTGCGGGCCACCCGTGCCTCCCCGGTACCAGGGGCGCAGGGGCAGCCAGCCGGCGAGGAGTTCGAGCTTGCCGGGCGACATGGTGGTGCGGTGAATGACGGCCATGATCCACAACCTACCCCGCACGCCCGGGTGTTGACCGGCCGACCGGTGCGCCGTCCGTACGGGCGTCCGCCCCGTCCTCGGCGTCCGCCCCGCCGCCCCGAGCGCTGCCCCGGCCGTCGTCCGGGCTCCCTGGGTGTGCCATCTCATGACATGGGTTCCTCGCGGCAAGGCTCGGCGGCGTAGGACGTGAGGCGAGCGGCGAGCGCGATGACGAGGTCGCGGAGTTCATCGGGGCGCTCGATGACGAACGGCCGGTCGAGTGAGGCGAGTACCGAGGGCAACCAGTCGAGCCGCTCCGCCCGCAGCTCGACGCGCAGCCAGCGCTCGGTCGCGCGGTCCTCGCCGGCCGCGGACTCGTGCTCCTCCAGGCTCGCGACGCTGGCCGGAAGGTGGGCGCGGATCTGCTCGACTGTCCCGTGGATCCGCAAGGTCACCTCATGCTGGTATTCGGCCGTGGCGAACCCTGACAACACGCGCTGTTCCGGACCGGGACCCACTGGCGCTTCGAACGAGCCGGGCAGGGTCCGCGCGTCTGCGATGCGATCGAGCCGGAAGGTTCGGTCCTCGCCGGTCTGGGCGTCCTTGCCCGTGACGTACCACCGGCCCGCATGGGCGACGATCCCGTACGCGTGCAGCGTGCGTTCGCTGCGTCGTCCGTCACGGTCGGTGTAGCGGATGGAGACCGGTCGGTGGTGGCGCACCGCATCGGCGATCGTGAGCAGGACCCCAGCGTCCGGGGTGTCGAACTCGCCGGGCTGCTCCGTGAAGGCGAGAGCTTCCAGGAGGGTGTCGAGCCGACGGGCGATGTGCTTGGGCAGCACCCGCCGGATCTTCGCCGACGCCGTCTCGCTTGCCGTGCGCTCCGTCGTCGTCAACCCTGCTCGGCGGCCCGCGACCAGGCCGAGCACCACGGCCAGCGCCTCGTCGTCGCTGAGCATGAGCGGAGGCAGGCGGTACCCGGGAGCCAGCCGGTACCCGCCGTAGCGGCCGCGCACCGATTCCACGGGCACGTCGAGGTCGATCAGTTGGTCCACATACCGGCGCACGGTGCGCCCTTCGACGCCGAGACGGTCGGCGAGTTCGGCCACCGTCCGGGTGCCGCCCGACTGCAGCAGCTCCAGGAGTGTCAGCACGCGGCCGGTCGGTCGAGGCATGTTGGCACCCTAACGCGAATACAGGACCGATTCTGTCCACTATTTCTCCTAGCCTGCGACGAGCACGCCTCCAGCACAGCCAAGGAGATTCCCATGGACTTCGTCTCGATCCGCATCATCACCGGCGACGTCGCACGCCTCGTCGACTTCTACGAGCGAGCCACAGGGGCGCGGGCGACGTGGGCCACCGAGGACTTCGCCGAACTCCAGACCGCGGGCGCCACCCTCGCGATCGCCGGCACCCGCACCGTCCCGCTGTTCGCCCCGGGCTCTGCCCGCCCGGCGGACAATCACAGCGTGATCACCGAGTTCCTCGTCGATGACGTGGACCGCGTTCACCAGAACCTGACCGGCTTCGTCACCGACTTCGTCAACGAGCCCACCACGATGCCCTGGGGCAACCGGTCGCTGCTGTTCCGCGACCCCGACGGCAACCTCGTCAACTTCTTCACCCCCGTCACACCGGCGGCCATCGAAAAGTTCGCACGCTGACGCCACGCACAGCCGCTCACGCGGGAGCCCTGAGATCCCACGGCTCCCGGTGAACGCGGCCGCCGAGTCCAGGAGCGCCACCAGCAGGGGACATCGGAACGCACCGCTGACCCTCGAAGGACGTCTGCGCTTGTGTCTGCGGGTCGACGCCGGACGTCCGATCGCGCACGTCGCTGCTGGAGCCGGGATCACCAGCCGCTGCCCGGCGAAGTGGTACGCCCGCCGGCGCGCGCACGGCGAGGACGGACTGCTCGACCACTCCTCCAGTCCCGCCACCAGTCCCGCCCGCACCCCCGAGGACATCGCCGACCTGGTGGAGGCGCTGCGGCGGCAGACCAAGCACGGACCAGCCCGGCTCGCCGCCGACCTACAGCGGCTGCACGGCGTCACACTCGCGCCGGCGACCGTACACCGCATCCTGGTGAGGCGAGGACTGGGCCGGCTCCGGGACCTGGATCCACCGACCGGCGAGCAGCTGCGCGAGGTCATCCGCTACGAGCACGACAGGGTCGGCGACCTGGTACACGTCGACATCAAGAAGCTCGGACGCATCCCGACCGGCGGCGGCTGGCGGATGCACGGCGTCGCCACCGAGTCCGCCCGCGCCTCCAAACGCACCGGTCCCGGCACCGGCAAGGTCGGATACACGTACCTGCATTCGGCGCTCGACGACCACTCCCGGCTCGCCTGCACCGAGGCCCTGGACGATGAGAAGGCCGTCACTGCGGTCGCCTTCTGGAACCGGGCCGTTTCCTTCTTCGCCGCCCACGGCATCACGCGGATCCGCCGCTGCCTCACCGGCAACGGCGCGTGCTACCGGTCTACGACCTGGGCTGACGCCCTCGCCGCGACCGGTACGAAGCACAAGCGGACCAGCCCGTACACGCCGCGCACGAACGGGAAGGTGGAGAGGTGTAACGGGACGCTCACCCGCGAGTGGGCGTACGTCCGCGACTACACAACCGAGCATGAACGCCGCGTCGCACTCGTGGAGTTCGTGAACTACTACAACGACGAGCGGCCGCACGCAGCGCTCGGCGGCCGACCGCCCATCAGCCGGACCGCCGGGAGCGACTACCAGATCGTCTTCGACCAGCCGCCCGAACCACTCGCGGACATCCCGCAGCAGCTCACCTTCGAGGACTTCGCGTAACCAAGATCCGAATGAGACGACCTAGGCCTCCGGTTCCGAGACGAACGCCGCCCGGAGTTCCTCCCGCAGTGACCGCTGGAAGGCCGTCACCAGCGCCTGGACCACCATCGGCTGCATGTGCGCCGACAGCGCCTTCATCGACTCCACCCGCTCCGGATCGCTCTCGCCCTCCGTGAACGGCCCCCACACCTCGTCCCGGAACAGCGCCGTCAGCTCGTGCGCCGCCGCCCGGGCGTGCGCCACCAGTACCGTGCGCGCCGCCAGGATCGTCTCGTGCGCGATCGGCACGTCGAGCAGTGCGACCCCCAGCCGCAGCAGGCCCACGTCCACCCGGAACCCGTCCCGGGAGGCGCCGAGCACGTTCATCGCCGTCAGCCGCCCGACATCGGTGTCCGACAGGCTCCGCCCCGCCCGCTTCTCCAGCTCCTCCCGGGACACCTCCTGGGCCGCGTCCGGAGCCCAACTGGCCACCATCGCCCGGTGGATCGCCAGGTCGTGGGCGCTCAGGTCGTCCGGCAGCGCGTCCAGGTAGCGCTCGATGGCGGACAGGGTCATGCCCTGGTGCTGCAACTCCTCGATCAGGGCCAGCCGGGACAGGTGTTCCGGTCCGTAGTGCCCCACCCGACGAGGGCCGATCACGGGAGGGGGCAAAAGCCCGCGGGTGCTGTAGAAACGAACGGTGCGCACGGTGACGCCCGCCCTGGCCGCCAGCTCGTCGACGGTGAGCATCGGCTCGGGTGCCTGGTCGGCCATCGTCTGCGCCTCGCTCTCTGCTCCACAGCTTGGGTTCAACAGTATTGCTGTCGCACCAACGATGTGAAACGGCCAGGAGCTGCCCATGACCACGAACCTGCGACTGCCCGGACGACCCGAAGAGATCACCGTGCCGGCCCTGCTGGCCCGCAACGCCGCCGAGTACGGGGAGCTCCCCGCCCTCTCGTGGCGGTCCGGCCCCGACGCCGCCGAGTGGACGACCCTCACCTGGAGCGAGGTGCGCCGCAAGGTCGCCGTCCTCGCCTCCGGGTACGCCGCCCTCGGCGTCGAGCGCGGCGAACACGTGCTGATGATGATGGGCAACCGCCCCGAGCACTGGCTCAGCGACCTCGCCCTCGTCCACCTCGGCGCCGTGCCCGTCACCGTGTACGGAACCTCCGCGCCCGAGCAGATCGCCCACATCGCCCGCCACAGCCGGGCCCGGCTCGCGGTCGTCGAGGGCGCCCGCGAACTCCTGCGGTGGGAGCCGCTGCTGGCCGACGGCGCCGTGCCCCTGGAGCGTCTCGTCGTGGCCGAAGCGGCCGAGGCCGGCGCCCACTCCACCTACGGCTCCCTGCACGCGGGCGGCGCCCGCCTCCACCGCGCCGACGCCTTCGAGAAGGCCTGGCAGGAGACCCGCCCCGAAGACCCGCTGACCGTCGTCTACACCTCCGGCACCACCGGCGACCCGAAGGGCGTGCGGCTGACCCACCGCAACCTCATGCTCCAGGCGATCCGACTGGACCGGCACGTGGACCTGCCCGAGCACGCCGAGCACATCTGCTACCTGCCGTTCGCGCACATCGCCGAGCGCGTCCTCGGCATCTACCTGCCCCTGCTGCGGGCCTCGCACGTACGGCTGTGCGCCGACCCCGCCGCCGTGTCGGGGGCCGTCCGCGAGCTGCACCCGGTGCAGTTCTTCGGCGTGCCCCGGGTGTGGGAGAAGCTCGCCGCCTCGGTCCGCGCGGTCCTCGCGCAGCTCCCCGAGGAGCAGCGCTCGGCCATCGAGGCCGCGAACGACCTGGCCCGCGCCCGGGCCGCGCACCTGGAGCGCGGCGAGGAGGTACCGGCCGAGCTCGAAGCCTCGTACGCGGGGGCCAAACAGCAGGTGCTGGACCCGCTGCTGGGGCTGGCGGGCATGGACCGGCTGATGTGGACGGCCAGCGCCACCGCGCCGATGCCGATCGACGTGGTCCGCTTCTGGGCCGGCTGGGGCATCACCATCATGGACGCCTGGGGACTGACCGAGACCTCGGGCGTGTGCACGGTCAACAGCCCGGACGGCTTCCGGCTCGGCTCGGTGGGCCGCGCGATCGAGGGGCTGGAGCTGAGACTGGCCGAGGACGGGGAGATCCTCACCCGGGGGGCGACCGTCTTCGGCGGCTACCTGCGGCCGGACGGCTCGGTGGAGAGCGCCTGCGACGACGAGGAGTGGTTCCCGACGGGGGACATCGGCCGGCTCGACGAGGACGGGTACCTCTGGCTGACCGACCGCAAGAAGGAGCTGATCATCACCTCGAACGGAAAGAACGTCTCGCCGGCCCTGGTGGAGAACACGGTCAAGGAGCACCCGCTCATCGGGCAGGCCCTGGTCCACGGCGACGGCCGTTCCTACCTCGTCGCCCTCCTGGTCCTGGACCCGGAGCTGGCCCCGGTCTGGGCCGCGGCCCGGGGCATCGAGGCCGCTTCCGCGGCGGAGCTCGCCGCGCACCCCGCCGTACGCGAGGAGATCGCCCGCGCGGTGGAGGCGGCCAACGCCCGGCTGAACCGGACCGAGCAGATCAAGCGGTACCGGCTGCTGACCGAGGAATGGGGTCCCGAGACCGGGGAGCTCACGCCCTCGCTCAAGCTCCGCCGCCGGGTGGTCCGCGACAAGTACGGCGCACTGATAGACGGCCTGTACGAGGAGCCGTACGAGGAGCCGTACGAGTCCGCGTAACCGGACGCACCGGTGCGGTGAGCGGGACTGAGCCCACCGCACCGGTGCTCCGACCACCCAGACCCCCGCTCTCTCCCCCCGCCCCCGCCCCGCCCCGGTGAACCGCCGCGCAGGTGACCTGCGGCCTTCGTGGGCCGATATGGGCTTAAATCTGGAGTGCATGACGTTTTGTCACGCTCTTCAGGTCCAGTCCTCCGGGGAAGGGGGCTTCGTTGCCGGCCGATCAAGGTTCCCGCACGGACAAGGTGGTCTTCGGGGTCACCGCGGGCCTGACCCTCGCCTTCGTGCTGTGGGGCGCCGTGGCCACCGATTCGCTGGAGAGCGTGTCGAGCCACCTGCTCGAAGGGCTCATCCACAACGGCGGCTGGGCCTTCGTGCTCGCCGCCAGCGCCTTCGTCGTCTTCGCCCTCTGGCTGGCGATCAGCCGCTACGGCAGGATCCGCCTCGGCCACGAGGACGAGGTCCCGGAGTTCCGTACCGTCTCCTGGGTCGCCATGATGTTCAGCGCCGGCATGGGCATCGGGCTCATGTTCTACGGCGTGAGTGAACCCCTGACGCACTACGAGGTGCCCCCGCCCGGCACGCATCCGGCCGACTCCGCCGAGCGGATCCAGACGGCGATGGCCACCACCCTGTTCCACTGGACGCTCCATCCCTGGGCCATCTACGCCGTCGTCGGGCTCGCCATCGCCTACAGCACGTTCCGCCGCGACCGCCGCCAGACGATCAGTGCCGTGTTCGAGCCGCTGATCGGGGCCCGGCACGCCCACGGCGGGGCCGGCCGGGTCATCGACATCGTGGCGATCTTCGCCACCCTCTTCGGATCCGCCGCCTCACTGGGCCTCGGGGCGCTCCAGATCGGCAGCGGGATCCAGGAGCTGGGGTGGATGGAGACGGTCGGCACCGCGCTCCTCGTGGGCGTCATCGCCGTCCTGACCGTCGCCTTCGTCGCCTCCGCGGTCTCCGGCGTGGAGCGGGGCATCCAATGGCTGTCGAACATCAACATGGTGCTCGCCCTCGTGCTCGTCGTCTTCGTGTTCATCGCCGGGCCGACCATCTTCGTGCTCGACCTCCTGCCGACGTCCCTGGGCGCCTACCTCGGAGACCTCCCCCAGCTCATCGGCCGCACCGAGGCCACCGGCGCCGGCGAGGTCGCCGACTGGCTGGGCAGCTGGACGGTCTTCTACTGGGCCTGGTGGATCTCCTGGACCCCGTTCGTCGGCATGTTCATCGCCCGGATCAGCCGCGGCCGCACCATCCGGCAGTTCATCGGCGGCGTCATCCTCGTACCGAGCACGGTCAGCCTGCTGTGGTTCTGCGTCTTCGGCGGCACGGCCATGAAGCTCCGGGAGAGCGGCGACCTCCCCCGGGAGAGCACCCCCGAGGGGCAGCTCTTCGGGCTGCTCCAGCAGTTCCCCGCCGCCACGGTCATGAGCCTGCTGGTCATGGTCCTCGTCGCGATCTTCTTCGTCTCCGGCGCGGACGCCGCCTCCATCGTGATGGGCACGCTCTCGCAGAAGGGCGTCCTCGAACCGTCCAGGCCGGTGATCGTCTTCTGGGGCGTGGTCACCGGCGCCGTCGCGGCGATCATGCTGCTCATCGGCAACGGCGAGGGCGACGCGCTCGCCGGACTGCAGAACCTGACGATCCTGGTCGCGGCACCGTTCACCCTGGTCATGATCGGTATGTGCGTGGCGCTCATGCGCGACCTGCGCCGGGACCCGCTCATCATCCAGGACGAACAGGGCGAGGAGGCCGTGGCCGTGGCCGTGGCCGCGGGCCAGGAGGAGTACGACGGCGAATTCGAGATCCGCATCGGCCCGTCCGGCGGTCCGGACGCGGACGCGGCGCAGTCGTCCTCCGCGTCCCCGCCGCCCGACGGCCGGTCATGACGGCGCGCCTTCGGACCGGGCCGCGCCGGCCCGGCCCGGCCCGAAGGCGAGGCCGGCGGCCTAGCGTCCGATCAGCGGGTAGTGGTCGGAGAGGTTGTCGTAGGTGTAGGACGTGCCCCAGCTGGAGACCGTCCAGGGCGCCGACTGCTCCTTCACCACGTTGTTCTCCCAGCCCGCCGGGCGGGCGTTGCCCTTGCGGTAGAGGACGTAGTCCAGGTCCTCGCGCGGGTCCGTCGGGTAGCGGTATTTCGCTATGGAGTTCAGCGCGGTGTCGAAGGAGTACGGGTGACCCGTGCGCGTGTCGGAGTCGGCCAGGTCGGCGTTGGCGAGCAGGCTCGCGTACTCGGGCGTGCGCGAGTCGACGTTGAGGTCGCCCGCCACGATGACCTGCTCGTTCGCGGGGATGTTCTTCCCGTCGAGGAAGGCGTCCACGGCCCGGAACTGACGGGCGCGCATCTCGGCGGCCTGGCCCGCGCCGCAGCCGGGGTCGGTGGACTGGGCGTGCGTACCGACCACGTGCACCCTGGTGCCGTTCACGTTCAGCACGACGTAGGCGAAGCCCTTGTTGGACCACCAGTCGGCGCCGCAGGCGTCCTTGTAGACGACCTGCTCCTTGCGGAGGATCGGCCACTTGCTCAGGACCGTGACGCCGCCGTCCTCCGGGGTGGTGGAGGAGTACGCGCCGCCCGTGGCGTCCCAGCCGCTCTTGCTGCGGCCGACGACCGGGGTCTGGTACGGGTACTGCGCGGCGGAGTTCGCCTTCAGCGCGTCCGAGGAGCTGTTGTCGAAGGCCTCCTGGAGGACGACCACGTCGTGGCCCTTGTAGAAGGACGCCTTGGGGATCTCCGCGGCCCGGTGGTCCTGGCCCCAGTTGGGGTACAGGTTCTTGCTCATCAGGAACACGTTGTACGACAGGACGCTGAGCCGCGGGGGCGCGGCGCTCTCCGCCGCCGTGGCGGACGGGGCGGTGGTGACGGCCAGCGCGCCTGCGGCGACCGCGGCGACGGCCGTGGCGGCGGCGCGGCGCGAGCGGGGCGAGGAAAGCAGCATGAAGGTCTCCATCATTCCTGCAGGGGAAGATCGACGCCGTCATACAAGCAGCACCAGTTACCTCTGGGTAACACCCGTGCAGAGACTTTCTGTCCGTAAGACGGCCGTCCGGTGCTCGCATACTTGTCCCATGACGAAGACGGACCCCGCACACCCCGCCGGACCTGCGGCCTCGCGCCGCAACGAACCCGAGCCGCCGCCGCCCGGCGGGGTCCTGTGGACGATCGCCGGAGACGTCCGGGCCCTGCTGATGCTGCCCGCCGCCTTCACCATGCAGGTCGCCCACCCCGCGATCGCGGCCGGTGTCGACGAGTACTCCGTCTTCCGCACCGACCCCTGGGGCCGCGGCGAGCGTTCCCTGCGGTCGGTCCAGCTGTGGGTGTACGGCGGCGAGGAGGCCGCCGAGGAGGGCCGCCGGGTGCGCCGCCTGCACAAGGACATCCAGGGCACCGACACCCGCGGCCGCCGCTACCACTCCCTCGACCCCGCCTGCTACGCCTGGGTGCACGCCACCGGCTTCCCGGTCTACCTGTACGCCGGGCGGTACCTGCTGCGCCGCTTCACCCCCGCCCAGGAACGACAGCTCTACCGGGAGTGGCTCCAGGTCGGCCGGATCCTGGGCCTGCGCGACCGGGACATGCCGCAGAGCATCGAGGAGTACTGGACGTACTGGGGCCGGATGCTGGCCGAGGAGATCGAGCCCACCGCGGTCGCCCGCGAGCTGATCTCCACCGAGGTGAAGCTGCCCCGGCCGGAGGCCGGCTCGCCCGCCGTGCGTCTGCTGCTGCGGCTCACCTGGCCGGTGCTGCGGGCCGCCTTCCTGCGCCTGCGGGCCTTCGTCACCGTCGGCTACATGCCGCCCGAGGCCCGCGCCGCGATCGGGCTGGAGTGGAGCCCCGCCCAGGAGCGCACGCTCCGGCGGTTCAGCGCGGCCGTACGGATCCTCGTACCGCTGCTGCCGGAGCGGCTGCGGTACCTGCCGATCGCCTACCGGGCGCGGGCCGCGTGGCATGCGGGCCGCCGCTGATACGACGCACGCGGCCCCCGCGGGGAGCGGGAGCCGCGTACGGGGTCCGGCCGGCGCGGACTCAGTGCCGGTGGCCGGGCCCGGAGCCGTGCTCGGTGTCGTGGATCGTGTTCGTCTCCGCGATCTTCTTCCAGGACTTGGGCTCCGCCGCGGGCTTCGCCGGGGCGGCCTGCTGCGGCGAGCGGGCCGCGGGCTTGGCAGCCGACGGGTTGAGGGCCGAGGCCGCCGGCTTCCCCGGGGTGTAGAGCCAGGTCTCGAAGAGCTGCGCGAGGGGCTTCTTCGAGACCTTCTCGGCGTACCGGACGAAGTCCCCGACCTTGGCATTGCCGTAGGCCCGCTCGGCCGGCCAGCCCTTCAGGATCTCGAAGAACTTCTCGTCGCCGATCTCGTTGCGCAGCGCCTGCAGGGCGATGGCGCCACGGTCGTAGACGGCTCCGTGGAACTGGTTCTCCGGGCCCGGGTCGCCCGGCTTGACCTGCCAGAACGCGTCCTCGGCCGGGCGCACGGAGTAGGCCCAGTCGGCGAGCTCCTGCGCCGTGCCCTCGCCCTCCTTCTCGGACCACAGCCACTGGCTGTAGCGGGCGAAGCCCTCGTTGATCCAGATGTCCTTCCAGCCCTCGACGGACACGCTGTCGCCGTACCACTGGTGGGCCAGCTCGTGCACGACCACCGAGACGTTGGCCCCGTTGCGGAACTGCCCCGGGCCGTAGAACGGCCGCGTCTGGGTCTCCAGGGCGAAACCGGCGGTCACGTTCGGCACGTAGCCGCCCAGTGCGTTGAAGGGGTACGGACCGAAGACGCCCTCCAGCCATTCGGCGACCTCACCGGTCCGCTCCACGCTCGCGCGCGCCGCGCCCGCGTTGTCGCCGAGGTCCTTGCTGTACGCGTTGAGGATCGGCAGCCCGCTCGCCGTCCTGTCGGTGGTGATGTCGAACTTGCCGACGGCGAGGGTGGCCAGATAGGTCGCCTGCGGCTTGTTGGAGCGCCAGTTGTACCGGGTCCAGCCGAGCCGCGAAGTCTGGGACTGGAGCACGCCATTGCTGATCGCCTGGGTGCCGTCGGGCACGTTGACCGAGATGTCGAAGGTGGCCTTGTCCAGCGGGTGGTCGTTGCTGGGGAACCACCAGACCGCGGAGTCGGGCTCCTGGGCCGCCACCCCGCCGTCGGGCGTGCGCTGCCAGGCCGTCCAGCCGTCCACCTTCAGCTCGGAGGGCTTGCCGGCGTACTTGACGACGACGGACAGCGGGGTGTTGCGCGCCAGCGGCTTCGCCGGGGTGACCTCCAGCTCGTGGGAACCGGACGTGGCGAACTTCGCCTTGACCCCGTTGACCCTGATCTCGCTGACCTGCAGGCCGAAGTCGAGGTTGAAGCGGGAGAGGTCCTGCTTGGCGGTGGCCAGCAGGGTGGCCGTGCCTTCGAGCAGGTCCGTCTTCGGCTGGTACTGCAGGCGCAGGTCGTAGTGCGACACGTCGTATCCGCCGTTGCCGCTGGCCGGGTAGTAGGGATCGCCGATACCCGGGGCGCCCGGACCGGAACTCGCCGCCGACGCCGGGATCACCAGCAGGAGGGAAGCGGCGAGCACGCTCGGGGCGATGACTTTGCGGTGCACGAATGGCTCCAAGTGGTAGGGGAGACAGATCGGTTCACAGACTGGTTCAAGGCCTTGTCGCTCGACCGTATTCACCCTTGGCCGCTCAGGTCATGTCCATGGCCCCTCCTGTCACACGATCGCCATTCGGCCGTCACGGGCCGACCGGCAGCGCCGCGGCGGCGGCGAGGACGCCGAGCGTCGGGTACACCCCGCCGACGACCCGGTGCCGCCGGGCCACGGCCCGTGGCCTGCGGCGCAGCCACCGGCTCGGGGCCCCGCCGACGAAGGCGCAGCCGACGCCGAGGAGGGCGCCGGGGACGAGGGACACCGTGCCCGGCAGTCACAACCGGGCGTGCGGATCGGCCGAATCGGGCCGCACGGACCGCGGGAGGGAGGCCAGGGAGAAGAGGGTCACCTTCGAGCCCCGCCCTACCCGGCATACCAAGCAGTCGGTAGCCTGCCGGGCATGACACTTCCCCTGCTCGCCGCCCGTCGCTGTTGGCATGCTGCGATCAACCCGCTGCACGCGACGATCTACTTCTCACCGGATCTCGCCAAGGAGCTCGCAGCTCTCGGTGTCACGGACCCGGTCGCGGTCAACCTCGCCGGCCGCGCCGCCGCCATGGGCGCCGTCGGCCCCGGCACGGTGACCGCCGCCTTCTACAACTACCGCCACGACCTGCTCGCCCGGCACCTGCCCGCCGTGTGGGACACCGCCACGCCCGAGCAGGTCCTCGCCGCCCGGCTGCGGGCCGCCGACAGCACCCTGCGCCGGCTGCTCGGCCCCGAGACCGTCGACTCGCCGGAGATGGCCGAGGCCGCCGACCTGGCCGTGCGCGCGACCGAGGGCTGCACCCGGCACGCCCGCGCGCTCTACGCGGCCCACGCAGACCTGCCCGTACCCGACGCCCCGCACCTGCGCCTGTGGCACGCCACCACCCTGCTGCGCGAGCACCGCGGCGACGGCCACCTCGCCGCCCTGCTGTTCGCCGGCCTGGACCCGGTGGAGGCCCTGGTCAGCCACACCGCCACCGGCCGCGGCATGACCACGAAGTGGATCAAGGCCACCCGAGGCTGGGAGGAGTCCGACCTGGACGCCGCGACCGGCCGGCTGCGCGAGCGCGGCATCCTCGACGCGGACGGCGGGCTCACCGACGAGGGCAAGGCCGTGCGCGAGCGCCTGGAGGCGGACACCGACCGCCTCGACGCGGCCCCGTACGAGCACCTGGGCGAGCAGGGACTGGCCCGTCTCGCCGAACTCGGCGGCGGCTTCGTCACGAAGGCGGTCGGCGCCGGGGCCTTCCCGCGCGACCTCTTCGGCCGGGCCTGACGGCCGGGTCCGACCGCCGGGGCGGACGGGGCTCCCGCCGTCCGTCACCGCCACCTGCCACAATTGGCAGCCTTCCAGTGCAAACGAAGGCAGGCGGGACCCGATCGTGACGATGTCCATCGAAGGCAGGATCGCCGAGGAGCTCGGCGTACGGGAGCGGCAGGTCAGGGCCGCCGTGGAGCTGCTCGACGGCGGCTCCACCGTGCCGTTCATCGCGCGCTACCGCAAGGAAGCGACCGAGATGCTCGACGACGCCCAGCTGCGCACCCTCGAGGAGCGGCTGCGGTATCTGCGCGAGCTGGAGGACCGCCGTGCGGCGGTCCTGGACTCCGTACGGGAGCAGGGCAAGCTCACCGACGAACTGGCGGCGCGCATCGGCGCGGCCGACACCAAGGCCCGGCTGGAGGACATCTACCTGCCCTTCAAGCCCAAGCGGCGCACCAAGGCGCAGATCGCCCGCGAGGCCGGTCTGGAGCCGCTCGCCGAGGGCCTGCTGGCCGACCCGTCGGTGGAACCGGCCGCCGCCGCGGCCGCCTTCGTCGACGCCGACAAGGGCGTCGCCGACCCGGCGGCCGCCCTGGAGGGCGCCCGGGCCATCCTCACCGAGCGGTTCGGCGAGGACGCGGACCTGATCGGTGAGCTCCGCGAGCGCATGTGGGGCCGGGGCCGGCTCGCGGCGAAGGTCCGGGAGGGCAAGGAGGAGGCGGGCGCCAAGTTCGCCGACTACTTCGACTTCGCCGAGCCGTTCACCGCGCTGCCCTCGCACCGCGTCCTGGCCATGCTGCGCGGCGAGAAGGAGGACGTCCTCGACCTCACGCTGGAGCCGGAGGAGCCGAGCGAGACGCCCGGACCGTCCACGTACGAGGGCATGATCGCCCGCCGCTTCGGGGTGAACGACCGAGGCCGCCCCGGCGACAAGTGGCTGGGCGACACGGTCCGCTGGGCCTGGCGCACGAAGATCCAGGTGCACCTCGGCATCGACCTGCGGATGCGGCTGCGGCAGGCCGCCGAGGACGAGGCCGTACGCGTCTTCGCGTCCAACCTGCGCGACCTGCTGCTCGCGGCCCCCGCCGGCACCCGGGCGACGCTCGGCCTGGACCCCGGTTTCCGTACCGGCGTGAAGGTCGCCGTGGTGGACGCGACCGGCAAGGTCGTGGCCACGGACGTGATCTACCCGCACGTGCCCGCCAACAAGTGGGACGAGTCGCTCGCCAAGCTCGCCCGCCTCGCGAAGGAGCATGCCGTCGAGCTCGTCGCCATCGGCAACGGCACGGCCTCCCGCGAGACCGACAAGCTGGCCGGGGACCTCATCACGCGCCACCCGGAGCTGAACCTCACCAAGGTGATGGTCTCGGAGGCGGGCGCCTCCGTGTACTCGGCCTCCGCCTTCGCCTCGCAGGAACTCCCCGGCATGGACGTGTCGCTGCGCGGCGCGGTCTCCATCGCCCGCCGCCTGCAGGACCCGCTCGCCGAGCTGGTGAAGATCGACCCCAAGTCGATCGGCGTGGGCCAGTACCAGCACGACCTGTCAGAGGTGAAGCTCTCGCGCTCGCTCGACGCGGTCGTCGAGGACTGTGTGAACGGTGTCGGTGTGGACGTCAACACCGCCTCCGCGCCGCTTCTTTCGCGGGTGTCGGGCATCAGCGGGGGCCTCGCCGAGAACATCGTGTCCCACCGTGACGCCAACGGCCCCTTCCGCAGCCGCAAGGGGCTCAAGGACGTGGCCCGGCTCGGCCCGAAGGCGTACGAGCAGTGCGCGGGCTTCCTGCGGATCCGCGGCGGGGACGACCCGCTGGACGCCTCGTCCGTGCACCCCGAGGCCTATCCGGTCGTCCGGGCCATGGGCAGGACGGCGGGCGGCGAGGTGGCGGCCCTGATCGGCAACTCCGGCGTCCTGCGGTCCCTGCGGCCGGAGCAGTTCGTCACGGAGGCCTTCGGTCTGCCCACCGTCACGGACATCCTGCGCGAGCTGGAGAAGCCGGGCCGCGACCCGCGTCCCGCCTTCAAGACGGCCACCTTCAAGGAGGGTGTGGAGAAGATCGGCGACCTGGCCCCCGGGATGATCCTGGAGGGAGTCGTCACCAACGTGGCCGCCTTCGGCGCCTTCATCGACATCGGCGTCCACCAGGACGGGCTGGCGCACGTCTCGGCGCTGTCGAAGAACTTCGTCAAGGACCCCCGGGACGTGGTCAAGCCGGGCGACATCGTCCGGGTGAAGGTCATGGACGTGGACATCCCGCGCAAGCGGATCTCACTGACCCTGCGGCTGGAGGACGAGGCCGGGGCGGAGCGCGGGGCGGGCGCCCCCAGGCAGCGCGACGACCGGCGGGGCGGCGGTGGCGGCGGTGGCCGTCCTCCGCAGCAGCGCGGCGGGGCCGGTGCCCGCGAGGGCGGCCGGAACCAGGGCCAGGGCGGCCAGGGCGGCCAGGGCGGCCAGGGCGGTGGCCAGGGCCGGAACCAGGGCCAGGGCGGCGGCCAGGGCCGGAGGCAGGGCGGCTCCGCCGCTCCCGCCCCCGCCAACAGCGCGATGGCCGACGCCCTGCGCCGCGCGGGACTCACCACCCCCGACGAGCGCCGCAAGCGCTAGGTCCTGGCCTCCTGGGGGCGATCAGGCCGGACCGTCTCGGAGCAGCACCAGGGGGCGTCTTGCAGCCACCCGGCGCGGGAAGTTCTTCGCACCGGGTGGCTGAATAGCTTCCCCACCTGGGGACTTGCCTTGCCAATTCGCGTACAAGATCTGTAGGCATGGTGGAACGCCCGTTCGTCACTCGGCGGACGGGCTTCCGTGTTTTCCCCTCAGGACCGTATTCCCCGAGGCCGCCTCGAAGGCACAGGACGTCATGCCCATGCCCACACACGCCTACCGCCGTTGCCCCGGAAAGGGTCCGAAGAGGGATCACATGCCCCACCGGCAACTCAGCATCCGCAAAAGGTGCGAGCAGATTCTCGGCCATCTGGATCTGACCCACCCGTTCTCCCTCGACGCCCTCTGCCGGCGCATCGCCGAGCGGCGCGGACGCCCCATCGAGCTCCATCCCCTGCCCAAGGAGGCGGCGGAGTCCGGGGTCTGCGGGTTGTGGGTGGGCACGGCCAGCGTCGACTACGTCTTCTACGAGGCGCAGACCACCCCGCTGCACCGGGAGCACATCGTCCTCCACGAGCTCGGCCACATCCTCTTCGGCCACCACTCCCTGGAGGGCGAGGAGACAGACGGGGCCGCCCCCGTCGTGCTCGGGCGCACCAACTACACCACCCGGCAGGAACAGGAGGCGGAGATGCTCGCCAGCATGATCCGCATCCGCACGGCGAACTCCGGCCCGCGGTCCGCGTCCAGCGAGCGCGGCACCCTGGCCCGGCTGGAGTCCGCCATGGGGTACGTGCGGGGCAACGATGTCGGCTGACCTCACCGCCTTCGGCAACTGGCTCGCCGTCCCCGGCGTGGTCTGCCTGTGGGCCGCCGTCCTGCTCCGCGCCCCCGGAGCCCTGCGCTCCCCCCAGCAGCGCGGCCTGTGGCTGGCCGTCGCCACCGCCGCGGCCGCGATGACCCTCAACCTCCCGGACGTCGTCTCGTACGCGATGGAACGCGGCCCGGGCTACGCCCACACCATCGGTCTCGTCCGCAACCTCATCGGGGTGCTGTCGGCGGGCGCCGTCCTCTACTTCGTGGCCGCCACCACCCGCGGCCGCCGGCTCCAGCTCACCGCCTGCACGGCCACCGTGGCCTGGCTCACCGCGCTCCTGGTCCTGGACGCGGCCGCGCCCGCCCACGGCACGCACACCATGCCGCCGGCCGGCGAACCGGTTCCCTCCCTCGCCTACTGGCTGGTGCTGATCTCCGCGCACGTGGTCGCCAACACCGTCTGCGTGGCGCTGTGCTGGCGCTACAGCCGCCGTACCGAGAGCCGGGGCCTGGCCGCCGGACTGCGGCTGTTCGGCCTCGGCACCGCGCTCGCCGGGCTGTTCTGGCTGGCGTACCTGCTCAAGGCCCTGTTCGGCAGCACCTGGGCGATGCCCGCCCTGCCGCTCCTGATGAACCTGCACGGCCTGCTGCGCGCCGCCGCGATCCTCGTGCCCACCCTGTTCACCCTCCGCCGCACCTTCGCCGACATCGTCACCGCCTGGCGGCTGTGGCCGCTGTGGCGCGAACTGGTCGAGGCGGTCCCGCACGTCGCCCTCAACAAGCCGCGGGCCGGCCGGCTGGTGGAACTGCTGTGGCCGCCGGTCCCGCGCAACCTGCTTGTCTACCGCAAGGTCATCGAGACGCGCGACGCGATCCTGATCCTGGGGGAGTACGTCACCCCGGGCGCCCTGGAACACGCCCGCGGCCGGGCCGCCGGGCACGGCATCCCCGAGCAGCGGGCCACCGCCGCCGCGCTGGCCCGCGTACTGCGCGAGGCGCGGCAGGCGAAGCTCGACGGAGCGCCCGGGCAGCCGGGCGAGGCGGCCGCGCTGGAACTGCCCGCCGCGATCCACACCTCGCAGGAGGGCGGGGACCTGGCGGACGAGGCCCGGTTCCTCGTCGACGTCGCCCAGGCGTACGCCGCTCCCGCCACCACAAGGAAGTGAACCCGTCTTGACGACCGCAGCGACCACCGTACTGATCACCGGGGCCAGCGCCGGACTGGGCGCGGCCTTCGCCCGGGGCTTCGCGGCCAAGGGCTGCGACCTGGTCCTCGTCGCCCGCGACAAGGACCGGCTCGACGCCGTCGCCGCCGGACTGGCCCGGGAGTACGGCACCGTGTCCGAAGTGCTGCCCGCCGACCTGCTGGACGCGGCGGACTGCGCCACCGTCGCCGAACGGCTCGCCGACCCGGCCCGGCCCGTGGACATCCTGGTCAACAACGCGGGCTTCGGACTGCCCGCCCCCTTCCCGTACAACCCGGTCGAGGACGAGGAGCGGATGCTCGACCTCCTGGTCAAGGTCCCGCTCCGGCTCACCCACGCGGTGCTGCCGGGTCTGCGCGCGCGCCGCCGGGGCGCCGTCCTCAACGTCTCCTCGGTGGCGGGCCTCCTGCCGACCGGGACCTACGGGGCCGCCAAGGCCTGGATCACCGCCTTCAGCGAGTCGCTCCGGGTGGACATGGCCCCGTACGGGGTCCGCGTGCTGGCCGTGGTCCCCGGCTTCACCCGCACCGAGTTCCAGCAGCGCGCCGGCATGGACGTCAGCGCGCTGCGCGACGCGGTCTGGCTGGAACCGGAGGCCGTGGTCGATCAGGCCCTGAAGGACCTGGCCCTGCGCCGCCCGGTCAGCATCACGGGCCACCGCTACCGCGCCTACGCCCTGGCCGCCCGGCACCTGCCGCGCACGTTCGTGGCCGCAAGGATGGCCCGCAAGCGCCGGGCGCCGGCCGAGTAGCCACGGCCCCGTCCGCCCGGCCCCGGGCGGTCATCCGGAGGCAGCTGGGGGAGCGAGATCCGAAAGCGACGGCCCAGCAGCCGACTGAGGTCGGAAAGGACCCCACATCGATCACGGTAGGGGATCTTCGGTCTTCGGCACCCATGCTCGACACCGATCCTCCGGCTACCCGCTCCTGCCGCCTGCCAGGTCCTGTCGTCGAAGGAGCGCCGCGGGCCAGGCGGGACCTTGACGACAGGACCTAGAGGCGTGTCGCGGTGCGGACGAGGTCGGCGACGGCTCTGGACCTGCTGTGCGGTGGCCAGGCGATGACGGTCGTGACAGCCGGTGCGTCCGGCACCGGCACCGTCGCATGATCGTCGCGCAGGTGGGCTCGGAGGGACTCGGGCACGACCGCGCAGGCCCGTCCGAGCGCGATCAGCTGGAACAGCTGGGTGTGGTCGCGCACCTGCGGGCCGGGTCCGTCCGGATAGCCCCCGCCCCGTCGGGGCCAGCGTGGCAGGGGCAGGTCCGTCAGGGTGGTGACCTCGGCCATCGACATACGGGGTCGGCTCGCCAAGGGGTGCCCCGCGGGCAGGACCACGACCTGCTGTTCGGTGTGCAGGTCCTCGGCGTCGAGTCCGGCCGTCGTGTCGAAGGGCCGCTGGAGCAGGGCAACGTCGGCACGCCCGTCGCGCAGCATCCTTTCCTGCTCGCCGGGCCCGCACAGCATCACCTCGACGGGGACCGCGCCGGGCTCGGCGGCGTAGGCGTCCAGCAGCTTCGACAAGAGTTCGCTGGACGCTCCGGCTTTCGTGGCCAGCACCACACCGGGCAGCTCGGCAGCTGCGCGACGGGTGCGGCGTTCGGCGGCCTCGACCGCGTCGAGCGCGGCCCGGGCCTCCCGCAGAAGCACCGACCCGGCCTCGGTCAGGGCGACCGCGCGAGCAGTGCGGTGCAGCAGAACCACTCCGAGCCGCCGCTCGAGCTGCTGGATCGCCCGCGACAGCGGTGGCTGCGCCATGGCGAGCCGCTGCGCCGCCCGCCCGAAGTGCAACTCCTGCGCGACGGCGACGAAGTATCGCAACTCCCGCGTCTCCACCGCGTCATCGTACCGGCGCTCACCACGACCGATATCCGTGCGGTATCGCCGCCCACCCAGTCGGTCTTGGACGTCCCGCCCGGGTCCGCACCACGCTTGACGACATGAGTGAACAGACGATCGCGCTGGTGACCGGTGCGAACAAAGGAATCGGATACGAGATCGCGGCCGGCCTGGGCGCCCTCGGCTGGCGGATCGGCGTGGGCGCGCGGGATCAACAGCGCCGCGACGCCGCGGTGGAGAAGCTGCGCGCAGCCGGGGCCGATGCGTTCGGCGTGCCGCTCGACGTGGCGGACGACGCAAGTGCGGCCGCCGCGGCCGAGCTGATCGCCGACCGCGCCGGAGGGCTCGACGTCCTGGTCAACAACGCCGCGATCACCGGCGGCATGCCGCAGACGCCCACCACGGTCGATCCCGCGACCGTACGGGTCGTCGTGGAAACCAACGTGATCGGGGTCATCCGCGTCACCAACGCGATGCTGCCCATGCTGCGCGGCTCGGCATCGCCGCGGATCGTGAACATGTCCAGCAGCGTCGGCTCGCTCGCCCTGCAGACCACGCCCGGCATCGACATGGGCCCGGTTCCCACTGCGTACTTGGCGTCCAAGACCTTCCTCAACGCCGTCACCGTCCAATACGCCAAGGAACTGAGCGACACCAGCATCCTGATCAACTCCGGCTGCCCAGGCTTCACCGCCACCGACCTCAACGGCTTCCAGGGCGTCCGCACTCCCCACCAGGGCGCGGCGATCGCGATGCGCCTCGCGACCCTGCCCGACGACGGACCGACCGGCGGATTCTTCGACGACGGCGGAACAGTGCCCTGGTGACGGTGTGCGCGGCCGGGGCCACGCCGGTCGGCCGCCTGATCGGCGCCCTTCCGCATGATCCGGCCGGTGTGGGAAGGGAAAACAAAGCGACCGGAATTGTTGATTCCGAACCTAAATTCCGTTACGGATTCTACTATTCCGATTGGTTTGGAGTGGACATTACTTGTGGGTATGATCTTGGTCGACGCTCCGGTGAGGGTGTCGATATGCAAGTTCACCGCAAAATCAACCTTGGTGGCCCACAGGGCAAGAGGCATTGATCTTTGCTGGTTGTAGCGTTAGCGGGGGCGTTTCGTGTCAGGTCCAGGCTCAGAGTTGACCACTCTGGGTGCAGTTCGTCTTTTCGTCACGGCAATGACCGCCCTGCTTTCCCTGCCGTCCCACGAGGGCTCGGCCGACGCCTTATCGGTGTCCAGCCCCTCCTGTCACGGCCTTCTGTAGTCGCCCACGGCGGGCGTCGCTCCCGGTCTGGCCATGCCAGAGGACTGAGCAGTCCCGAGTTGGTGCGGTCGGCCGTCTTCGCAGGATTCCGCGATACTCGGCTCCACTGCCCGGCCGAGCCCTTTCCGTTCCGTGGCCGGCCTGCTGAGGCATTTACCCGGCTGCCGTCTCACAGGCACGCCCATCGGATCCCGCGGCATCCCGAAAGCGGACCCTTTCGTTGAGTGCACATAATCGACCCCGGCCCAGTCGGGGAGTGTCGTGCTGCCCGCAGATCGACGGAAATCAAGACGCATGGCACGCCCTCGCCTTCTTGAATTCGCAATCAAATGGACGGCGATTTCGGGAACTTGCCAAGATCGTTTTTCCCAGTAAAGTGATGATCAACTTCTGGTTACGGGCCGGGAATTCCTGGCCCATTCTCTGCCATAAGTGCATCCCAAACAAAGGAATGAAATGAACCGAGTCAAGATTGTGGTCACGGGACTCGCGGTGGCTGTTTGCGCCACGGCCGTCGCGACGACCAGCGCGTCTGCGGCACCCAAGAACGAAACCACCGCGGCCGCCTTCCAGGAAGCGTCCACTCAGCCCGACAACGTTGTCGGCGATGGCCGCATCGAGGCCCGCAGCTGGGCCGCCATCGGCCGTGCGGTCGGGGCGGGCGTTGTGGGCAACCTGGCCTATGACGGCGCCAAGAAGGTGTTCGGACACGCTCCGAGGGCTCAGGAGAAGATGTTCCGCCGGGGCGGTGTGCCGACTCAGGCCGACACCGGCGCGGCCAGCATGTCGCGCGCTTTCGACTAATCCCACGACCGCTTGATCACCTCTGTGCGGCGGGCCCTGTCCGGGCCCGCCGCACGGGCTCGCTTGGAGGCGACCGAAACGGTGGAACAGTCAACTCTCGAAAGTGCGCCGCTCGCACACTGGAGCAGACCCAGGAGGGTCGGGCTGCTGGCGGCCGGCGCTGTCATCCCGCTCGTGCTGGCCTTTCATTTCGGCATGACGGCCCTGCATGAAATGCCGTTCAATCCGCTGAAAGAGAAGTACGGCGAAGAAGTCAACGCCTACATGCTGCCGCACTTCGGTCAGGACTGGCATCTGTTTGCGCCGGACCCCGTGGACAGGGACAAGGGCGTGTTGGTGCGGGCCCAGAAGCGTCAGCCGGACGGATCGACCGTCACCACGGAATGGGTGGATGTGACGTCCCCGGGTCTGCTGAAACTCTACGGCGAGCGCTTCTGGCCATCCAGAGAGTTCCGTGTCGGCTCGGGCCTGCCGCAGCTGCTCGAATCCTGGCCCAACCCTGAACTCGAAAAGATGAGAAGCAAGAATCAGGGTCCCCGCGAGCCGGGCAATGAGGAGCAGGAAAAGAACAGAAAGGAAGATCCTCCTCTCACTCCGGACGAGAAGGACGCCCGTGACCAGGCGGCCCTGTTCGCCCAGTCATTCGCGAGCGCCGAGGCCGGCAAGCTGTGGGGTCCCGATCTCGAATATGTGCAGGTCCGGATCGCGACCAACGAGTTTCCCAGATTCTCGCAGCGCTACTCACGTGACGCAAAGGGAAAGATTTCCTACTACGACCTGGATTGGGCGAGGCCGGTTAAGGTGGAGCAGTGACGAAAAAGGAATTCCGAGCCGACGCCCGGTCGAACACTGCGCTTGCCGGCATCAAGGGAATGGTGTACTCCCGGCTCGAGAGCTTCAGCGGCAGCCGGAGCGCGCTCACCGGAGCGGCTCTCACCAGAATCGCGCTGGGGGCCATCGGGTTCTGGTTCTATCTTCGGGACTATTTCCGGCGAAGCTACCTCTGGGGACCGGAAGGAGTGTGGCCCTGGCAGAACTTCACGGCGCCGGAGAGCGATGTCTTCTCCATCTATGAATTCAGCAAGTCCCAGGCGTGGTTCGAGCTGTGCTTCCACGTCGGTGCAGTGATTGCCCTGCTGTTCATGCTGGGATGGAAGACCCGGGCCATGACGTTGTTGCACTATGTATTCCTGTGGTCGCTTCAGCAGAGAAACCCGATGCTGCTCGACGGGGGCGACAACGCGACCGTCATCGTCCTCCTCTTTCTCGTGTTCGCCGACTGTGGTGCCCGATTCTCGCTCGATGCCTCAGTGCGCCGCGGGAAGCAGGTGATGCCCGATACGGAATCGATGCGGTACCGGATCGGATCGCTGCTGCATCACACCGCGCTGCTCGCAGTCGTCCTCCAGGTGTGCACGATCTACCTTGTTTCCGGAATGTACAAGGTTCAGGGAGAGCGCTGGCAGAACGGGACCGCGCTCTATTACATCCTCCGTGTGGGGGAGTTCGGTTGGCCCGGTGTCAATCACATCTTCTACGAGCACGCCACTCTGGTAGTGGCGATGACATACGCGACCGTATTCTTCCAGATCGCCTTCTCGTTCCTTCTTCTGAAGCGCTCCCTGCGGCCCCTCGCTGTCACCGGCGGCATTCTTATGCACCTGGGGATCGCCGTATTCATGAGCGGTCTGCTCACCTTCTCCGCCACCATGATCGCGCTGGAACTGCTCATCATGGGAGACGACCACTACCGCCACCTCGCCCAGAGGATGCGGCAGCTGTTCGGCAGGCGCGAAAGCCTTGAACCTGCGGCCAATGCCGCCTGAGACGAACAAGGTGCCGGGGCCGGCGCCGGGGTCGAGTGCGGCTCGGGAGAAGTGGGCGCGGAGGCCTCGGCATGGGTTCCGCGGCCTGCTCCTGCTGACCGCCATGGTCTTGGTGGCACTGAGCTCCGGGATGTTCCTCATGCCCCGCCCACCGGCGCTCAGCAGCGCAACGACGGGTGATGCCGCGCTCGCCGCTCAGGTGCGCGCGGCGGCCGGCGACGTACGCGGATACCGTGGGATCGCCGTAGCCCTCATCGAAGGGGATCGGGTTCGCTTCGCGGGCCTCGGTGGATCGGGCAACCCCGAGCATCCCGGCGTCGACCAGTCCACCGTCTTCGAAGCCGGCTCACTCGGCAAACCGATGACGGGCATGCTCCTCGCCGAACTCGCCTCCCGGAAGAGCCTGGACCTCGATGTACCCCTGCAGGAGCTCCTGCCCGATATGAGCTTCCGTGACAGGGCCTTGGGATCCGCCCCCCTCCGTGACCTGGCGAGCCACCGGGCCGGGCTCGACCTGATGCCCGCGAATCTCGACACGTTCCTTCGAGGGGCAGGACTCAGAACCCTGGGCAGGGACCCCTATCGCGGTATGACCCAAGAGGACGTGTTCACAGCCGGACGGAATGCCGTTGCCTCAGGAGCCGGAAGATTTCGGTACTCGAACCTCGGTATGGCGCTCGCCGGCCAGACGGCCGCTCGCGTGCTGGACAAGCCGTACGAACAGCTCCTGCAGGAGCACGTGCTCACGCCGCTGGACATGCGGGGCACGCGCATGGTGCACTCCGACGCCACCGCACCGCCCAACAGTGCAACGGGATACAAATCCAACGGTGTTGTCATGGAGCACTGGCTGGCCTCGGGCTACACACCGGCAGGCGACGTCTGGTCGACGAGCGAAGACCTCGCGCGCCTGCTGCAGGCCCAGCTGAGCGGCGCCGCGCCCGGTGCCGATGCAGCCGTGCCGCGGTTCGACGCCGGGAGGGCCGGGGAGATCGGACTGGGCTGGTACACCACCCGGACGCAGGGCCGGGAGATCACCTGGCACGACGGAGTATCCGGCGGATTCACCTCTTACATGGGTTTCGACCGGTCGGGCCACAAAGGCGTTGTCGTTCTCTCCAATACGAACCGCCCCGTCCAGGCCATCGGGACGCGCCTCCTGGGTCTCACCGCAGACGCGGGCCACCCCGCACCCGACGCCACTCGGACCGCACTGACCGTGCTGTGCAGCGCAGGAGCGGCAGGCCCTGTTCTCTACGTGGCCCGGCGCAGATTCCCGAAGCGGATCCACTGGGCCCATCTCGGCATCAGTGCCGTCTTCGGACTCGCCCTGCTGATCCTCGTACGGCGCACCGGTGACTGGCTGTCGGTTCCGCCCATCGCATGGGCGCTCGGAATGGCCGGCCTCTCCGCCGGCATCGTGCTGGGCATCCGCCGAGGTCCGTCACCGGACGACGACCGGGACCAGCAGGCAGGGGAAGGAGCCGTTCTCCCGACGGCCCGGTACGCAGGGGCTCTGCTGTTGCTGCTTCTGCTCGTCATAGCCGCCGAGCTCTGAGAAAAGGATGAGGTATCCATGAGCCGTACCCACGCCGCAGTGGTGGGAACGGGGCCCAACGGCCTGGCGGCCGCGGTGACCCTGGCCCGCGCCGGACTGCGTGTCGAGCTGTACGAGGCCGCAGACGAAATCGGCGGAGGGCTGCGATCCAAACCCCTCTTCGACAGCGACGTACTCCATGACATCTGCGCGGCCGTCCACCCGATGGCTGCGGCGTCACGGTTCTTTCGCGAGTTCGACCTCGCCGCCCGCGGCGTAGAGCTCCTGCACCCCGAGATCAGTTACGCCCACCCCATGGACGGCACCCGTGCAGGCCTCGCGTTTCGTGATCTGGACGCCACGTGCCGGCATCTCGGACCCGACGGTGCCCGTTGGAGGGCGACGATGGAGCCTCTGCTCGATCGCAGCACGGGCGTCGTCGACATGCTCCTCTCCGGCCAGCGCCGCATCCCCCACGACCTCCGTGCCCCCTTCGTGCTGGCGCCCAGAGTCCTTGCACACGGCAGTCCGCTCGCCGGCGGAGTGTTCCGAACCGAGCGGGCACGGTCGTTGCTCACAGGAGTCGCCGCTCATGCCGTCGGCAGACTGCCCAGCCTCGCCGCCGGTGCGGTGGCCCTGCTCCTGGGACACCTTGCACACGGCACGGGATGGCCGATTCCACGGGGCGGCAGCGTCCGCATCGCCCAGGCCATGGCGGACGACATCACGGCGCACGGCGGAACGATCCACACAGGGCGCCGCATCACCGATCTCCGGGAACTCGACCACGCCGGCGCGGTACTGCTCGACACCAGCCCGAAGGGCTTGCTGCAGATCGCCGGCAGCAGACTGCCCGCCCGCTACACCCGCCGCCTCGAGCGCTTCCGCTACGGCCCCGGCGCCGCCAAGGTGGATTTCCTCGTATCCGACCCGATCCCATGGGCCGACCCCGAGGTCGGCAGGGCCGGGACGGTCCACCTCGGGGGAACCCAGCGTGAGATGTTCCACCAGGAGACCCTCACATCAAAGGGCATCGCCACCGATGAGCCCTTCGTCCTTGTGGTCGACCCCATGACGGCAGACCCCACGAGAGGCCTGCCCGGCAAGCGCCCGGTATGGGCTTACGCGCACGTACCGAACGGCGACACCCGGGACCCGGTCGAGATCGTGCGCGCGCGCATCGAGCGCTACGCCCCGGGTTTCACCGACACCATCGTCGCCCAACAGGGCATCTCCGCCTCCGGATACGAGGCCTACAACCCCAACTACGTGGGCGGTGACATCGCATCCGGCGCCATGACGCTCACCCAGAGCGTTCTGCGCCCGGTTGCCCAGGCCGACCCTTACCGCACCCCCGTGCCAGGTCTGTATCTGGGCTCCGCCTCCACCCCGCCGGGGCCGAGCGTTCACGGCATGTCGGGCCATCTCGCCGCGCTTTCGCTGCTGCGCCGCGAATACGGAGTCCGGACGGCGCCATCCCTCGCCCCCCGCTCCTGAAGCCAAGTGGGTCTCGGCGTGGGGGACTTCGGCCCTAGATCTCGGTGACCTTGCCGCCGGAGACCTCCAGGCGACGGGTCACGTGCACCGCGTCCAGCATGCGGCGGTCGTGGGTGACCAGGAGGAGGGTGCCCTCGTAGGCGTCGAGGGCGGCCTCCAGCTGCTCGATCGCCGGGAGGTCGAGGTGGTTGGTCGGCTCGTCCAGGACCAGCAGGTTCACCCCGCGGCCCTGGAGCAGGGCCAGCGCCGCACGGGTGCGCTCGCCCGGGGAGAGGGTGGCCGCCGGGCGCAGGACATGGGCCGCCTTGAGGCCGAACTTGGCCAGCAGAGTGCGGACTTCGGCCGGCTCGGTCTCGGGGACCGCCGCGCAGAAGGCCTCGAGAAGCGGTTCGTCGCCGAGGAACAGACCGCGCGCCTGGTCGACCTCGCCGACCAGGACGCCGGAGCCGAGGGTGGCGGAGCCGGAATCCGGGGTCACCCGGCCCAGCAGGACGGCGAGGAGCGTGGACTTGCCGGCGCCGTTGGCCCCGGTGATCGCCACCCGGTCCGCCCAGTCGATCTGCAGGCTCGCCGGGCCGAAGGAGAAGTCCCCGCGCCGGACGGCCGCCTCGCGCAGGGTGGCCACCACCGCGCCGGAGCGCGGGGCGGTCGCGATCTCCATGCGCAGCTCCCACTCCTTGCGGGGCTCGTCGACGACGTCCAGCCGCTCGATCGCCCGCTGCGTCTGACGGGCCTTGGCGGCCTGCTTCTCGCTCGACTCGCCGCGCAGGTTCTTGCCGATCTTGTCGTTGTCGGAGGCCTTGCGGCGGGCGTTGCGCACGCCCTTGTCCATCCAGTTGCGCTGCATCTGGGCCCGGCCCTCGAGCGCCGACTTCTTCCCCGCGTACTCCTCGAACTCCTCGCGGGCGTGGTTGCGGGCGCGCTCGCGCTCCTCCAGGTAGGAGTCGTATCCGCCGCCGTAGAGGTTGATCTGCTGCTGGGCCAGGTCGAGTTCGAGGACCTTGGTGACCGTCCGGGTAAGGAACTCGCGGTCGTGGCTGATCACGACGGTGCCGGCGCGCAGTCCCTTGACGAACCGCTCCAGCCGCTCCAGACCGTCGAGGTCGAGGTCGTTGGTGGGCTCGTCGAGCAGGAAGACGTCGTACCGGGAGAGGAGGAGCGAGGCCAGGCCCGCGCGGGCGGCCTGGCCGCCGGAGAGCGCCGTCATGGGCAGGTCGAGACCGACCGCGAGGCCGAGGTCGTCGGCGATCTCCTGGGCCCGCTCGTCGAGGTCGGCCCCGCCGAGGTTCAGCCACTGGTCCAGCGCGGTCGCGTACGCGTCGTCCGCACCCGGCGTCCCGTCCACCAGGCCCTGCGTCGCCTCGTCGAGCTCCGCCTGCGCTGCGGCCACGCCCGTACGGCGGGCCAGGAACTCGCGGACCGTCTCCTCGGGCCGGCGCTCCGGCTCCTGCGGGAGGTGACCGACGGCGGCGCCGGGCGGGGAGAGCCGCAGCTCACCGGTCTCGGGGGTGTCCAGGCCGGCGAGGAGCCGCAGCAGGGTCGACTTCCCGGCGCCGTTCACGCCGACGAGGCCGATGACGTCGCCGGGGGCGACGACGAGGTCGAGATCGGCGAAGAGGGTGCGCTCACCGTGCGCGGCGGTGAGCTTCTTGGCGACGAGGGTTGCAGTCATGATGTGCCGATCCTATCCGCGCGCGGACGGGGCCCGGCATGGCCGGATAGGTGGGAAGCACGTCATTGCGGCCATCACGGCGGCGCAACACCATGGAGTCATGTCCTCGCCGCCGCGCACCGTCCTCGTCCTCCTCTACGAAGGGGTCCAGAGCCTGGACGTGACCGGGCCGGTGGAGGTGTTCGCCGCGCTCGCCCGCTTTCCGGGGCGGGCAGGGTACGCGATCCGGACGGTGTCGCCGGGAGGCGGGCCCGTCCGCACCGGCAGCGGGCTGACCCTGGTGCCGGACGGGGAGCTGGAGAGCGCCCGCCCGGGGCCCGGGACCACGGTGCTGGTCCCCGGAGGGCGGTTCACCGCGGACTTCGAGCCCAGGCTCACCGACTGGCTCCGTACCCACGGGGGTGGAGCGGAGCGGCTGGTCTCCGTGTGCACGGGAGGACTGCTGCTGGCCGAGGCGGGGCTCCTGGACGGACGGCGGGCGACGACCCACTGGTACGCCTGCGAGCGGATGGCGCGGGACTACCCGGCCGTCGCCGTCGACCCGGACCCGATCTACGTACGGGACGGACCGGTGGCCACCTCGGCCGGGGTCACGGCGGGGATCGACCTCGCCCTGGCGCTGGTGGAGGAGGACCACGGGCAGGACGTCGCCCTGACGATCGCCCGGCACCTGGTGGTGTTCCTGCGCCGGCCCGGCAACCAGGCACAGTTCAGCGCCCAGCTGTCGGCCCAGACCGCCCGCCGGGACCCGCTGCGGGACGTGCAGCAGTGGATCAGCGAGCACCCGGGGGAGGACCTGGGCGTCGAGCACCTCGCCGCCCGTGCCCGGCTGTCGCCGCGGCACTTCGCCCGGGCCTTCCGCGCCGAGACCGGGGTCACGCCCGGCCGGTACGTCGAACGGGTGCGGGTGGACCACGCGCGTCGGCTGCTGGAGGAGAGCGGGGAAGGGATCGCGCAGATCGCCCGGGCCTGCGGCTACGGGACCCCGGAGGCGATGCGACGGGCGTTCCTGAGGACGCTCGGCCAGCCCCCCGCCGAGTACAGGCGCCGTTTCGGCACGGTCCGCCCCTGAGGGCCGGCCCCGGCGTGCCCAGAAGAAGGAGCCGCCCCGCCCAGGGGACGGCGTCGTGTTCCGACCACCGCTCCGGAGGAGCCATGCAGATCGCCGTACTGCTCTACGACCACTTCACCGCCCTCGACGCCATCGGGCCCTTCGACACCCTCGGGCGGCTGACCGACGCCGAGGTCGTCTTCGTCTCCGAACGGCCGGGGCCCGTGCGGACCGACAACGGATCGCTCGCGCTCGTCGCCGACAAGGGGCTCGACGAGGTCACCCGGCCCGACATCGTCATCGTGCCCGGCGGGCCCCATCCCGAGCGGGAGATGGCCAATCCCGTGGTCATGGACTGGCTGCGCACGGTCGACGCCACCACCACCTGGACCACCTCGGTGTGCACCGGTTCCCTGCTGCTGGCCGCCGCCGGGCTGCTCGACGGGCGGCGGGCCACCAGCCACTGGCTCTACCTGGACCAGCTGCCCGGGCACGGGGCCCGGCCCACGGGCGAGCGCGTGGTGTTCGACGGAAAGTACGTCACCGCCGCCGGGGTGTCCTCCGGGATCGACATGGGGCTCACCCTGCTCGGCCGGATCGCCGGCGACGACTTCGCCCGGGCCGTCCAGCTGATGACCGAGTACGACCCCCAGCCGCCCTACGACGCGGGCTCGCCCGACAAGGCCCCGGCCGCCCTCGTCGAGATGCTGCGGGGCAACCACATGCCGGGCTGAGGGGTCGCCGTCACGGGGTCCAGGTGAAGAGCGGAGCGCGGCGCTCCAGGAACGCGGTGACCCCTTCCGCCGTGTCCTGACCCGCGGCCGCCCGGTCCTCCCAGTACGCGTCCCGGTCGGTCCGGCCGTCCGCGAACTCCTTGGCCGCCGCTTGGGTCAGCTGCGAGCGGGAGGCCAGGATCCGGGTGAACTCCGCCACGCGTCCGTCGAGTCGACCGGCCGGCAGCAGCTCGTTCAGGAATCCCGCGCGCAGCGCCGCCTCCGCGCCGATCAGCTCCGCGGAGAAGAGGAGGTACTTGGCCCACGCGGGGCCGACCAGGGACGCCAGCCTGCGGGTGGAGGAGGCCGGGTAGACGATGCCCAGCCTGGCCGGGGTCACGCCGAACGAGGACCCCTCCTCGGCGAAGCGCAGGTCGCAGGCGGCCGCCAGCTGGCTGCCGCCGCCCACGCAGAAGCCGCGGATCGCCGCCAGCGTGGGCTTGGGGAAGGCGGCCAGGGCCTCCTCGGCCGCCACGGCCAGGGCCCGCGGGTCGTCCTCCCCGGCGGCCCCGGCCTCCCCGGTCAGGGAGGAGATGTCGGCGCCCGCGCAGAAGGTCGCTCCGGCCCCGGTCAGCACGAGCGTCCGTACCGCCGGGTCCTTCGCCAGGTCCGTCAGCAGCTCCGGGAGCGCCCGCCACATGGCGGCGGTCATGGCGTTGCGCTTGGCGGGGTGGGAGATGACGACGGTGGCCACCCCGTCGGCGACCGTGTGGAGGAGGGCTGCGTCCTGGGCTGCGTCCATGCGCCGGATGCTATCCCGGGCGGTCGTACCTATGATCAAGGGAGTCCGTCGGGGGTGCGAGGAGGTGGCGCGTCCATGGGCACAGACCGTGCAGACCGCACCGGGGCGAGGGTCGGGGGCCCCGAACCGCAGCGGGAGAAGAAGAAGCTCAGCCGCAGCTTCGCGATGATGACCGGGCTCGGAGTGGTTCTGGTGCTGGCCGGTCTGGTCGGACTGGTCTACACGGGCCTGGCCACGCTCACCACGATGTTCCTCTTCGGCTGGCTGCTGCTGATCGGCGGTGTGGTGGGCCTGCTGCAGGCCGTGCAGTCCCGCAGGAGCAATTACTTCTGGCTCGCCGTCGTCGTCGCCGCGATCAACCTCGCCGCGGGTTTCGTGATCCTTCGCCGCCCCGAGGCGAGCGCCGAGGCGCTGACGATGTTCGCCGCGCTCCTCTTCCTCATCGGTGGACTGTTCCGGCTGGTCGGAGCGCTGGTGGTGCGTGGATCCCATTTCGGGCTCGCGGTCGTCCAGGGCGCCTTCGGCATCCTGCTGGGGTTCCTGATCCTCTCCAACTGGCCCGGCAACAGTCTGTACGTGATCGGAACCTTCTTCTCCCTCGCCCTGCTGTTCGACGGGCTGAGCCTGGTGGCCATGGGCATGGGGTCCCGGCGCATCCTGGGGTTGGTCAGGGAGGACGAGGTCACGGAGGAGGCCGGCGCCGCGGACGGGGCGGGCGAGGCGGCCGAGAAGCGTCCGACAGAAGATCAGGAACAGTCGAACAACTGACTCCGTCATACGCCAGTGGTCAGAAAGTGTCCTATAGGCGCTGACTTCTGGTCAGCAGTCGGGTCCGGACCAGCCCGTTCACCACTCTTGTCGCGTGGAGACGATCGAGCGTGAAGACGGGGGACGGAAGATGGATGTCAGCGGGAGCGTCCCGCCAGCCAAGGAGGGTGAGGCGGAGGCTCCGGCCGACCCCCTCGCCTACGAGGGAGTGTGGAGGTTCACCGCGCCCGCGGTTGAAGAATCCGTTCCGCAGGCCCGCCGCGCGGTCAGGGACCTGCTCGGGCGCCAGGGGGTGCCGGCCCATCAGGACCTGGTGTACTCCCTGCTCCTGATCGTCTCCGAACTGGTGACGAACTCGGTCCGGCACGCAGCCCTGCTCTCGCCGGAGGTCGCGGTCGAGGTCGCGATCGGCCGCGCGTGGGTACGGGTGGCGGTCGAGGACAACCACCCCTACCGCCCCAAGGCACTGGAGGCCGACTTCGGCCAGACCGGCGGCCGGGGTCTGCTCCTGGTACGGGAGGTCACCCTGGAGGCCGGCGGTGTCTGCGACGTCGAGCACACCTCGACCGGCGGCAAGGTGATCTGGGCCGCCCTGCCCCTCACCGCCCCGCCGCTCACCGCCCCGCCGGCCGCCCGCTGAGCGGCGGCCGGCGCGGCGGCAGGGCCGCGCAGCGGCGGACGGCGGAACAGCGGGAGGGCTCAGGAGCGGGACGAACAGCGGGACGGCGGAACAGCGGGACGGCGTACGGGCTACCAGCCCGCCGCGTCGCCGGTCAGTTCGCGGATCGCGGGCCGTGCCGCGTCGAGCACGGTCATGAACCAGGCCGAGAACGGAACTTCCGTGTGCCGCTTCGCCAGTTCCTCGGCGGTGACGAAGGCGGTGTCCTCGACCTCCTCCGGATCCGGCCGTACGGCGGCCTGCGCAAGTCCCACGAACAGGTGATTGAACTCCTGCTCCACCAGACCCGATGCGGGGTCCGGATGGTTGTAGCGCACGGTTCCCGCCTGCGCGAGCAGCGAGGGCGACAGCCCCAGCTCCTCGTGGGTCCGCCGCGCCGCGGCCGCGAACGGCGACTCCCCGGGGTAGGGGTGACCGCAACAGGTGTTCGACCAGACGCCGGGGGAGTGGTACTTCCCGAGGGCCCGCTGCTGGAGCAGCAGACGGCCCTGCTCGTCGAAGAGGAACACGGAGAACGCCCGGTGCAACTGCCCGGGCGCCTGATGGGCGGAGAGCTTCTCCGCCGTGCCGATGGTGTTGCCGGACTCGTCGACCAGTTCGAGCATGATCGGTTCTTGAGTACCGGTGCCGTTGGACGCGCTGTTCGCGGCGGTGGCTGGTGTGGTCGGCATACCCATCCTTCGCTTCGGACTTCGGCCCTCAGTCTGCCGTACAAAAGCGGCTTGTCCCCACTTCGGAGATCCGCGCATGTCCGCCCCCCGCCGCGTGCTAGGGGGTGCCTTGTCGATCACGCCGGGCTCGCGGGCCCGATCGGCAGGACACCCCTCGGGCGACAGGGGGCGGATCACTCACGCGTCACGTCGCATGACGTCGCGCAGCCGTCAGACGCCGAACGGGGCCGGATACCTGATCGTCCCCGACGGCACCGGAACGCGATCGTCCAGCACCAGCGCCATCATCGCCTCGTCCGGCACCTCGAACGGTGCCCGGATCCCGAAGTGCGACGCCGGTACGAAACCGAAGCGCGGATAGTACGCCGGGTGTCCGAGGACGAGGACCAGTGACTCCCCGCGCTCCCGGGCGGCCGCGAGCAGCGCCCGTACGACCGAGCTGCCCGCGCCCGAGCGCTGCAGCGCGGGATCGGCCGCCACCGGTGCGAGGGCGAGCGCCGGGGCGCCGTCGACCTCGCACCGGGTCAGCAGGGCGTGCGCCGCCACCGACCCGTCCGGGGCCTCGGCCACGTACGACAGTCCGGGCAGCCAGGAGCCGTCCGCGCGCAGCGCGTCCACGAGGTCGGCCTCCAGCGGCGTCTCGAACGCCGCCAGGTTGACCTCCCGTACGGCGGCCGCGTCGGCCGCGGTCTCCGGGCGGGCGGGCCAGGCGTCGCCGTCCCCGGCGGTCACCGGGCGCAGGACGTAGCCCGTGTACCCGTACTCGTGGCCGTGGCGGGCCCGTACGTCGAGCTCCTCGCGCGTCGCGGCCAGTGCCCTCGCCATGGCGGGGCCGGCCGCGACGGTCCGGTCGCGGACCCGCTCGGCGAGCGGGCCGTAGTACTCGGCCCAGTCCGAGTCGGGCAGGTCGTGCACGCCGAGCACCCGGTACCCGGCGGCCTGGGCGGCCGCGAGGTTGCCGGCGGTGGTGCGCAGCGCGCAGTGCGGGTCCCAGAAGGCGCGGGCGCCGGCGGACGGTTCGGGGGCCGACCACTGGCACTCGGTCAGGACGAGAGTGCCGCCCGGGGCGAGCAGCCGCTTCCACCGCGCGAGCGCGGCGTCGAAGCCGAGGATGTAGGCGGAGCCCTCCGCCCAGACGAGGTCGAAGGAACCGTCCTCGAAGCCCCCCTGCGGGAGGGCGCCCATGTCGGCCTCTACCGTGCGGACCCGGTCGGCGAGCCCGCGGGCCGCGGCGGCCGTACGGAGCTCGCCGAGGAAGGGGGCGTGCAGGTCGACGGCGGTCACCTCGGCGCCGCCGCTCCCCGGTCCGCCCGTGCCCGGTCCGCCCGCCTCGGCGGCGAGCAGCAGGGCGCTGCGGCCCGGACCGCAGCCCAGGTCGAGGACGCGCGGCCGCTCGGGCAGCGGTCCGCACAGGGACAGCAGGTGGCGGGTGGTCGCGTCGGAGCCCGGAGCCTGCCGGGGCAGGCCGTGGTGAAGGGCGAAGAAGGCGCGCGTGAAATCGTCGGCACCATCGAACTCGTCGTTGATGTCGCCGTTGGTGTCGTCGATGAAGTCTTCGTCGAAGGTATTGCTGTCGGTCAACGTGAACCCTTGAAACGGGGGCTCCGGCCGACGAGGGCCCAGCTGTGTGATCAGGCCCGGCCGGATGCCCGGAAGGAATGGGGGATGCACCGGAGTTCGCTGCGCATGGCCGCGACCACTACGACGGTCATCAACCCACCTCTTTCCACTCGACACGTTCAGGGGCGTGTCCACCGTAACATCCGGGCCGTTTGTGGTACCGCGCCGTGATCGTCAATGATGATCCGAACCCGGCCGGTGGGCCCGAATATTCGGCTTATCGGGGCGTAAACGGGTGATGAACCCCTGCTTCCATTCATCCGATAGCCTCTGCCGACGTGCCGCCTCCCCATCAGGCGCGCGTTCGGAATCCGTTACAAGGAGTGAGTTCGTCTGCCGACCGTCATCCTCACCGGCCTGCCGGTCCCCGGATCACCGCTCGCGGACGAGCTGCGCTCCCTCGGCTTCGACGTCCGCCCGGCCGCCGGCCCGCAGGACGCCGCAGCCGCACTGGCCGGCGTACCCGCCGACCAGCGGGTGGCCGTCGTGGACAGCGCCTTCGTGGGGCACGTGCACGCGCTGCGCCTCGCCCTGACCGACCCGCGCTTCGACGCCTGCGCCGTCACCGGTGCGCTGGCCGTCCAGGCCGGCGCCCGCGAGGCCCTCGACAAGGCCGCCGCCGGTGCCGCCGCCGCGGAGACCGACGGGGCGGGCCCGTACGCGGACCGCCTCGCCGCCGCGGTCGAGGCCGCCGGGACCACCGTCCAGCGCCCCGAACTGGGCACGCTCGTCGCCGCCGTCCCCGCCGGCCCGGCGGAGCGCGACGCGGCCGTCGCCGCCGTCGACGCCGTCGACGACGAGGCCGTGCGCCTGCGCACCGCCGTGAAGTCCCGCGACGGCTTCTTCACCACCTTCTGCATCAGCCCGTACTCGCGCTACATCGCCCGCTGGTGCGCGCGCCGCGGCCTGACCCCGAACCAGGTGACCACCGCCTCGCTGATCACCGCGCTGATCGCGGCCGGCTGCGCGGCCACCGGTGACCGCTGGGGCTACGTCGCGGCCGGTGTGCTGCTCCTCGTCTCCTTCGTACTGGACTGCACCGACGGGCAGCTCGCCCGTTACTCGCTCCAGTACTCGACGATGGGTGCCTGGCTCGACGCCACCTTCGACCGCGCGAAGGAGTACTCCTTCTACGCGGGTCTCGCGCTCGGCGCGGCCAGCAACGGCGACGACGTCTGGGCCCTGGCCGTCGGCTCCATGATCCTCATGACCTGCAGGCACGTCGTGGACTTCTCCTTCAACGAGGCCAACCACGACGCCACCGCCAACACGTCCCCGACGGCGGCCCTCTCCGACCGCCTCGACAGCGTCGGCTGGACCGTGTGGATCCGCCGGATGATCATCCTTCCGATCGGTGAGCGCTGGGCGATGATCGCGGTGCTGACCGCCTTCACCACCCCGCGGATCGTCTTCTACGCCCTGCTGATCGGCTGCGCCTTCGGCGCCCTCTACACCACCGCCGGGCGGGTCCTGCGCTCCCTGACGCGCAAGGCCACCCGCACCGACCGCGCGGCCCGGGCCCTGGCCGACCTGGCCGACTCCGGCCCGCTCGCCGAGCTCCAGGGCCGGCTGCTGCGCGGCCGCGCCGGATCCTTCGGCTCCGTGTACGTGGCCGCCCTGGGCACGGTGGTGATGGTCGCGGGCGCCGTGTTCCTGCCGTTCGGCGACCCGCGGCTGATCGCCGTCGCGGTGATCTATGTCATGGCCTCGGGCCTCGCCGTCGCCGCGCCGCTGAAGGGCGCACTGGACTGGCTGATCCCGCCGCTGTTCAGGGCGGCCGAGTACGTCACGGTGCTCGCGCTCGCCGTCAAGGCGGACGTCCCCGGGGCCCTTCCGGCGGCATTCGGCCTGATCGCGGCGGTCGCCTACCATCACTACGACACGGTGTACCGCATCCGCGGTGGCACCGGCGCGCCCCCGCACTGGCTGGTGCGGACGATCGGCGGCCACGAAGGCCGGGTCCTGCTGATCACGGTCCTGGCGGCCGTCCTCGCGTCGCGCGAAGCGGACTTCCCCGTCGCGCTCACGGTCCTGGCCGTGTTCGTGGCACTCGTGGTGCTCGTGGAGAGCATCCGATTCTGGGTCTCCTCCGGAGCACCCGCCGTACATGACGAAGGAGAACCAGCATGATCGGCCTTGTACTCGCTGCCGGGGCCGGACGCCGCCTGCGTCCCTACACCGACACCCTGCCCAAGGCCCTCGTGCCCGTCGGCCCCGAGGGCGACGAGGAGAGCATCACGGTTCTCGACCTGACGCTGGGCAACTTCGCCGAGGTCGGTCTCACCGAGGTCGCCATCGTCGTCGGCTACCGCAAGGAAGCCGTGTACGCGCGCCGGGAGGCCCTGGAGGCCAAGTACGGCGTCAAGATCACGCTGATCGACAACGACAAGGCCGAGGAGTGGAACAACGCCTACTCCCTGTGGTGCGCGCGTGACGTCCTGAAGCAGGGCGTGATCCTCGCCAACGGCGACACCGTCCACCCGGTCTCCGTCGAGAAGACGCTCCTCGCCGCCCGCGGCAACGGCCAGAAGATCATCCTCGCCCTCGACACGGTCAAGAACCTGGCCGACGAGGAAATGAAGGTCGTCACCGCCGACGGCAGTGCTTCCCGGACTGGCGTCCAGAAGATCACCAAGCTGATGGAGCCCTCCGACGCCACCGGCGAGTACATCGGTGTCACCCTCATCGAGCCCGAGGCCGCCGAGCAGCTCGCCGAGGCCCTGAAGACCACCTTCGAGCGCGACCCCGACCTCTACTACGAGGACGGCTACCAGCAGCTCGTCAACGACGGCTTCACCATCGACGTGGCCCCCATCGGTGACGTCAAGTGGGTCGAGATCGACAACCACGACGACCTCGCCAAGGGCCGGACGATCGCATGCCAGTACTGACGAGGCTCATCCCCTCGCCCGTCGTCGTCGACATCAGTCGCGGGGCGATGGACGATCTGGCAGGCCTCCTGGTCGACCAGCGGATCTCCGCCTCCGGCAAGCTGGCCATCGCGATCAGCGGAGGCTCCGGCGTGGCGCTGCGCGCCAAGCTGGAGCCCGTCCTGCCGCACGCCGACTGGTACGCGGTCGTCGACGGCACCATCGACTCCGCGGTCAAGCTGGCCGACGACATAAAGGGCCGCCGCTACGACGCCGTCGTGGGCCTGGGCGGCGGCAAGATCATCGACGTCGCGAAGTACGCCGCGGCGCGGGTCGGGCTGCCCATGGTGGCCGTCGCCACCAACCTCTCGCACGACGGCATCTGCTCGCCGGTGTCCATCCTGGACAACGACAACGGCCGCGGTTCCTACGGCGTGCCCACCCCGATCGCCATGGTGATCGACCTCGACGTGATCAAGGACGCCCCGGTGCGGTTCATCCGTGCCGGTATCGGCGACGCGATCTCCAACATCTCGGCGATCGCCGACTGGGAGCTCTCGCACAAGATCACCGGCGAGCCCGTCGACGGCCTGGCCGCCGCCATGGCGCGTACCGCCGGCGAGTCCGTGCTGCGCCACCCCGGCGGATGCGGCGACGACGAGTTCCTCACCGTGCTCTCCGAGGCGCTGGTCCTCTCCGGCATCGCCATGTCGATCAGCGGGGACTCCCGGCCGTCGTCCGGCGCCTGCCACGAGATCAGCCACGCCTTCGACCTGCTGTACCCGGGCCGCTCCGCGCTCCACGGCGAGCAGGTCGGCATCGGCGCCGCCTTCGCGATGCACCTGCGCGGCGCCACCGCGCAGGCGGGCCTCTTCGTCGAGGTACTGCGCCGGCACGGTCTGCCGGTCGGGCCCGAGGAGATCGGCTTCAGCGTCGACGAGTTCGTCGCGGCCGTCGAGTACGCCCCCCAGACCCGCCCGGGACGCTTCACGATCCTGGAGCACCTCAACCTGTCCGCAGCCGAGATCAGGGACGCTTACGCCGACTATGTCAAGACCATCCGTAGCTGAACTGAGGCCCGTCGTCCACCCCGCGGGCGTGAAGGACCGGGTCAGCGGCGAGCACTGGGGCGGGCGCCTCTACATGCGCGAGATCTCCCTGCGCATCACCCGCGTCCTGGTCACCACCAAGGTCACGCCGAACCAGCTGACCTACCTGATGACCCTCGCCGGCGTCCTCGCCCTCCCGGCGCTGCTGGTGCCGGGCATCCTGGGCGCCGTCCTCGGCGTGGTCGCGGTCCAGATGTACCTGCTGCTCGACTGCGTCGACGGTGAGGTCGCCCGCTGGAAGAAGCAGTACTCGCTCTCCGGGGTCTACCTGGACCGGGTCGGCGCGTACCTCTGCGACGCGGCGGTCCTGGTCGGCTTCGGCCTGCGCGCCGCCGACCTGTGGGGCCCCGGCGGCGCCGACTGGCTGTGGGCCTTCCTGGGCACCCTGGCCGCGCTCGGCGCGATCCTGATCAAGGCCGAGACCGACCTGGTCGGCGTCGCCCGCCACCAGGCCGGCAAGCCCGTGGTCAAGGACGCGGCCGCCGAGCCGCGCGCCAAGGGCATGGCGCTGGCCCGCCGGGCCGCAGCCGCGCTCAAGTTCCACCGCCTGATCCTCGGCATCGAGGCCTCGCTGCTCATCCTGGTGCTGGCCGTCGTGGACCAGATCCAGGGCGACCTCTACTGGTCCCGCGTCGGGGTCGCCGTACTGGCCGGCATCGCGATGCTCCAGACCGTGCTCCACCTGGTGTCCATCCTCGCCTCCAGCAGGCTCAAGTGAGCGCCCCGCTGCGGCTGGGCGCCGTGATCATCACCATGGGCAACCGGCCCGACGAGCTCAAGGCGCTCCTCGACTCGGTGGCCCGCCAGGACGGCGCCCCCGTCGAGGTGGTCGTCGTCGGCCAGGGCGTGCAGGTCACCGGCCTGCCCGAGGGCGTACGCAGCATCGACCTCCCCGAGAACCTGGGCATCCCGGGCGGCCGCAACGTCGGCATCGAGGCCTTCGGCCCCGGCGGCCGCGACGTGGACGTGCTGCTCTTCCTGGACGACGACGGTCTGCTGGAGCGCACCGACACCGCCGAGCTGTGCCGGCAGGCCTTCACCGAGGACCCTGGGCTCGGGATCATCAGCTTCCGGATCGCCGACCCCGAGACCGGTGTCACCCAGCGCCGCCACGTGCCGCGGCTGCGCGCCTCCGACCCGATGCGCTCCTCCCGCGTGACCACCTTCCTGGGTGGCGCCAACGCCGTCCGCACGCGGGTGTTCGAGCAGGTCGGAGCCCTGCCGGGGGAGTTCTTCTACGCTCACGAGGAGACCGACCTGGCCTGGCGGGCGCTCGACGCGGGGTGGCTGATCGACTACCGGTCGGACATGGTGCTGCTGCACCCGACAACTGCCCCCTCCCGGCACGCCGTCTACCACCGTATGGTGGCTCGTAACCGGGTGTGGCTCGCCCGCCGCAACCTGCCCGCCCCGCTGGTCCCGGTCTACCTGGGCGTCTGGCTCCTGCTGACGCTCCTGCGCAGACCGTCGGCACCGGCGCTCAAGGCCTGGTTCGGCGGTTTCCGGGAGGGATGGACCAGTCCCTGCGGACCCCGCCGCCCGATGAGATGGCGGACGGTCTGGCGGTTGACCCGCCTGGGCCGACCTCCTGTCATCTGACCAGCCCGCGTCTGGGAACATGACGCGATCACGGGCCTCGAGCCACCAGCCTGATGCCCACCTGGCCGCATCTTGAAGACGAAAGTTTCAACTTGTGAGTGACACAACCCACGACGGCGCCCTCGCCACGAGCAGGCCGCCGTCCGACGACGCGGGGCTGAGCCCCGCGGAGCTCGCCAGGAAGTACGGCCTCTCGGTCAGCGGCGCCCGGCCCCGCCTGGGCGAGTACGTACGGCAGCTCTGGGGCCGGCGCCACTTCATCATGGCCTTCTCCAGGGCCAAGCTGGTCGCGCAGTACAGCCAGGCGAAGCTCGGCCAGGTCTGGCAGGTGGCCACCCCGCTGCTGAACGCGGCCGTCTACTGGCTGATCTTCGGCCTGATCCTCGGCGCGGGCCGCGAGATGCCCAAGGGCGTCTACGTCCCGTTCCTGATGATGGGCATCTTCGTCTTCACCTTCACCCAGAGCTCGGTGATGGCGGGTGTCCGGGCGATCTCAGGGAACCTCGGTCTGGTGCGGGCGCTGCACTTCCCGCGCGCCTCCCTGCCGGTGTCCTTCTCGCTCCAGCAGCTCCAGCAGCTGATGTACTCGATGATCGTCGTCTTCGTGATCGCCGTTGCCTTCGGCAACTACCCCCGGCTCGCCTGGCTGCTGGTCATCCCGACCCTGGCGCTCCAGTTCGTCTTCAACACCGGCCTCGCCATGATCTTCGCGCGGATGGGCTCCAAGACCCCCGACCTCGCGCAGCTGATGCCCTTCGTGATGCGTACGTGGATGTACGCCTCCGGCGTCATGTTCCCGATCGGGATCTACCTCGAGGACCAGCCCCAGTGGATCAGCGACGTGCTGCTGTGGAACCCGGTCGCGATCTACATGGACCTCATCCGGTTCGCGCTGATCGACGACTACGGCAGCAGCAACCTGCCTCCGCACGTGTGGCTCTTCGCCGTGGGCTGGGCCGTGGTGATCGGCATCGGTGGCTTCGTGTACTTCTGGAAGTCTGAGGAGCGTTACGGCCGTGGCTGACAACACTCAGGGGCGCATCCCCACCGTGATCGCGGACGGCGTCCACATCGTCTACCGGGTCAACACCGGCAGCGCCGGCAAGGGCGCGGCCACCGCAGCGCTCAGCAAGATAATCCGCCGGCGGAAGGGCGACGCCCCGGGTGTCCGGCGCGTCCACGCCGTGCGCGGGGTCTCCTTCACCGCGTACCGCGGCGAGGCCATCGGCCTCATCGGGTCCAACGGCTCCGGCAAGTCGACCCTGCTGCGCGCCATCGCCGGTCTGCTCCCCTGCGAGGAGGGCAAGGTCTACACCGACGGCCAGCCCTCGCTGCTGGGCGTCAACGCGGCCCTGATGAACGACCTCACCGGCGAGCGGAACATCGTCCTCGGCGGTCTCGCCATGGGTATGAGCCGCGAGCAGATCAAGCAGCGTTACCAGAGCATCGTCGACTTCTCGGGCATCAACGAGAAGGGCGACTTCATCTCGCTGCCGATGCGTACCTATTCCTCCGGTATGGCGGCGCGCCTGCGCTTCTCCATCGCGGCGGCCAAGGACCACGACGTTCTGATGATCGACGAGGCCCTGGCCACCGGTGACCGCAGCTTCCAGGTGCGTTCGGAGAACCGCATCCGCGAACTGCGGGAGAAGGCCGGCACGGTCTTCCTGGTGAGCCACAACAACAAGTCCATCCGCGACACCTGCGACCGGGTGCTGTGGCTGGAGAAGGGCGAGCTCCTCATGGACGGGCCCACCGAGGAAGTCGTCTCGGCGTACGAGAAGGCCACCAACGGCTGACCTCCGGGTCGCGCGGCGCCCCTTCCGGCGCCTTTACGCTTCACCGAAGGCCCCCGCCGCTCAGCGCGGCGGGGGCCTTAAGTCTGTTCCCGAAGTCGGTTCTCGCATTCGGCGGCGACATTCGGTGGCGGAGCGAATACCCGAGCGGGCTCCGCGGCGTTCTACAGCGTAAGCTGAGGCGGTCCTCAATCGCGGCAAGAGGGGACGATTCCCCGCAGGTGAAGGGCCCTGGGGCAGTCGGGGGAATCCCCCGGCGGCGTGTCCGAAATAGGATGTAATGGGTCGGCAGTGTAGAACGGGAGATGTGACGGCAATGGCTACGGGAATTCTCCGGCCCCCAGGCACGACGGCCGTCCCCGCCCCGGGCGGCGGGCGGTGACCCCGGGGCTCGGCATCCGACCCCTGTCCGACACGGTCCACGTGAGCGCCACCCTCGACAAGGCGACGGCGGAGAACTTCCCCGTCGCCCCCGCCTTCCTGCCCCGCGCCTGGCGCGACGGGCTGACGGCCGTCTACGGCTACGCCCGCCTCGTCGACGACATCGGCGACGGCGACCTCGCCCCCGGCGGACGCGACGCCGTACTCCTCGGACTCGACCCCGCCGCGGTCGACGACCGGCTCGCCATGCTGGACGCCCTCGAGGCCGACCTGCACCGGGTCTTCAACGCCTCCGCCGGCCCGGCCGGCCCCCCGCGCCACCCGCTGCTGCAGGCCCTGCAGCCCGTCGTGCGCGCCCACGGCCTGACCCCGGAGCCGTTCCTCGGGCTCATCGAGGCCAACCGCCAGGACCAGCGCGTCGCGCGCTACGGGACGTACGCGGACCTGGCCGGCTACTGCGAGCTGTCCGCGAACCCGGTCGGCCGCCTCGTGCTCTCCCTCACCGGCACCAGCACCCCCGAACGGATCCGCCGCTCCGACGCCGTCTGCACCGCCCTGCAGATCGTCGAACACATCCAGGACGTCGCCGAGGACCTCGGCCGCGACCGGATCTACCTGCCCGCCGAGGACATGCGCCGCTTCCACGTGACCGAGGCGGAGCTCGCGGCCCCGTCCGCCGGAGCGGCCGTACGCTCCCTGGTCGCATTCGAAAGCGAGCGCGCACGCGAGCTGCTGAATGAAGGCACCCCGCTCGTGGGTAGCGTGCACGGCAGACTCCGGCTGCTGCTCGCGGGCTTCGTGGGAGGGGGGCGTGCAGCCCTGCGAGCCGTCACCGCCGCCGGCTTCGACGTGCTCCCGGGCCCGCCCAAGCCCACCAAGGCCGGCCTGCTCCGCGAGGTGGCCGCCGTCCTGCGCACAGCGCCGAGAAAGAGGTGAGCCCGAACGTGGAGGGCCCCACACACCCGTCCGCACCGACCGCGATGTCCGCACCGGTTTCGGCGGCCTACAGCTACTGCGAGGCCGTCACCGGTTCACAGGCGCGCAATTTCGCCTACGGCATCCGGCTGCTGCCGACCGACAAGCGGCAGGCGATGTCCGCGCTGTACGCCTTCTCGCGGCGGGTCGACGACATCGGCGACGGCACGCTGGCGCCCGAGGCCAAGTTCGCCCGGCTGGAGGAGACCCGCGCCCTGCTCGGGCGGATCCTGGCCGAGGAGATCGACGAGGACGACACCGACCCGGTCGCCGTCGCCCTCGCGCACGCCGCGCGCCGCTTCCCCATCCCGCTCGGCGGCCTCGACGAGCTCATCGACGGGGTCCTGATGGACGTCCGCGGCGAGACCTACGAGACCTGGGACGACCTCAAGACCTACTGCCGCTGCGTGGCCGGGGCCATCGGGCGGCTCTCGCTGGGCGTGTTCGGCACGGTGAACGGCTCGGGCCTGGCGGCCTCCGAGACCGCGCGCGCCGGCGAGTACGCCGACACCCTCGGCCTCGCCCTGCAACTCACCAACATCCTCAGGGACGTTCGCGAGGACGCCGCCAACGGGCGCACCTACCTGCCCGCCGAGGACCTCGCCAAGTTCGGCTGCTCGGACGGCTTCCACAGCGAACGGATGCCCGCCGGCTCCGACTTCGCCGGGCTGGTCCACCACGAAGTCCGGCGTGCCCGCGCACTGTTCGCCGAGGGCTACCGGCTGCTGCCGATGCTCGACCGGCGCAGCGGCGCCTGCGTGGCCGCCATGGCCGGCATCTACCGGCGCCTGCTGGACCGCATCGAGCGGGAGCCGGAGGCGGTGCTGCGCGGCAGGGTGTCGCTGCCGCCGCACGAGAAGGCGTACGTCGCCGTGCGCGGCCTGTCCGGCCTCGACGCGCGGACCGTCTCCCGCCAGAACACGCGGAGGCGAGGCTGATGACCGCGATGGCCCCCGCCGTCCCGCCCCTCACCGTCTCCACCACCGTCTCCACCACCGGCCCCGCCGTCGGCGCGGCGCCGGGCTCCGGATGCCGGGCGACCGCGTCCGCACACCCGAGGCAGCACCGCGGCCCCCGTGGCGACCGGGCCAGGGATCGGGCCGACGTCCGGGCAACCGCCGCGCGGACGGCCGCGTCTTCCCCCGGGGACCTCGCCCCGGGAAGGGCCGCGGGGCCCGCTCAAAGCCGTCCGGCCCTCCCGCAGGGCCACCGCACCCCGGGGGAGGGCGCATGACCGGCTACGAACAGCACGCCGTCGTCGTGGGCGGCGGACTCGCCGGGGTCACCACCGCCCTCGAACTCGCCGACGCCGGGCTCCGGGTCACCCTGCTGGAGGGCCGCCCGCGGCTCGGCGGGCTCGCCTTCTCCTTCAAGCGCGGCGACCTCGAGGTCGACAACGGCCAGCACGTCTACCTGCGGTGCTGCACCGCCTACCGGTGGTTCCTCGACCGTGTCGACGGCGCCGCCCTCGCGCCCTTGCAGGACCGGCTCGACGTACCCGTCCTGGACGTCGCCCGCCCCGGCGGCCCGCGCCTGGGCCGGCTGCGCCGCAGCGCCCTGCCCGTGCCCCTGCATCTGGCCGGATCGCTCGCCCGCTACCCGCACCTCTCCCTCGCCGAGCGACTGAGCGTCGGCCGCGCCGCCCTCGCGCTGCGCCGCCTGGACCCCGCCGACCCGGCGCTGGACGGGCTGGACTTCGCGACCTGGCTCGGCCGCTACGGACAGTCGGCCCGCACCATCGAGGCCCTGTGGGACCTCGTCGGCGTCGCGACCCTCAACGCCACCGCCGAGCAGTCCTCGCTCGGCCTGGCCGCCATGGTCTTCAAGACCGGCCTGCTCTCCGAGAACGGCGCCGCCGACATCGGCTGGGCCCGGGTGCCGCTGGGCGAACTGCACGACACCCTCGCGCGCAAGGCGCTCGACGCGGCCGGCGTACGGACCGAACTGCGCAGCCGGGTCACCGACATCTCCCGCATGTCCGAGGGGGCGTGGCGGATCGACACCGAGGAAGAGTCCCTGGAGGCGGGCACCGTCGTCCTCGCCGTCCCGCAGCGCGAGGCGCACGGACTGCTGCCCGCCGGAGCCCTGCCCGACCCCGACAAGCTCCTGGACATCGGCACCGCGCCCATCCTCAACGTCCACGTGGTCTACGACCGCAAGGTCCTCAAGGCACCCTTCTTCGCGGCCCTCGGCTCCCCGGTGCAGTGGGTCTTCGACCGCACCGACTCCTCCGGACTCCCCGACGGCGGCCAGTACCTGGCCCTGTCCCAGTCCGTCGCCCAGGACGACATCGACGAGCCCGTCTCGGTCCTGCGCGCCAAGTACCTGCCGGAGCTGGAGCGGCTGCTGCCCGCCGCTCGCGGCGCCAAGGTACGGGACTTCTTCGTCACCCGGGAGCGGACGGCCACCTTCGCCCCCACCCCCGGCGTCGGCCGGCTGCGCCCCGGGGCGCGCACCGACACGCCGGGGCTCTACCTCGCCGGTGCGTGGACTGCCACGGGCTGGCCCGCGACCATGGAGAGCGCCGTCCGGAGCGGACTGAGCGCGGCGCACGCCGCACTCGCCGCGCTCGGCCGCCACCGCGAACACCCTCTGCAGGAGGCGGCATGACGAGCACCATCAGCAGCACCGGCACCACCAGCACGACGAGTACAGCACGTACAGGAACAAGAGGAGAGCCAGTGAACCCGGGGAATCCGGCTGTCGAGAACACGGATGCCAGTGTGGGCACAGCCGGAGGGGGCGTGGAGAAGGCGGACACGGTCGCTCTCCTGGAGCGCGGCCGTACGATGTCGACCCCCGCGCTCCGCGCCGCCGTCGACCGGCTCGTGGCGCCCATGGACACCGTCGCCGCCTACCACTTCGGCTGGATCGACGCCCAGGGCAACGTGGCGGACGGCGACGGCGGCAAGGCCGTGCGCCCCGCACTTGCGCTGCTCTCCGCCGAGGCCGCGGGCGCCGCGGCCGAGGTCGGCATCCCCGGCGCCGTCGCGGTCGAGCTCGTGCACAACTTCTCGCTGCTGCACGACGACCTGATGGACGGCGACGAGCAGCGCCGCCACCGCGACACGGTGTGGAAGGTGCACGGACCGGCCCTCGCGATCCTGGTCGGCGACGCCCTGTTCGCCCTCGCCAACGAGGTCCTGCTGGAGCTCGGCACCGTGGAGGCGGGCCGCGCGACCCGCAGGCTGACCACCGCCAGCCGCAAGCTCATCGACGGCCAGGCGCAGGACATCTCCTACGAGCACCGCGAGCGCGTCAGCGTCGAGGAATGCCTGGAGATGGAGGGCAACAAGACCGGCGCGCTGCTCGCCTGCGCGGTCTCCATCGGCGCGGTGCTCGGCGGCGCGGACGACCGTACCGCCGACAAGCTGGAGGAGTACGGCTACCACCTGGGCCTCGCGTTCCAGGCCGTCGACGACCTGCTCGGCATCTGGGGCGACCCGGAGGCGACCGGCAAGCAGACCTGGAGCGACCTGCGCCAGCGCAAGAAGTCCCTGCCGGTGGTCGCGGCCCTCGCGGCCGGCGGCGAAGCCTCCGAGCAGCTCGCCGAACTGCTCGCCGCCGACGCCAAGAGCAGCGACTTCGAGAACTTCTCGGAGGAGGAGTTCGCGGCCCGTGCGGCCCTCATCGAGGCGGCCGGCGGCCGCCAGTGGACCGCCGACGAGGCACGCCGCCAGCACGCCGTCGCGATCCGGGCCCTGGACGACGTCGACATGCCGCAGCGCGTGCGCGACCAGCTCGTGGCCCTCGCGGACTTCGTCGTCGTGCGCAAGAGGTGATCGCCACCCGACAGCGGATATGAATCGCGAGTCGCCGGCCGGCGCCGCCACCTGAGCGTGGCGCGCACCGGCCGACGGCAGACCCCAGCACAGCAGAGGACACTGTTCTAAGGGGAAGCCATGACAGCGACGACCGACGGCAGCGCCGAGGGCGCTGGCGCTGGCAGCGAATCCACCCCGGGCGCTCTGCCGCCCGGACCCGCGGGCCGCACCGCCGGCCTGGCCGCCGAACCGGGGCCCCCGGCCCCGCCCGTGCCGGCCCGGCCCGGGCGGAGCGGCCCGCGCGCCGAGCACGGCCCGCCGGGCATGCCCGCGCTCATCGGCCGGCCGCCCCGCCCCGGGCCGGGGCGGGACACGGCGCGCGACACCGTACGGGGCACGGTGCGGCCCACCGACGACCTGCCCCGCCGCCCGGACGGCGCCCGGCCGGCCGTGTACGAGGCCGCCACGCGCGCCACCCGGAACCTGCTGGAACGCCAGGACCCCGAGGGCTGGTGGAAGGGCGACCTGGAGACCAACGTCACCATGGACGCGGAGGACCTGCTGCTGCGGCAGTTCCTCGGCATCCGGGACGAGGCCACCACCCGCGCCTCCGCTCTCTTCATCCGCGGCGAGCAGCGGGAGGACGGCACCTGGGCCACCTTCCACGGCGGCCCGTCCGACCTGTCCGCCACGATCGAGGCCTACGTCGCGCTGCGCCTCGCCGGGGACGCGCCGGACGCCCCGCACATGACCCGCGCCTCGGCCTGGATCCGGGCCCACGGCGGGATCGCCGCCGCCCGCGTCTTCACCCGCATCTGGCTGGCCCTCTTCGGCTGGTGGAACTGGGAACACCTGCCCGAACTCCCGCCCGAGCTGGTCTTCCTGCCGCCCTGGGTGCCCCTGAACATCTACGACTTCGGCTGCTGGGCCCGCCAGACCATCGTCCCGCTCACGGTGGTCTCCGCGCTGCGCCCGGTCCGCCCGGCCCCCTTCGCCCTGGACGAGCTCCACGCCGACGCGCGGGTGCCCAACCCCGCCAGAAGACTCGCCCCGCTGACCAGCTGGGACGGCGCCTTCCAGCGCATGGACAAGGCCCTGCACGTCTACCGGCGGTTCGCCCCGCGCCGGCTGCGCAGGGCCGCGATGGCCACCGCCGGCCGCTGGATCATCGAACGCCAGGAGAACGACGGCTGCTGGGGCGGGATCCAGCCGCCCGCCGTGTACTCGATCATCGCCCTGCACCTGCTCGGCTACGACCTGCGGCATCCGGTGATGCGCGCCGGGCTGGAGTCCCTGGACCGGTTCGCGGTGTGGCGCGAGGACGGCGCCCGGATGATCGAGGCCTGCCAGTCCCCGGTGTGGGACACCTGCCTCGCCGCGATCGCCCTGGCGGACGCGGGCCTGCGCCCCGACCACCCCGCCCTGGTCAAGGCCGCCGACTGGATGCTCGGCGAGGAGATCGTCCGCAGCGGTGACTGGGCGGTGCGCCGCCCCGGACTCGCCCCCGGCGGCTGGGCGTTCGAGTTCCACAACGACACCTACCCCGACATCGACGACACCGCCGAGGTGGTCCTCGCCCTGCGCCGGATCAAGCACCCGGAGCCGGCCCGTGTCGAGGCGGCGATCGCCCGCGGGGTGTCCTGGAACCTCGGCATGCAGTCGAGGAACGGGGCGTGGGGCGCCTTCGACGCCGACAACACCAGCCCCTACCCGAACAAGCTGCCCTTCTGCGACTTCGGCGAGGTCATCGACCCGCCCTCGGCCGACGTCACCGCCCACGTGGTGGAGATGCTCGCCTTCGAGGGCCGGGCGGGGGACGCCCGCACCCGGCGCGGCATCGCCTGGCTGCTCGCCGAACAGGAGGCGGCCGGCGGCTGGTTCGGCCGCTGGGGCACCAACTACGTCTACGGCACCGGATCGGTGGTCCCGGCCCTGACCGCCGCGGGCCTCGCCCCGGGGCATCCCGCGATCCGGCGGGCCGTGCGCTGGCTGGAGTCCGTACAGAACGAGGACGGCGGATGGGGCGAGGACCAGCGCTCCTACAAGGACCCGTCCTGGGCCGGGAAGGGCGCCTCCACCGCCTCGCAGACGGCGTGGGCGCTGATGGCCCTGCTGTCGGCCGGCGAGCGCGACGGCAAGGCCGTCGAGCGGGGCATCGCCCATCTGGTGGAGACCCAGAGGGAGGACGGCACCTGGGACGAGCCGTACTTCACCGGCACCGGCTTCCCCTGGGACTTCTCCATCAACTACCACCTCTACCGGCAGGTGTTCCCGCTCACGGCGCTCGGCCGCTACCTGTACGGGGAACCGTTCGCCCCGGCCGGGGTGCACCCGGCCGCCGCCGGGGAGGTGTGATGTCCGCCGCGGGCGGGGACCGGGCCGCGGGCGGCCCCGGCCCGCTCCTGGTGGCCTGCGCGCTGCGCATCGAGCAGGTCGCGCTGCGCAGCGCGACCCGCGGCCCGGGCCGCGGCCGGAGCGGCGGGCACACCCTGCTGCGCACCGGGATGGGCCCGCGCGCGGCCGGGCGGGCCGTCGACCGGGCACTGGAGCGGCCGGGAATGGACCGGGCCGCCGTCCTCGCGACCGGGTTCTGCGCCGGTCTGGTACCCGGCATGCACCCCGGTGACCTCGTCGTCGCCGAGGAGACCCGGGACCCGCAGGGAACCGTCACCTGCACCGGCAGCGCCCTGCTCGCAGAGGCACTGGCCCGGGCCGCTCCGGGCCGGACCGTGCACACCGGCGCGCTGACCGGATCCGACCACGTCGTCCGCGGCCAGGAGCGCGCACAGCTGCGCGCCACCGGCGCCATCGCGGTCGACATGGAGTCCGCGGCCACCCTGTGGACCGCCACCCGGGGCGGCGGCCGTCCGGTTGCGGCCGTCCGGGTGATCGTGGACGCTCCGGAGCACGAGCTCGTCCGTATCGGCACGGTTCGCGGGGGAATATCGGCCTTCCGTGTCCTGCGTGCCGTACTGCCCGCGTTTCATGAATGGCACCGTTCGTTGCTGCTCCCCAGGAGGTGAGCCAGATGGCCATGCCGCTGCGCCAGTCCATCAGGGTCGGGACGTATCTTCTCGAACAAAAGCTCCGCAAGCGCGAGAAGTTCCCCCTGATCGTCGAACTGGAACCGCTCTACGCCTGCAACCTGGCCTGTGAGGGGTGCGGGAAGATCCAGCACCCGGCCGGGGTCCTCAAGCAGCGCATGCCGGTCGCTCAGGCGGTCGGCGCCGTGCTGGAGTCCGGTGCGCCCATGGTGTCCATCGCGGGCGGCGAGCCCTTGATGCACCCGCAGATCCACGAGATCGTCCGTCAGTTGGTGGCGCGCCGGAAGTACGTGTTCCTGTGCACCAACGCGATGCTGCTGCGCAAGAAGATCGAGAAGTTCACGCCTTCCCCGTATTTCGCCTTCGCCGTGCACATCGACGGCCTGCGCGAGCGCCACGACGAGTCGGTGGCCAAGGAGGGCGTCTTCGACGAGGCGGTCGCGGCCATCAAGGAGGCGAAGCGGCGCGGATTCCGCGTGACCACCAACTCCACCTTCTTCAACACCGACACCCCGCAGACGATCATCGAGGTGCTCAACTACCTCAATGACGACCTCCGGGTCGACGAGATGATGATCTCGCCCGCCTACGCCTACGAAAAGGCGCCCGACCAGGAGCACTTCCTGGGAGTGGAACAGACCCGAGAACTCTTCAGGAAGGCCTTCGCGGGCGGCAACCGGCGGCGCTGGCGGCTCAACCACTCCCCGCTCTTCCTGGACTTCCTGGAAGGAAAGGTCGATTTCCCCTGCACGGCCTGGGCCATTCCGAATTACTCCCTCTTCGGCTGGCAGCGACCCTGCTATCTGATGAGCGACGGCTACGTACCGACGTACCGCGAGCTCATCAACGACACCGACTGGGACAAGTACGGCCGCGGGAAGGACCCGCGCTGCGCGAACTGCATGGCGCACTGCGGCTACGAGCCCACCGCCGTCCTCGCCACCATGGGCTCCCTCAAGGAATCCCTGCGCGCGGCCCGGGAGACGATCGCCAGCAACCGGGACAAGTCGGCATGAACGCGCGGCCACGGGAGGAGGAGGGCGGCCGGGGCAAGGGCTTCGACCTCGGCGCCCTGCTGGCCGAGCGCGGAGCGGAACGGTACGAGCTGCACGCCCGGCACCTCAACCACCAGCTGCCCCGGATGCTGCACACCATCGGCTTCGACAAGGTCTACGAGCGGGCCGAGGGAGCGCACTTCTGGGACGCCGAGGGCAACGACTACCTCGACATGCTGGCCGGGTTCGGAGTGATGGGTCTGGGCCGGCACCACCCGGTCGTCCGCCGGGCCCTGCACGACGTCCTGGACGCCCAGCTCGCCGACCTCACCCGCTTCGACTGCCAGCCGCTGCCCGGGCTGCTGGCCGAGAAGCTGCTCTCGTACAGCCCGCACCTGGACCGGGTCTTCTTCGGCAACAGCGGCACCGAGGCGGTGGAGACGGCCCTGAAGTTCGCCCGGTACGCCACCGGGCGCCCCAGGATCCTCTACTGCGACCACGCCTTCCACGGGCTCACGACGGGCTCCCTCTCGGTCAACGGGGAGGGCGGCTTCCGGGACGGCTTCGCACCACTGCTCCCCGACACGAGGATCACGCTCGGGGACCTCGCGGCCCTGGAGCGGGAGCTGAAGCGCGGGGACGTCGCCGCACTGATCGTCGAGCCGGTCCAGGGCAAGGGGGTGCTGGCCGCCCCGCCCGGCTTCCTCCTCGCGGCGCAGGAGATGCTGCACCGGCGCGGGGCGCTGCTGATCGCGGACGAGGTGCAGACCGGCCTCGGGCGCACCGGGGACTTCTACGCGTACCAGCACGAGCCGGGCGTGGAACCGGATCTGGTGTGCGTGGCGAAGGCGCTCTCGGGCGGGTACGTCCCGGTCGGCGCGACCCTGGGCAAGGACTGGATCTTCAAGAAGGTCTACTCGTCCATGGACCGGGTGCTCGTGCACTCCGCGAGCTTCGGTTCCAACGCCCAGGCCATGGCGGCGGGCCTCGCGGTCCTGTCCGTCATGGAGGACGAGGAGGTCGTGGCGAACGCCCGGGTCATGGGCGACCTGCTGCGCGGGCGCCTCGCCGCTCTGGTGGACGAGTACGAGCTGCTGCACGAGGTGCGGGGGCGCGGGCTGATGATCGGCATCGAGTTCGGCCGGCCCTCCTCGCTGGGCCTGCGCAGCCGGTGGACGATGTTGCAGGCGGCCCGCAAGGGGCTCTTCGCGCAGATGGTCGTGGTGCCCCTGCTGCAGAAGCACCGGATCCTCACCCAGGTCTCCGGGGACCACCTGGAGGTGATCAAGCTGATCCCGCCGCTGATCGTGGACGAGGGGGACGTGGACCGGTTCGTCGGGGCCTTCCGCGAGGTCATGGACGAGGCGCACGGCGGATCCGGGCTGATCTGGGACTTCGGCAGGACGCTGGTCAAGCAGGCCGTCGCCGCGCGCTGACGGCCCGCCGACCTCGGGGGCGGGGCTCGGGAACCGGGCCCCGCCGCGTCAGACCAGGAGCCGGTCCCGCAGCCGGCCGAGGGTCTCGGGCCGCAGCCCGAGGCCCTCCGCCAGGTAGGGGTCCACCCCGCCCCAGACCTCGTCGATGGTGTCGAAGGCGGCCAGCAGGTATTCGGCGCGGGCGTCGAAGAGCGGCTGGAGCAGCTCCATGACCTCGGGGGAACGGGCCTCGGGCGACTCGTCGCTGCGGCGCACGCGGTAGCGGCGGTGCGGGGCGTTCGACTCCAGGTAGTCCGCCACGATCGCCTCACGCTCGACGCCCACGGCGAGCAGGGTGACGGCGATCGACAGGCCGGCCCGGTCCTTGCCGGCCGCGCAGTGCATGAGGGCGGGGACGCTGTCCTCGGCGAGGGCGTGCACGACCCGGCTGTGCTCGGCGGTGCGCTGCCGGATGATCCCGCGGTACGAGTTCGACATGCGGGCCGCCGCCTTGCCGTCGCCGAGGATCTCGCGCAGCTGGACGAGGTCGCCGTCGCGGACCAGCCGCCAGAACTCCCGTCCGTCGGCCGGGTCCGAGAGCGGGATGTTGAGGTTCCGGACGCCGGGCAGCTCGACGTCCGGACCCTCCAGCGCGTGGTCGGCGCCGTTGCGGAAGTCGAAGATGGTGTGGAGGCCGAGCGAGGCGAGGAATTCTGCATCGCTTTCGGTGGCATGTGCGAGATGTCCGCTTCGGAACAATCGTCCCGTACTGACCGTTCGTCCGTCAGAAGTCGGCAATCCGCCCACATCGCGGAAATTGCGCACTCCGGTCAGCTCCGGCTCCTGTATCTGCTGGGTCAAAGCAACTCCTCCGCCACGTCGTGGGGCCTCTGTCCGAATTACACTGTTTGGCGCCAACTTGCCATATCGGGAGGCGAGATCGGGCGCGTCCCCGTGAGCCAGATCATACGGTGACCGTGAGTGCCTGATCGCTAAAGGCGAATGGCCCAGTCGGGGCGGCTGTTGGCCGTGCGGAATGGACGGAGGGTGACGGTAATTCCTTCGGTCCCTCATGTCTGTGATTCCGTCAGGGAATTCGCGGCTTGTTCCCCGTGGCCGCAAGGGATTACCTTCGCGATCGATCCGGGTGGACCGCCAAATCCTGCCGCCTCCCGGAAACCGCACCCGACCTATTCGCGCGGCAGGAGCGGGGGAACCAGGTAAGCCGCCGTACCGGAGATCTTTTCGCCGGGACGGCTCGGGGTGAAGCCGTTCATGTCCAGTACATGCACGGCCGGACATCTCCAGTCCGAACCCGACAGCTCACCTCGCAGGCGCCGGAGAGGAATTCGTCATGCCTGCAAAGGGTAAGCACCGCCGTCCCAAGTCCCTTTCCCTTTCGCGCGGTTTCGCCGTTGCGGGAACCGGTGGTGCGGCCCTCGCGCTGCCGCTGATCGGAGCCGCCGGCGCCCACGCGGCCGGTGCCCCGGCCGCCGCGACCGCGGTCGCCCCCGCGGTGGCCCCGCAGGCCCCGGCCGCTCTGCAGGCGGCTCCCGTCGCCGCCACCGCGGCCGCGCCGACCGTCTACACGGTCGTGCCGGGCGACTACCTCTCCAAGATCGCCGTTGAGCGCCACCTCTCCGGCGGCTGGGAGCAGCTGTACGCCGACAACCGCGAGGCCGTCGGCAGCAACCCGTCGCTGATCCACCCCGGCCTGAAGCTGACCCTCGGTGGTCCGGGCGGGGCGAAGCCGGCCGAGGCCGCTCCCGAGGCCGAGGCGAAGCCGGCCGCGGAGCCCGCGCCGGAGTCCGCCGCGAAGTCCGCCCCCTCCGTGCGCAAGCAGGCCGGGAAGGCCGCCCCGGCGCAGCAGGAAGCCGCCGCCGAGGCACCCGCCGCTCCGCAGTCGGCCGCCGGCTTCGTCGCCCCGGTCGGCGGCGGGATCTCCACCCAGTACAAGGTCGCGGGCGCCATGTGGTCCTCCGGCTACCACACCGGCGTGGACTTCATCGCCTCCATGGGCACCAGCGTCAGGGCCGTCGGCGCGGGCACCGTGGTCTCCGCCGGCTGGAGCGGCTCGTACGGCAACGAGGTCGTCATCCAGCACGCGGACGGCAAGTACTCGCAGTACGCCCACCTGTCCCAGCTCTCGGTCTCCTCCGGTCGGAGCGTGACCGCCGGCCAGTCCATCGGGCTCTCCGGCTCCACCGGCAACTCGACCGGCCCGCACCTCCACTTCGAGATCCGTACGACCCCGTCCTACGGCTCGGACCTGGACCCGATCGCGTACCTCCGCTCGAAGGGCGCGAGCCTCTGACGGCACCCGCCGTCGGACCACCGACACACGTGAGGCCGGGACCCGAGGGGGGTCCCGGCCTCACGTGTACTTATTCCTTATCCCCCACGTGGTACAGATCACGGTCCGTCAACCCCTCATTACGTTGGCGTAGGTTGGTTACGGGAGTGAAGTATGGGTTCCCGTGGCAGCGACGACGACCAAACTCAAGACCATCGGCTCGTACGCGGCGATCGGGGACAGCTTCACCGAAGGCGTGGGGGACCCGGGACCCGGGGATTCCTATCTCGGCTGGGCGGACCGGCTCGCCGTGCTCCTGGCCGATCAGCGCGACGAGCACGACTTCCGGTATGCGAATCTGGCGGTGCGGGGGAAGCTCCTGGACCAGATCGTGGCCGACCAGCTCCCGAGAGCCAAGGACCTCGCGCCGGACCTCGTGACCTTCTGCGCGGGCGGCAACGACATCATCCGGCCCGGCACCGACCCGGACGACGTGGCGGAGCGGTTCGAGGCGGCCGTGGCCGACCTCACCGGGTCCGTCGGCCTTGTCATGATCACCACGGGCTTCGACACCCGGGGCGTACCGGTGCTCAAGCACCTCCGCGGCAAGGTCGCGACCTACAGTGCACACGTCCGCGCCATCGCCGACCGCTACGAGTGCCCGGTGCTCGACCTCTGGTCGCTGAAGTCCGTACAGGACCGGCGGGCCTGGGACACGGACCGGCTGCACCTCTCTCCCGAGGGCCACACGCGGGTCGCGCTGCGCGCCGCGCAGGTGCTCGGGCTGGACGTACCGGCCGACCCCGACCAGCCGTGGCCCCCGGAGCGGCCGCGCGGCTCGGTGGACGTGACCCGGGACAACATCCAGTGGGCCCGCGAACACCTCGCCCCGTGGATCGGGCGGCGGCTGCGCGGGGAGTCCTCCGGGGACCACGTCGAGGCGAAGCGGCCGGACCTGCTGCCGCTGTAGCGGCGCGGGAGCGACAAGCGGAATCCTTCGGGGCCGGTGTGCGTTGGGATGGTCGTAGAGATACGGCCATCCTGACCCCATCCTCCCTGGAGGCGCTTTGACCGGCTCCCGTCCCTTGCGTCCGCGGCTGCGTGCCCTGCGGCCCGAAGCCTTCGGCGCGGACCCGTCCGGCGCCCGGCTCGAGCGGATCCGCCGCTCGCCGAACTTCGCCGACGGAGTCTTCCAGAACCCGGTCGGGGCCCGGAACAGGCCCTCGGGTTCGATGGCGGAGTTCGCCAAGATCTACTTCCACCGGGAGCAGCGGGTCCGCCGCAGCCCCGCCGCGCCGATCCCGGTGCACCCGACGACCCTCGCGGACCTGGCGAAGCCGCCCGCGAGCGGCCTGCGGCTGACCTGGATGGGGCACTCCAGCGTGCTCGCGGAGATCGACGGGCGCCGGGTGCTGTTCGACCCGGTCTGGGGCGAGCGGTGCTCCCCCTTCCCCTTCGCCGGGCCCAAGCGGCTGCACCCGGTGCCGGTCCCGCTGTCCTCGCTGGGCGAGGTCGACGTCGTGGTCATCTCGCACGACCACTACGACCACCTCGACCTGCCGACGATCAAGGAGCTGGCCGGTACGGACACGGTCTTCGCCGTGCCGCTCGGGGTCGGCGCGCACCTGGAGCGCTGGGGCGTACCGGCCGACCGGCTGCGCGAGCTGGACTGGAACGAGAGCACCAAGATCGCCGGACTGTCCCTCACGGCGACCCCCGCCCGGCACTTCTGCGGCCGTGGCCTGCGCAACCAGCAGCACACCCTGTGGGCGTCCTGGGTCGTCGCGGGCGACGAGCACCGGATCTACCACAGCGGGGACACCGGCTACTTCCCCGGCTTCGAGGAGATCGGTGCCGAGCACGGGCCCTTCGACGCCACGATGATCCAGATCGGCGCGTATTCGGAGTACTGGCCCGACATCCACATGACGCCCGAGGAGGGCATGCGCGCCCACCTCGACCTGCAGGGCGGCACCCCCCACGGCACGATGCTGCCGATCCACTGGGGCACCTTCAACCTGGCCCTTCATCCGTGGGACGAGCCGGGAGAGGGCACGCTGGCCGCGGCCGAGGGGGCCGGAGCGGCCGTCGCCCTGCCGATCCCCGGCCAGCCGTTCGAGCCCGGCACCGCCGGAGCCCCGAGCATGCCGTGGTGGCGCCCGTTCGTGGCCGGGGAGCGGACGGGCGGCCCGGTCGACGGCCCTTCGGCCGTTCCTCCGCTGGGAGCCGGGTCAGTGGCGGGAACGGCGGCGCGCGTGGGTTCCGCGGGAACCGGCGGACAGGAGAAGCCGGAGTCCGTCGGGTCGTAGCGCACCGCGCGGACGGACCTTCCGGCCGCCCCGGCACATCGGGGCGGCCGCCGGCCGTCCCGGGACCGGTCCGGCCGGCGGCCGCGGGGCGGCGCCGGGGCGGTCCGCGGGGTCCGACCGGCGCATTCGGGCGGCTGTACGAGCGCTCCACCGGGAGCGGGAAGCACCCCCGCGAAGTTCGCCAACTGGCCGTCCGGGGCGCGGTAACGAGGTCTAGCGTGGGTATTCGGTGATCAACACCGGACCCCGGGAACGCTGGGGGCCGGGCCCCACGTACCGAGGACGCCGATGTCCGGACCCCGCGCCGCCCGCCACGCCCCGTCGAGACACGCCGTCACCGGTCCCGGTAGGCAGATACGCCCCCAGCTGGTGCGCGCCGCCGTGCTGCCCACGCTCGCCGCCGCGCTCAGCGGGGCAGCCGCGGTGATCTTCACCCTCCAGCTCGGCGGGGGAGCCGGCGACCGCGACGCCCGGCTCTGGCCGGTGCTCACCGGCTGCGCCCTCCTCGTCGTCGGCGCGCTCGCTGCGGCCCTGCTCGGGGCCCAGCGCGCCGCCAAGGCCGTACGGGACCGGTGCGAGGCGCTGCGCCGTTCCAGCGTGCGCGGCCGCCACGAGCTGCGCACGGCCGCCAACCTGCTGGAACGGGGCGAAGCCCCGCCCCGCCAGGCGCGCGGGGGCCCGGGCGCGGCCCCGCCCGGCGGGGATCCGGCCGGGACGGACGAGTTCTGGCTGCTCTCCCAGGAGCTGCGCGGAGCCCGGGAACAGGCGCACACGACCCTCCTGCGGCTGGCCGGACCGGCCGCCCCGTCCGACAGCGAGCGCACCGTCGAGGTCTTCGTCAACCTCGCGCGCAGGCTCCAGTCCCTCGTGCATCGCGAGATCTCGCTGCTGGACGACCTGGAGGACACGGTCGAGGACCCCGACCTCCTCAAGGAGCTCTTCCACGTCGACCACCTCGCCACCCGTATCCGCCGGCACGCCGAGAACCTCGCCGTACTGGGCGGCGCCGCCTCCCGGCGCCAGTGGACCAGGCCCATCGACCTGAGCGAAGTGCTCCGCTCCTCGGTCGCGGAGGTCGAGCAGTACACCAGAGTCAAGGTGGTGCCCCCGGCCGGCGGCAGCGTCCGCGGGCACGCCGTCGCGGACGTCGTGCACCTGCTGGCCGAACTCGTCGAGAACGCGACGGTCTTCTCCGCCCCCGACACCGATGTGGTGCTGCGCGCCGAGCGGGTCACCGCCGGGATCGCCGTCGAGGTGGAGGACCGGGGGCTCGGCATGCCGGCCGAGGAACAGCACCGGATGAACGCCCTGCTCGGCGACCCCGACCAGGTCAGCGTCCGGCACCTGCTGGCGGACGGACGGATCGGCCTGTTCGTGGTGTCGGCGCTGGCCCGCCGGCACGGGATCGCCGTCGAGCTCAAGTCCAACATCTACGGCGGTGTGCTGGCCGTGCTGGTGCTGCCCCAGGAGCTGCTGGGTGCGCAGGCGCCCACCGCGGCCGACGCGGCGGGCGGTTCCCGGACCACGGCGTGGGGGACCGGGCAGGGGGCGTCGTCGCCACCCCTGGAGCCGGTACGGATGCCCCGGCCGGCGCCCGCGCCGGAGACCTGGCAGGCGCCCGGATTCCCGGGCACCGGGGCCCCGTACGAACCGGAGCCCCGCCCCGGGCCCCTGCCGGTGGCGGTCCCGGAGCCCGAGCCGCTGCGCGCGCCCCGGTCCGGTGCGACGGCCGGTACCGTCCCCGCCCCGCGGACCGGTCCCGATCCCGCTCCCGGTCCTGATCGCCGTCCCGATTTCGGCCCCGATCCGGATTCCGCACGCGCGCCCGGCTCCATGCCCGGCTCCGGGGCGGTGTCCTGGTCGGCGCCCGCGGCCGATCCCCGGCTCGGGCCCGCGCCGGTCTCACCGGCCGGGGCCGGGGCCGTGGCCTGGTCCGCGCCGGCTCGGACGCCCGCGGCCGGTCCCGTACCCGGTGCGCCGGCCGAGCTCGCCGAGGGCGACCGGCCGGTCCTGCCCCGGCGCCGCGCCCAGCAGCACCTCGCGCCCCAGCTGCGCGAGGCTCCCGCCCCGCGGCGGGCCGCCGACCCCGAGCAGCCCCTGCACGACCCTGGACTGATGGCCGCCTTCCAACGGGGCTTCGGTCTCGCCCAGTCGGAGAACCAGGCATGACCCCGACCCCTCACCTCAGCAAGGAGCGCACCCCCATGGGCGGCGAAGTGGCGACGAAGACCGGCAGCCGGCTCTCGGATCTCGACTGGCTGCTCAGCGGCCTGGTGCAGCGCGTGCCCTACACGAGCAGCGCCGTACTCCTCACCGCCGACGGGCTCGTGACCTGCGTGCACGGCCTGGACGCCGACAGCGCCGACCACATGGCGGCCCTCGCGTCCGGGCTGTACTCACTGGGCCGCAGCGCGGGCTCCCGCTTCGGGGACGGCGCCGGTGTGCGGCAGGTCGTGGTCGAACTCGACACCGCGCTCCTGTTCGTCTCCGCGGCCGGATCCGGGACCTGCCTGGCCGTCCTCGCCGACCGGCAGGCCGACGCCGGGGTGCTCGGCTACGAGATGGCGATGCTGGTCAAGCGCGTGCGTCCGTACCTGGCGGCTCCGCCGCGGCGGCCCGTCGCCGACGCGGAGCGATGAGGGTCCGCGGGACGGGGGAGTGCACGAAGGGCCGGGACACACCGTGGCTCGACGACTCGGCGGGCAAGGTGATGCGTCCGTACACCGCCAGTGGGGGGCGGACCAGGCCGGGCGTCGCGCTCGACCTGCTGTCGCTGGTGTCCGCGACCGGCGTCCGGCCGGGCATCCCGCTCGGGGCGGAGCACACCCTCGCGCTGCGGATGTGCGCGGGCGCCGCAACGGTCACCGTCGCCGAGGTGGCCGGGCAGCTGCGGCTGCCGGCCGTGGTGGTGAAGGTGCTGCTGTCCGACCTGATGGAACACGGGGCCGTCACGGCGCAGGCGCCGCGGTTCCCCGGCGGCGGCTCGTTCGCGGCCGATGACCGGTCCCTCCTCCTGGCGGTGCTCGATGGCCTACGCAAACGACTGTGACACCCCCGCCCTCGCTCCCGGCCCCGTGCTCGCCCCCGCGCCGGGACCTCCTCCCGCGACGCTGAAGATCCTGGTCGCGGGCGGGTTCGGGGCGGGCAAGACCACCTTCGTGGGGGCGGTGAGCGAGATCGAACCGCTGAGCACGGAGGAACTGCTCAGCGGCCTGAGCGCGAGCGCCGACCCGCTGCTCGGCGTCGAGGAGAAGACCACGACGACCGTTGCCCTCGACTTCGGCCGGATCACCCTTGACCGGGGCCACGTCCTCTACCTCTTCGGCACGCCCGGACAGCACCGCTTCTGGTTCCTCTGGGAGGAGCTGTGCGCGGGCGCGCTCGGGGCGGTGGTACTCGCCGACACCCGCCGGCTGGCCGACTGCTTCCCCGCCGTGGACTTCTTCGAGCGGCGCGGGATCGGCTTCATCGTCGCCGTCAACGAGTTCGACGGCGGTCACCGCTACGGCCCCGAGGAGGTCCGTGACGCGGTGGGGCTCGGACCCGAGGTGCCCGTCGTACGGTGCGACGCGCGCCTCTCGAGCTCCGGGACGGGGGCGCTGGCCGCCCTCGTCCGTCATCTGTTGTGCATGTCCACAGTCAGCTCTTCGTCTTCGGAGCCGGGGGAACCGCCATGACGTACTACGAATCGACCGGACACCTGCTGCTCACACCGGTGGACCGGGAAGCACCCGCGCGCACCCTGCGGCTGCGCGAGCTGGGCCTGGGGGAGCGTCCGGACACCGAACTGGACGCCTTCGCCGGGCGCGTCGCCGACGCGCTCGGAGCCCCGTACGCGGGGGTCAACTTCGTCGGCGAGGAGCGGCAGTTCTTCGCCGGGCTGCACCACGGCGCCGAAGCCCCGGCGAGCGGCTACCCGGCGCGCGTCCTGGCCCGCGACCACGGCTACTGCCCGCACGTGGTGGTACGCCGGAGGGCGCTGGTGCTGGAGGACGTACGGGACTTCGCGCGCTTCGCGGGCAACGCGGTGGTGGACGAGAGCGGGGTGCGGTCGTACGCGGGCGCGCCGCTCACGGACCGGCGCGGGATCGTCCTCGGCACGGTGTGCGCGGTGGACGTGGTGCCGCGGCGGTGGGGGACGGAGGGGCTCGCCACGGTGAAGGCGCTGGCGGCGGAACTGGTGGCGCTGGTGCACGAGCGGGAGGACCGGGGGCAGGTCCCGGGGGCCGCGGCCGGGGAGGACCGGCGGGGGTGAGCGGGATTGTCGGTGGCGGGGGCTACGGTCGTCGCAAGGGTTCACCGGTCGCCAAAGAGGAGTCTCGGGGATGGCCACCACCGCACAGGACGTCCGCCTGATCGCACTGTCGCTTCCGGACAGCAGCGAAAAGCTCGCCTGGGGCATGCCGACCTTCCGGGTGAGCGGGAAGATCTTCGTCTCGCTGGCCGACGACGACGTCTCGATCGGGGTGAAGTGCCCCAAGGAGGAGCGCGCCGAGCTGATCGCGGCCGAGCCGGAGAAGTTCTTCCTGCGCCCTGGCCACGACGACAACTACGCCTGGATCCGGGTCCGGCTGGCGGCCGTGCAGAACGCGGACGAGCTGCGCTCCATCCTGACCGACTCCTGGCTCCAAGCGGCCCCCAAGCGCCTGATCACCGCCCATCCGGAGCTGACGGGCGACGCGGGCTGAGGGGCGCGACCGGGTTCCCGCGGACCCGGAGGCCGAAAGGTGCGCGCAACCACCCCATGAAGTGCGGTATCGTTCTCCTGCGCGTTCAACCAGGGGAAACCCCAGGTCAGCGCGCATCGGGACGTGGCGCAGCTTGGTAGCGCACTTGACTGGGGGTCAAGGGGTCGCAGGTTCAAATCCTGTCGTCCCGACTCGTAAGAGTCGTAGATCGAAGGGCCGTTTCGGAGCAATCCGAGACGGCCCTTCGGTCGTTCGCCGGGCTTTCTGACGTGCTTCCGCCGAGGTCAGGGGGTCGACGGGGCCGTGTCGGCCTCCCGGTGCATGCCGGAGCACAGGGCCCAGACCACGAACAGATTGACGGCGACCAGGGTCAGGGCCCACCAGGGGTAGTAGGGCACCCACAGGAAATTGGCGATCGCGGCGAGTCCGGCGACGAACACGCCGAAGAAGCGCGCCCACAGGGCTCCGGTGAACACGGCGCAGCCGGCGAGGACCAGGGCGATGCCCACGAGCAGGTGGACCCAGCCCCATCCCGTCAGGCTGAATTCGAACACGTAGTGCCGGGTCACGACGAACAGGTCGTCCCTGGCGAGGGCGGCGATCCCCTCGAAGATCGCCATCGCGCCGCCGAAGACCATCAGGGCGCCCGCGGACAGGGTTCTGCCCGATGTGGGCGCATGCCAGGCACTGGGCTGCGGCTGGCTGGTCCGGGGCCTGCTGGCATCACTGGCCATATCGATCTCCTCGATGGCAGAGCCGGCCTGGCGCACCAGGTTCGGCGATCCCCCGATTCAGCGTGGCACGGTCACCCTCCGTCGGCACTCCGACCGGGCGGCAGGGGCGTTCCGGGCCATCCCGCAACGCCCCCGCCGCGACCTAGCTGTCTTGCCTAGCGCGGACCCGCCAGGACGGGGTGCGCGGCCCGAGTGCCCGGCACGGTGCCCGGCGGGTGGGCGGGCCGTTCGTGGTGCGGAGGGGCCGTGGTGGCCGGCAGCCGGGCCAGATTGGCGCTGATCATCGCCGCCGCGCGGGCCACGGACTCGCCGAGTGCCGCGATCCGCCCGGCGTCCAGGCCGGTCGCCGCCACGGCGGCCACCACCTGCCCGGACGCGGAGCGTACCGGCGCCGACACGCACGAGAGCGCGGCCACGCACTGTCCGTACTCGAAGGCGAGCCCCCGCTCCCCGGCCTGCGCCACCTCACGGGCCCATGAGGCCGCCGTCCGGCCCTCGGGCGGCTCGCCCACCGGGGCCGAGGCGGCCAGGATCAGCTCGGCCGCGCTCCCCGGCGGCAGCACGACGCCCGAACGCAGCGGAAAGACGTCGTCCACTTCGCCGCGCAGTCCCCCGACCACGATCGTCCGTCCCGCCTCGGCCACCGACAGGCTGAGGCTCGGCCGGCCGCCCGCCGAAGCGAGCTCGCGCAACGGACGGGCCGATGCCGCACGCAGCGCACGCGCGGGGTGCCACGCCTGTCCCAGGCGGAAGGTCCGCGCCCCGAGACGGTAGCGGCCGGCGCGGCTCTGTACCGCGCCCAGTGCGACCAGCTGGCCCAGCAGCCGGTGTGCGGTGGCCTTCGGCAGTTCGGCGTCGGCCGCCAGGCGGGTCAGCCCGACCTCCTCGCCCTGCGCGAGCACCTCCATCAGTGCGAACGCACCCTCCAGTACGCCCCGCCCCTCTGCACCGGATCTGGCCATGGGCGGTCCCCCTTTCACCCTGGACCCGTCGGTCGGACGAGTCCAGAACTCCCCGTTCGCACCGGGTACTTGGGGGGTCACGGTGTTGCCGTCCCCCGTTCACCGGTCCGTTGAATGGACCAGATCATTGCCCGAGAGGTGCGATCGCGCCACTGTGTTGTCGTCCAAGTGACGGAACGTTACGGCGACCTCAGGGGAGCCCGTAGGACCGTCCGCCCGGAACGGAACAAGGAGGATCCGATGAGTGCGATCAAGACGAGCGCCAAGCAGTTCAAGTACGTCATGGGCGCCATGACGGCGGTCTTCTTCGCCACCTGTTCTTCCAGCTGACGATGAAGTGAGGGGTGGGGGCGGCGCGCCGCCCCCACCCCTTCGCCCCGCCCCACTCACCCCGCCACACCCCAGGGAGGTATGCGTGCTGGAGACAGGTGTCCGCCAGGTACGGGTGGCCATGGCGATGGTGTTCGGCCGGCGGCTCAGCGTGCGGGCCGTCGAGCGGCTGGTCGCCGACGCCCTCCTCACGCTGGAGGAGTTCGGCTCGCTCGGCGACGACGTCGAGGAACTGGCCGACGGGCCGTTCGCCGATCCCGACGAGCGCCGGGACCTGCAGGACCGTGCGCTGCGAAGGACGGTGCGCAGACTCGCCGGGCACTCCCCGTTCTACCGGGAGCGGCTCGCCGGGATCGACCTCGACGGCCTGACCGCCGAGACGCTCACCGGCATCCCGGTGACCCGCAAGGCCGACCTCGTCGAACGCCCCGCGGACTTCCTGTGCAGCGCCCCCTACCTGGCGACCCAGACGACAGGTACCACCGGGCGCCCCGTGCAGATCTGGCTCTCCCGCTACGAGATGGAGCTCTGGCCCGCGCTCATCGCGCTGTCCCTGGTGCTGCGCGGCGATCTCGGGCCCGGCGACCGGATGCAGATCAACCTCAGCTCCAGGGCGACGGCCGCCGTGCAGGAGGACGTCGAGGTGTGCCGGCTCGCCAACGCCTCGTGCCACGTCGTGGGGCAGATCCCGCCGGAGGAGTCCGTCGAGCACCTGCTCGGCGCCGTCGGCGGCGGCATCCGGCCCACCATCCTGACGGGCAACCCCAGCTACCTCGGCCAGATGCTCACCGCCGCCCGGCAACGCGGGTACGGACCCGACGACTTCGGGCTGCGGGCGATCTACGCCGGCGGCGAGATGCTGTCGCGGAACCTGTCGGACGCCCTGCGCGAGACCTTCGGGGCCCGGACCGTCGGCGACGCCTTCGGCATGACCGAACTGCTGCCCGTCGGCGGCCGTACCTGCAGCAGGCACCACCTCCACATCGACCCGAACATGGGCTACACCGAGGTGCTCGACCTGCAGACCGGTGAGCCCGCCGGACCCGGCCGGCTCGGCGAACTGACCGTCACGCCCTACTTCCCCTACCGGGAGTGCATGCCGGTCCTGCGGTACAACACCGGTGACGTGGTCCGCACCCTGGAGGGCGAGCCGGACTGCGAACTGGCGGTCGTGCCCGCCGTCTCCCACATCCTCGGCAAGGCGGGCACCCTGCACCGCACCGTCGAAGGCCTGGTGACCCCGCGCGACATCGTGGAGGCGCTGGACGGCACCCCAGGTCTGCCGTGGCCGCTGCGCCACCGGGCCGGGGCGGGGGCCGACGGCCGGCTCCACGTGGAGGTCGCCTCCAAGGAGGTGACCGAGGCGGAGGTGGCCGGGCGGCTGCTGGCCCGGGGCATCGACGCCCGCGTCACGGTCCTGCCGGTGGATTCCGAGGAGGCCGCCCGCCTCTTCCCCCTCCGCTGCGACCTGCTGGAGCACACCTTCACGCGGAGCCACGCATGACGGTCTTCTTCCAGCTCACGGTCACCCTCGTCCTCGCGCTCGGGGTGTGCGGCGGCGCGATCGCCTACTTCCGCGCCGTACGCACGCCGCGGCCGCCCGTCGGCGTCTTCAACGGCAGCGACATATTCATGATGATGGGCTTCGTCCTGGCGCTGCCCTACCTCTACCTCGCGCTGCCGGGGGCCGTCCTCCCGGTGGTCCTCGCCCTCGTCTTCGCGGGCGGCCTGTCCGTCGGCTACCAGCCCGTGATCGCGAACGGCCGGCTGCGCCGGACGCTGATCGCCGTACTGATCACGAGCGTGCTCGTCTCGCACCTGGCCTTCGGCGAGACCGCGCCGCCGTACTGGGTGGCGAACAGCGCCGTCGTCGCCCTGGTCGTCGTCTCCGCCACCAACCTGAACGTGCAGGGCGGCATGCGGCTGAAGAACGTCGCGTGGTTCCTGCTCGCGCTCACCGCGTACGACGCCTTCTTCGCCTGGGTCGTCCCGCTGACCCGGGAACTGTCCGATGCCGTCCAGGGATACCCGTACGCCCCCGCCGCGGGCCTGCGCATCGGCGAGGACCTGGGCGCCGTGGTCGGCATGGGTGATCTGCTGGCGTACGCCCTGTTCACCACCACCGCCTACAAGGCGTACGGGAAGCGGGGGCTGCGCACCGGGATCGTGCTGGTGACCCTCTTCGGGGCGGTGGCGCCCGTCGCGACGCTGCACATCGTCGCCGCGGTCACCGGCCATGCGCCCGCCCTGATCCCCGCCCAGGTGTTCTTCGGGCCGGCGGCCTTCCTCGGCCACCTCTTCCTGCGCCGCGGCGGACCGGAGCGGCGGATGGCCGACGTGGTCCTCCGCGGGACCCGCGGGGGCGCCGTACCGCAGGCCCGGGCCCGCGGGGCCGCCGCCGGACCGGTGGCCTGATGGGGACCCGGCCCGCGGGCCGGGTCCCGCGGCTGCGGCTAGCCTGGGACTGCGGTGTTCCAGCGCGATCGGAGGCCCCCATGCGCGCGGCCCGGGAGCCGGTACCGTGACGCACGCCGACTGGCTCCTGCTTCCCGGCGAACGCGGCAATCCCGCGACGCGCCTGGACCGGCGCCGCCCGGACGGCGCGGCCTGGTCCCGGGGGAACCACGTACGGCCCCTGGTCCACGGCGCCACGTACTTCGCCGAGCTCCTGAAGTCCGTCCGCGCGATGGGCCCGGGCGACCTCCTCCTGTTCACCGACTGGCGCGGTGACCGCGACGAGCGGCTCGACGGTCCCGGCACGGAGATCGGCACGGTCCTGTGCCGGGCCGTCGAGCGGGGCGTCATCGTCAAGGGACTCCTGTGGCGGTCCCACCTCGACGGCTTTCACTTCAGCGAAGAGGAGAACCTCCGCCTCGGCGAGGAGATCGCGGCCGCCGGCGGTGAGTGCCTCCTCGACATGCGCGTCCGTCCCGGCGGCTCCCACCACCAGAAACTGGTGGTGCTGCGCCACCGCGGCCGCCCGGAGCTGGACGTCGCCTACGTCGGCGGGATCGACCTCTGTCACAACCGCAACGACGACGCCGTGCACAGCGGCGACCGGCAGTCGCTGCGCATGGCCGCCGCATACGGCCCGCACCCGCCGTGGCACGACGTCCAGGTCGCCGTGCGCGGGCCGGCCGTGGGCGACGTCGAGGCCGTCTTCCGCGAGCGGTGGGAGGATCCCGCCCCGCTCAGCCGGAGCCCGCTCACCCGCCTGCGGGAGTGGATGCACCGGGAGGACATCAGCGCGGACCGGCTGCCGCCGCAGACACCCGATCCGGCGCGCTGCGGCACCCACACCGTCCAGCTGCTGCGGACCTACCCGAACCGGCTGCTGCGGGGCTATCCCTTCGCGCCCGACGGCGAGCGGAGCATCGCGCGCGGGTACACCAAGGCGCTGGGGCGGGCCCGGGCGCTGATCTACCTGGAGGACCAGTACCTGTGGTCGCCCCGGGTGGTGGCCTGTTTCGCGGAGGCGCTGGGCAGGCACCCACAGCTGCGGGTGATCGCGGTCGTCCCCTCGGTTCCGGAGGAGGACGGCCCGCTCACCCTGCCCATGAACCTGATCGGTCGGGTCAAGGCCCTGGAGGAGCTGCGCCGGGCGGGTGGCGACCGGGTCGCCGTGTACGGCCTGGAGAACCGGGCCGGAACCCCGGTCTACGTCCACGCCAAGGTGTGCGTGATCGACGACGTATGGGCCTCCGTCGGCTCCGACAACATCAACCTCCGTTCGTGGACGCACGATTCCGAGCTCGGCTGCGTCGTGTACGACGAGCACCCGGACTCCCGGCGCCCGGCCGATCCGGGAGGGCTCGGGGACGGCGCGCGCGCCTTCGCCCGGGAGCTGCGCCTGGAGCTGATGCGCGAGCACACCGAGGCCGCGGAGGGGGAGGCGCAGGCGCTGTGCGATCCCGTGTCCGCGTTCGACGCCTTCGCCACGAGCGCCGCCGTGCTGGACGCCTGGCACGAGGGCGGCCGCCGCGGTCCGCGGCCGCCGGGACGGCTGCGCCGGTACGTTCCCCCGGAGCTCGGCGTGAGGCAGCGGCTGCTCGCGATCCCTCTGCACCGCCTGCTGGTGGACCCGGACGGCCGCCCGCTCGGGATGAGGTTCCGCCGCACCTTCTGACGGCAAACCATTGAAAAAACGTACAAATTAAGGTCACATAGTGCCCGTTCCCGGCACGGCGGGTACCGCTTAAGTGACCAAAACGGCGGCGGGTTAGCATATGAGCACCGCCTAGCTCGAAAGATAATCCTGTGACTGTCAATGAGGACTCGTTCACCAGCTGGAAGAACCGCGAGGAGATCGCGGAGTCGATGATCCCGATCATCGGGAAGCTGCACCGGGAGCGGGACGTCACGATCCTGCTCCACAGCCGTTCCCTGGTGAACAAGTCGGTGGTCAGCATCCTCAAGACCCACCGATTCGCCCGGCAGATCGACGGTGAGGAGCTCTCGGTCACCGAGACGCTGCCGTTCCTGCAGGTTCTGACCACGCTTGATCTCGGCCCGTCCCAGATCGACATCGGCATGCTCGCCGCGGAGTACAAGAGCGACGACCGCGGCCTGTCCGTCGCCGAGTTCACCGCCGAGTCCGTCGCCGGCGCCACCGGCACGAACAAGATCGAGCGCAGCGAAGGCCGCGACGTCGTCCTGTACGGCTTCGGCCGCATCGGCCGCCTCGTCGCCCGTCTGCTGATCGAGAAGGCCGGCTCCGGCAACGGCCTGCGGCTGCGCGCCATCGTCGTCCGCCAGGGCGGCGACCAGGACATCGTCAAGCGCGCCTCCCTGCTGCGCCGCGACTCGATCCACGGCCAGTTCCAGGGCACGATCACCGTCGACGAGGCGAACAGCACGATCATCGCCAACGGCAACGCCATCAAGGTGATCTACGCGAACGACCCGTCCGAGGTGGACTACACCGAGCACGGCATCAAGGACGCCATCCTCATCGACAACACGGGCAAGTGGCGCGACCGCGAGGGTCTGTCCAAGCACCTGCGCCCCGGCATCGACAAGGTCGTCCTGACCGCTCCGGGCAAGGGCGACGTCCCGAACATCGTCCACGGCGTCAACCACGACACCATCAAGCCGGACGAGCAGATCCTGTCCTGCGCGTCCTGCACCACCAACGCGATCGTCCCGCCGCTGAAGGCCATGGACGACGAGTACGGTGTCCTGCGCGGTCACGTGGAGACCGTCCACTCGTTCACGAACGACCAGAACCTGCTGGACAACTACCACAAGGCCGATCGTCGTGGCCGCTCCGCGCCGCTCAACATGGTCATCACCGAGACCGGTGCCGCCTCCGCCGTCGCCAAGGCGCTGCCCGACCTGAAGGCGCCGATCACCGGCAGCTCGATCCGCGTCCCCGTCCCGGACGTCTCGATCGCCATCCTGAGCCTGCGCCTGGGCCGTGAGACCACCCGCGAAGAGGTCCTCGACTACCTCCGCGACGTCTCGCTGCACTCGCCGCTCAAGCGCCAGATCGACTTCACCACCGCCCCCGACGCGGTCTCCATGGACTTCGTCGGTTCGCGTCACGCCTCGATCGTCGACGCGGGCGCCACCAAGGTGGACGGCGACAACGCGATCCTCTACCTCTGGTACGACAACGAGTTCGGCTACTCCTGCCAGGTCATCCGTGTGGTCCAGCACGTGTCCGGCGTCGAGTACCCGACCTACCCGGTTCCGGCGGTCTGATCCGTCGTACGGCCGCACAGCCGAACCGTTCGACCGGCTGCCACGACAGGCGGGGCGGCGGCGGGCGGGTGACCGGTGCCCCTGGGCATCCGGTCGCCCCGCCCGCCGTCCCCCGCCTGTCGTGCGTGCGGGCCCGCCCCCGTACAGCGCCACGAGACGGCGGGCCGGGGCGGCCGCGGCGGGCAACCGTGTGAGCCGTGCGCTCACGTGCGCGCCGTCGCCGGACGGCGCAGGAGGTAGCGGGCCGCGGCCGCGACCAGGACGGCCATGCAGGCGATGAACACCAGCCCGGCCCCCTCCAGGCCGATCGGGTCCACCAGTAGCCCCACCCCGATCACCGGCACCGAGATGCCCGTGTACGCCACGACGAACAGGGCCGAGATGACGGCCGCGCGCCGGTCCGGCGGGGACGCCGCGGCCACCGCGGACAGCGCCCCGCGGAACGCCAGTCCCTGCCCGGCCCCGCCCACCACCGCGCTCGCCACCACCAGGGCCAGCAGGTCCCACCACAGCGCGCCCGCGAGCAGCGCCAGGCCGGCGAGCAGCCCCGCGCAGCCGAGCGGCAGCGACCGCCCCACCCCCACCCGGCCGACAGCCAGCTGTCCGGCGGTCGAGGCGAAGAAGGCCAGCGCGACGATCAGTCCGCTCACGGCGCGGTTGTGCACGTCCAGGGACTGCGCGAGGAAGGCGGGGCTGACCGAGGTGAACACCCCGAACAGCGCGAAGCCCACGAAGGAGGCGATCGCCGCGGGCGCGAACACCGACCGCACCTGCGGGGGCAGGCCCGGCCGCTGCGGTCGTACGGTGCTCAGCGGTTTCCGGTCCCGTACGGTCTCGGGGAGCCGCACGAGGACGACGGCGGAGACGGCCACCAGCGCGAGGTGCACGGCGAACGGCAGGTACAGCGGCCAGGCGGCGTACTGGGCGAGCAGCCCCGCGAGCAGCGGACCGCAGCCCAGCCCGCCCATGTTGGCGGCCGTCGCAACGAAGGTGGCCCGCGAGGCGCCGCCGGGGGGCGCCAGTTCCATCACGTAGGCCGTCGCGGCCCCGGTGAACAGGCCCGCGGACAGCCCCGACAGCAGCCGGCCCGCGTACAGCCAGCCCATTCCGGTGGCGCACAGGAAGCAGACGGCGCTGGCCGCCGAGAAGGCCAGGCCGGCCAGCAGCACCGGCCGCCTGCCGACGGTGTCCGAGGCGTTGCCCGCCAGCAGCAGTACGCCGATCACCCCGAAGGCGTACACCGCGTAGACGACGGTCACCATCAGTTCGGAGAAGCCGAACTTCTCCTGGTAGAGCCCGTAGAGGGGGGTCGGCAGCGTGGTGCCGGCCATGCACACGGCGAAGACCGCCCCGCTGAGCAAGCACTGGCGCCACCCTCGGCGATCACCGTCCATGCCGCCGACGGTAACCCCGCCGCAGCGGCCCGGCGCGGCGGCCGCCGGTCCGCCTCTCAGGGGCGGCCCGCGTGGAGCTCCAGCGGGCCGGTGCCCGTGGCGCGGGCGGTGAGGCAGGCGGTGATCTGGCGCCGCAGGGCCGGTTTGACCAGGCCGGGGAGCTCGGCGGGGCGGACGGTGCGCCACTGGCGCAGCTCGGTCGGGTCCAGCCGGATCCGGTCGAGGACGGGGGCATCGAGGACGCCGCCGTCGTAGAGGAAGCGGATGCGGGCGGGCCGGCCGGCCTTGTGGGACCAGTTCACGGCGAGCAGGCGGCCGGGGGCGAGATCGAGACCCAGTTCCTCGTGGACCTCCCGCCGGGCGCCGGCGCGCGGGATCTCGCCGAGGTCGCTGTCGATGCCGCCGCCGGGCAGGTTCCACCGGTCAAGCCGGCCGTACGCGGGCTGGACCAGCAGGATCCGGCCGTCGGCGTCGGTGAACAGCACGCTCGCCGCGGTCACGGCCTTGGGGCGGCTGGCCCGGTGGCTGGCCGCGTCCAGGGTGCCCGAGTGCTCCAGGGCCAGGCGCCGCGCCGGGTCCAGCCCGGCCGGGGAGCCCGGCTGGGGCACGCCGTCGACGAGGTGGGCGAAGGAGCCGGTGTGCAGGGCGGCCAGGGCGGCGCGCAGCCGGGGGGCGATCCGCTCCGGCAGGGCCGCGGCGGCCTCGTCCGGTGTGAGCCAGCGCGCCTCGGTGATCTCCCCGTCGGGAAAGGTGATCGCCGCGGCCTCCTGCGGCGGGAGCGGGCCGACGAGGTGGACGTGCACGACCAGGGAGCGGCCGAGCGGGCCGGGTGGACGCGAGTCCACCGCCAGCAGCCGGCCCGCCGGGAGGGTGAGGCCGAGCTCCTCCCGCAGCTCGCGGGCGAGCCCCTCCTCGGGGGTCTCGGTGTCCTCGACCATGCCGCCCGGAAGCTCCAGGTCCGTCTTGTACGAGGTGGTCAGTACGAGGACCCGCCCGCGGGTGTCCAGGACGATCCCGGTGGCCGCCACGAGCGGGGCGGGCACGGCTGCGTAGTGCGCGCGCACCGCATCGGGGGAGGGACGGTCGGGCACGGCGGGGCTCCTGGGGGTCGGGGCGTCGGCACGAGCACTATGCCGGGCCGTGACGCGATGCCGGGCGCCGACATGCGGGGCTCAGGCGCGGGCCAGCAGCAGACCGCCCATGGTGACCATGGTCGCGGCGACGAGCCCGTCCATGACCCGCCAGGCGGCCGGGCGGGCGAGGAGGCCGCTCAGCAGCCGGGCCCCGTAGCCCAGACCGGCGAACCAGGTCAGGCTGGCCAGCCCGGCCCCGATGCCGAAGGCCCAGCGGAGGTCGCCGCGGTCGGCGGCGAGGGAGCCGAGGAGCAGCACGGTGTCCAGGTAGACGTGCGGGTTGAGCCAGGTCATGGCCAGCGCGGTCAGCACGGCCCGGCGGGCGGACCCGGCCGTCGCCCCTTCCGAGGTGAGGGCGGCGCCCGGGACCGGACGCAGCACCCGGCGGGCGGCGAGGACTCCGTAGCAGATCAGGAATCCGCCCCCGGCCAGCCCGACCACCGTCAGGGCTGCGGGCCAGGCGGTGACGAATGCGCCGACACCCGCGACCCCGAGGGCGATGAGCACCGCGTCGGAGACGGCGCAGATGGCGACCACGGCGAGCACCGCGTGCCGGCGCGCGCCCTGGCGGAGGACGAAGGCGTTCTGCGCGCCGATGGCGACGATGAGGGAGAGTCCGGTGCCGAAGCCGGCGAGGGCCGCGGTGACGATGCCGTAGTTCATGACCTCGACCGTAGGCAGCGATGTCTGTTCAGTACAGCTAAAGATTTTTACGTACCATTAGCGCTTGTGATGGACGAGCTTCCCCTGGACCAGGTGCGCACGCTGCTCGCCGTGGTGGACGAGGGCACCTTCGACGCGGCGGCGGCCGCCCTGCACGTGACCCCTTCCGCGGTCAGCCAGCGGGTCAAGGCGCTGGAGCAGCGGACCGGGCGGGTGCTGCTGATGCGGACGAAGCCGGTGCGGGCGACCGAGTCCGGGGAGGTGGTGGTCCGCTTCGCCCGGCAGCTGGCCCGGCTGGAGCGCGACGCGCGCGCCGAGCTGGGCATGGCGGACGGAATGGGTCCGGTGCGGCTGCCGATCGCCGTGAACGCGGACTCCCTCTCCACCTGGTTCCTGCCCGCGCTGACGCGGGTGCCGCAGGATCCCCCGGTCTGCATCGAGCTCCACCGCGAGGACGAGTCGCACACGACGGCCCTGCTGCGGGAGGGGCAGGTGATGGCGGCGGTGACCTCCTCGCCCGACCCGGTGGCCGGGTGCAGCGTACGGATGCTGGGCCTGGCCCGGTACCTGCCGACGGCGAGCCCCGCGTTCGCGGCCCGCCACCTGACGGGGGATCCCGAGCGGGACCTGCGACGGGCGCCGACGATCGTGTTCGACCGCAAGGACGACCTCCAGGACGCCTATGTCCGCGGGCTGACGGGGGACGGGGCGGCCGGTGCGGGGCCGGTGCGGCACTACATACCGACGTCGGAGGGGTTCCGCGACGCGGTGGTCGCGGGCCTGGGGTGGGGGCTGGTGCCGGAGCAGCAGTCGGCGCCCCTGGTACGGACGGGGGAGCTGGTACTGCTGGAGCCGCTGCGCCCGATGGACGTGCCCCTCTACTGGCAGCAGTGGAAGCTCGACTCGCCGGTTCTGGCGATGGTCGCGGACGTGATCGCAGCGGCGGCCCGGGAGTCGCTGCGCAGCCCTGCGGCCTGATGGGCGGCACCAGCGCCTAAGCTGCCGACCATGGAGTCCTACACGATCGGCCAGGCGGCGCGGCTGCTCGGCGTCAGCGTCGACACGGCCCGGCGCTGGGCCGATGCCGACCGGTTCCCCACCCACAGGGAGGGCACGCGACGGATGGTGGAGGGGCCCGACCTGGCCGCGTTCTGCGTGGAGGTCGCGCAGGAGGGCGCCGAGGGCGAGGAGGCCCCGCACACCTCGGCGCGCAACGCCTTCCCGGGCATCGTCACCGGGGTGAAGCTGGGTACGGTCGACGCCCAGGTGGAGATCCAGGCAGGGCCGCACCGCATCGTGTCGCTGCTGACGCGGGAGGCGGTGGAGGAGCTCGGACTGGAAGTGGGCGCGCGGGCCACGGCGAGGGTGAAGTCGACGAGCGTGTTCATCGACCGGGTCTGAGACACGCTCAGGAGCCTTCGGCCGGACGGGTCCGGCCGGGGACGTCCGGCCGGGGACGGCGCGGGCGGTCGGCGGTGAGTGCGGCCGGCGGCGGTGAGAGCAGCCGGTGGCGGTGAGCCCGGACGGAGGCGCTCCGGTGGCGATGGCAGACTGGCCGCTGATCCGCCGAAGGGGAGTACGCCGTTGTCCATGTTCAGCAACCTGCGCCGGGTCGTGCGCCGCAGCTACCGGCGGGCCGTCGACCTCAGTCACCCGGCCCGCTCCCCGCTCGGCAGCGCGGTGGTCAACTGCGTGATCTACCGCGACGGCGTACGGCAGGACGACTGCGCCGAGGTCGAGGAGGCGCTGCGCCGGGTCCGCAAGACGGGTGACGGCTTCGTCTGGATCGGCCTGCACGAGCCGGCGACGTCGGAGCTGGCCGGGCTGGCCGAGTTGTTCGGCCTGCACCCCCTCGCCGTCGAGGACGCCGTCAACGCGCACCAGCGACCCAAGGTCGAGCGCTACGACGACACGCTCTTCTCCGTCTTCAAGACCGTGCGCTACGTGGAGCACGAGGAGCTGACGGCGACCAGCGAGGTGGTGGAGACCGGCGAGCTGATGGCCTTCACCGGCCAGGACTTCATCATCACCATCCGGCACGGCGGCCGCGGCACCCTGGGCCCGGTCCGCGAGGAGCTGGAGGCGGCCCCGGACCAGCTGGGACACGGACCCGCGGCGGTCCTGCACGCCATGGCCGACCATGTGGTCGACGACTACGTGGCCGTCACGGACGCGGTGCAGAACGACATCGACGCCGTCGAGACCGCCGTGTTCAGCGAGGACGGCGGCCGCGGCGACGCCGGCCGGATCTACCAGCTCAAGCGCGAACTCCTGGAGCTGCGCCGGGCGGTGGGCCCGCTGAGCCGCCCGCTCCAGCAGCTGGCCACGCAGCCGATACCGGTCATCCCGCCGGAGACCCGCGCGTATTTCCGCAACGTGGCGGACCATCTGACCCGGGCGACGGAGCAGATCGGCGCCTACGACAACCTCCTCGACTCCATCCTCCAGGCCCACCTCGCGCAGGTGACCGTCGCCCAGAACGAGGACATGCGCAAGATCACGGCGTGGGCGGCGATCGTCGCCGTACCGACCATGGTCTGCGGGGTGTACGGCATGAACTTCGACCACATGCCCGAACTGCACTGGACCTACGGCTACCCGCTCGTCCTCGGCGTCATGGCGCTCGCCTGCTTCGTCATCCACCGGGGCTTCCGGCGCAACGGCTGGCTCTGACCGGACGCGGGCATTCCCTGGGGTGCGCACGGGTATTGAGCTGTCGTCAGCTCTGGTAGTAAAGTTTCCTAACGAAGCTGGGACGCCTCAACCACCCGATGGAGGCCTTGTGTTCACCCCCCACCGCAAGATGCTGGCGATCGGCGCGCTGCTCGGCACCGCGCTGATCGCCGTTCCCGTCGCCGCCCATGCCACCGCAGCTCCCGCCCCCACGGCGGGGACGGCGGTGGCGGCGGCCGCAGGGCTCGACGATCCGGCGAAGAAGGAGATCGCCATGAAGATCGTCTCCAGTGCGGAGAACTCCTCGCTGGACTGGAAGGCGCAGTACAAGTACATCGAGGACATAGACGACGGCCGTGGCTACACGGCCGGCATCATCGGCTTCTGTTCCGGCACCGGAGACATGCTCGACCTCGTCGAGTACTACACGCAGATCAAGCCGGGCAACGTCCTCGCCAAGTACCTCCCCGCCCTGCGCCGGGTCGACGGAAGCGACTCGCACGCCGGCCTCGACCCGAACTTCACCAAGGACTGGGCGAAGGCGGCCCAGGACGCCGAGTTCAGGAAGGCGCAGGACCACGAGCGGGACCGGGTCTACTTCAACCCGTCCGTGAGCCAGGGCAAGGCCGACGGGGTCGGTGTGCTCGGCCAGTTCATCTACTACGACGCCATCGTCATGCACGGCGACGGCACCGACTCCACCAGCTTCCGCAACATCCGCAAGCGGGCCCTGTCCAAGGCCAAGCCCCCGTCCCAGGGCGGCAACGAGACCGCGTACCTCAACGCGTTCCTCGACGCCCGGGTCTGGGCGATGAAGCAGGAGGAGGCGCACAGCGACACCAGCCGGGTCGACACCGCGCAGCGGGTCTTCCTGAAGAAGGGCAACCTGAACCTCAATACGCCGCTCGACTGGAAGGTCTACGGGGACTCCTTCCACATCGGCTGACGAACGAACTGCCGCGAACCGGGGGCGAAATCCTCCCTTCTGTCCCCGGTCGCGGCGGCCCAGGCTGCAGTGAGGTAACGATCCGTGAGGCGGTCGAGCCGCTTCCCGCAGGGCGGCTCCGCGAACGCCCCGGACATTGCGGTCTTTTCGCCACCCGCGAGCGGTCCTGCGCCTCAGGGCAGGACTTCCGTCCCCCCTGAACACGGCCTGTTTCGTCACGCCTTGTGGTCAATGGCGATCCATGGGTGTCAAGTGACGTCAGGTACCAGAGGGTTTGGCAGGAGAAGCGAAGGAAAGTTCCCATTCCGGCGGGTTGTGAACTCGCTTGACCGCGCCGTAAAGGGGGCATAAGTTCTGCCCCGGCTTGCTCCACCAGGACGGGCCGAACCAACCGTCCTCTGGGGGGACCCTCATGAACCACTACACCGATGTCCTGAAGAAGTACGCCGTCTTCTCCGGCCGCGCGCGCCGCCAGGAGTACTGGATGTTCACCCTCTTCCAGGTGGCCGTCGTCATCGTCCTCGCGATCATCGACGCCGTCATCGGCGCCAGCTCGATCATCGTCGGCCTGTACGTCCTCGGCACCCTGGTCCCCACCCTGGCGGTCACCGTCCGTCGTCTGCACGACCTCGGCAAGTCCGGCGCCTGGTACTTCATCGCCTTCGTCCCCTTCATCGGTGGCATCTGGCTGCTCGTCCTGACCGCCACCGCCGGTCAGCCGCAGCCGAACCAGTACGGCCCGGACCCCAAGGTCCTCGCCGCCTGATTCGCGGTACAGGCCTGATCAGGGCCGAAATGCCTGAGCGCCGCCCCGGCCGGGAACAGCCGGGGGCGGCGCTCTCGCCTTTTCCGGGGTCCGCCGGCGCCCGCGTGACACGCGTCTCCCGGACTGGCGGCAGGGGGCTGTCCAGACCGGCCCGATCACGAGATATCTTGATGTCGAGCAATGTTGCAGACGAGAGACGCAGACTGTGGAGCGGAGCATCCGGTGACTGACTCGACCATCATCTACACGCACACTGACGAGGCCCCGGCCCTCGCGACGTATTCCTTCCTGCCTGTGATCCAGGCATACGCGTCGACGGCCGGTGTGAATGTCGAGACCCGTGACATCTCCCTGGCCGGTCGGATCATCGCCGTCTTCCCGGAGTACCTCCAGGAGAGCCAGCGGATCGCCGACGCCCTCGCCGAGCTCGGCGAGCTGGCGAAGACCCCGGAAGCCAACATCATCAAGCTTCCGAACATCTCGGCCTCCATCCCGCAGCTCAAGGCCGCGGTCGCCGAGCTCCAGGGCCAGGGCTACGCCCTCCCGGACTACCCGGACGACCCGAAGACCGACGAGGAGCGCGACGTCCGCGCCCGCTACGACAAGGTCAAGGGCAGCGCCGTCAACCCGGTCCTGCGCGAGGGCAACTCCGACCGACGCGCCCCCGCCTCGGTCAAGAACTACGCCAAGACGCACCCGCACCGCATGGGCGCCTGGGTTCCCGAGTCGAAGACGAACGTCGCCACCATGGGCGAGAACGACTTCCGCTCCACCGAGAAGTCCACCGTCGTCGCCGAGGCCGGAACCCTGCGCATCGAGCACGTCGCCGCCGACGGCGCCACGACCGTGCTGCGCGAGTCCGTACCGGTCCTCGCCGGTGAGGTCGTGGACGCGTCCGTCCTGCACGTCGACGCGCTGCGCACCTTCCTCAACGACCAGATCGAGCGTGCCAAGGCCGAGGGCGTGCTGTTCTCCGTGCACCTCAAGGCCACGATGATGAAGGTCTCCGACCCGATCGTCTTCGGCCACGTGGTCCGCGCCTTCCTCCCGAAGACCTTCGCCCGCTACGGCGAGACCCTGGCCGCCGCCGGCCTGTCGCCCAACGACGGTCTGGGCGCCATCCTGAACGGCCTGGGCGCGCTGCCCGACGGCGACGCGATCAAGGCGTCCATCGACGCCGAGATCGCCGAGGGCCCGGCCCTCGCGATGGTCGACTCCGACAAGGGCATCACCAACCTGCACGTGCCGTCCGACGTCATCGTCGACGCCTCGATGCCGGCCATGATCCGCACCTCCGGCCACATGTGGGGCCCGGACGGCGCCGAGGCCGACACCCTCGCCGTCCTCCCGGACAGCAGCTACGCCGGCGTCTACCAGGTCGTCGTCGACGACTGCCGCGCCCACGGCGCTTTCGACCCGTCCACGATGGGCTCGGTCCCGAACGTCGGTCTCATGGCCCAGAAGGCCGAGGAGTACGGCAGCCACGACAAGACCTTCGAGATCGCCGGCGCGGGCACCGTCCGCCTGGTCGATGCCGCGGGCAACACGGTCCTGGAGCAGGAGGTCGCCGCCGGCGACATCTTCCGCGCCTGCCAGACCAAGGACCTGCCGATCCAGGACTGGGTCAAGCTCGCCGTCACCCGTGCCCGCGCCACCGGCGTCCCGGCCGTCTTCTGGCTGGACGAGAACCGCGCGCACGACGCGCAGCTGATCGCCAAGGTCAAGACGTACCTCGCCGAGCACGACACCGAGGGTCTGACCATCAAGATCCTCTCCCCGGTCGAGGCCACCGCCTTCTCCCTGGAGCGCATCCGCCGCGGCGAGGACACCATCTCGGTGACCGGCAACGTGCTGCGCGACTACCTGACCGACCTCTTCCCCATCCTGGAGCTGGGCACCAGCGCCAAGATGCTGTCGGTCGTCCCGCTGATGAACGGCGGCGGCCTCTTCGAGACGGGCGCCGGCGGCTCCGCCCCGAAGCACGTCCAGCAGCTGGTCAAGGAGAACTACCTGCGCTGGGACAGCCTGGGCGAGTTCTTCGCGCTGGCGGCGAGCTTCGAGCACCTCGCGACCACCACCGGCAACGCCCGCGCCCAGGTGCTGGCCGACACCCTGGACCGCGCGACCGGCACCTTCCTCAACGAGGACAAGTCGCCGAGCCGCAAGCTGGGCGGCATCGACAACCGCGGCAGCCACTTCTACCTCGCCACCTACTGGGCGCAGGAGCTGGCCAAGCAGACCGACGACGCCGAGCTGGCCAAGGCCTTCGGGCCGGTCGCCAAGGCGCTGTCGGAGCAGGAGGAGACCATCGTCGCCGAGCTCGTCGCGGTGCAGGGCTCCCCGGCCGAGATCGGCGGCTACTACCAGCCCGACGCCGTGAAGGCCGCGGCGATCATGCGCCCGTCGGTGACCCTCAACGAGGCGCTCGCCCTCCTGGGCTGATGCCCGCAGCCGTACCCACGCGTCCCTGACGGCGTGATCCGCTCCGCCCCGGCCGGCCCCGTGCCCGGCCGGGGCGGAGCCGTGTCCGGGCACGGGCCGCTTCGGGGCAGGGGCTTCAGAGGTCTGCCGGCCGGGGAGCGGGCCCTGCGCTAGCGTTCGGATCCGTGACACCCGGGTGTGCCCCTGCGGGCGGGCCGGGGCTTCGCCGAAACGCTCTGGGGGTTCCGTGGCACGCCGTTCCGACACGTCCTGCGCCGGCATCGGGTGCGCCGGGCTCCTGCTCGTGCTGTTCGTCCTGCCCGCGGTCGGCTACCTGCTGGCGGTACCGCTGGCCCTGCCCGATCTGCTGGCGGAGCAGTCGCCGCCGCAGCAGCTGAACGGCTTCGGCCAGTACCTGATCGTGTATGCCGTGCCGGTCGTCGTGGCCCTGCTGGTGGCGGTGTTCGCGAGCCGCCGCCGGACCGGCCCCCGGTGGCTGGTCCCGGCGCGGGCGGCCGCGCTGCTCCTCCTGGTGGCCGGGGCGCTGTGGTGGACGGAAGGCAGGGTCGGCGACCACCCGGTGTGGAACGTCCGGGCCACGGCCGAGAGCCTGGCCGCCGGACTCGTGGCACTCGCCTTCGTCGTGGCGGTCCGCCGGTGGGACTCCTCCCGCGGCGGCCCGCGCGTCGCCGCCCAGGTCCAGCGGCCGGCCCCTGGGGAGATCTGGCTGGCCATGGTGCCGCTGCGCGAGGATCCGGCGCGGCAGCTGAGGCACTACTGCGTGGTGCTGGCCGTCCACGAGGGCCACGCGGAGGTCGCCCAGATCACCACCAAGGACAAGGGCGGGCGCGGCGACCACATCCCGATGCCGAACGACGGCTGGGACAAGGCCTCCGGCCGCGCCCACTGGGTGGAGTTCGGGCGGCCGCCGCGCCGGGTCGACTACGGGATGTTCCTCAAGTCCCGGCCGCAGGGGCGCTGCCCGGCGCCGGTGTGGCGCCGGCTCAGCCGGGAGCTGGGCTGAGGTCTGCGGCCCGCAGGGGTCAGAGCCGGTGGATGCGCTCCTGCTCGAAGGCCAGGGGGGACCGCCCGGCCGCCAGGATGCGCAGCCCCGGGGCCACCGCCAGCAGGTTCCGCAGCCAGGCCAGGGCGTCCGGGCCGAGCTGCTCCGCGCCGTCCAGGACGAGCAGCATGTCGCGTTCGGCCAGCCACGACGCGGCGTTCACCGTGCCGCACGGCTGTGCGGGCATGCCGGGTACGCCGACCAGCTCGGCCGTCAGTTCGCGGACGCCGTAGCCGCCGTGGAGCGGGTTCATGGCGACGACGGACACCCCGTCGTAGAAGTTGGACGCGATCCGCCGCGCGATCTCCCGTACCAGCAGGCTCCGAGGCTCTCGGAACGCCCCCGCCACGGTCAGCACGCGCCCCCGCCGGACGGCGGTGAGCAGACGCGACATCTCGGCGGACGTCGCCGGCAGCTGCGCGGCCGACCCCTTTTCCCTCATCGGCCCGGCGTTCCCCATGGCCCAGGATTCCCTCATCGGCACGATGCCCCCCATTGCATGCGTGACCAACTGCGGCAGCAGGGTTCATTCGAGCCGCGTGACGTCGATTATGCGCCAGTTGCACCGTAAGGCTAGGGGAATGTCGTATTCCGAACGGCGGGTTCGCTGCTGCCCAGGTGGGGGCCGTGCGCGCGCCGCCGGACGGTCGGCGTAGTTCCCGTAATCCGTGTGACGTACGTACCCGAACTCCGGTTCAGGGGAACGGTTGTCCGGAGGCCGGGATTGGGCTCTACTGCTGTGCAGCCCCCACTCGGGGCATATTCGCGGGAGGGACCAGAATGACAGCGGACCGGCGAACGGACCGGCGAGCACAGCGCCGTGCGGTGGGGCGGGCACGGCGCGGGGGAGGCGCCGCCCGGCCCGTGTCGCACCGGCGCCGATCGGCCGTCCGCGGCCGCAGGCCGCTGCTCACCCTGCTGCTCTCCGCCTTCTTCCTGGTCGGTGTCTGCGCGGCCACCGGAATCGCCTGGGACCCCCGCGACGGGAGCGCCGTACAAGAGGCTTCGGCCCCCGGCGCCGGCCTCCCGCCGGCCACCGGCCCGGGCGACGCGACCGGCACCCCTGGAGAGGCCACCCCGTCACCCGTCGAGCCCCCGGCCCCCACGAAGGGCGCCGCCGGCAAGGGCAATCCCGAGGGAGCGGTCGACTCCGGGGCCGAACGCCCCACCGGCGCCCTGCCCTTCGACATGCCCCAGCCGGCCGCCCTGCGCTCCGGCGAGGCGGGCAGGAAGCTGGTGTTCGCCCACTACTTCACCCCGTACCCGCTCTCCCTCGACAACGCGGCCGCGGACCGGGACTACTACACCCGCAACTACCTCAGCCCCGACGGCGAGAACGGCAAGCACGGCAGGTACGGCGGCCTGCTGCGCGACCGGCCGCTGCCCGTGACCCCGAAGAGCGGCGACTGGGAGTACGCCAACCTCCAGCAGGAGGTGCGCACGGCGCGCGCGGCGGGCATCGACGGGTTCACCCTCGACCTGCTCTCCCTCTCCGGCAAGAACTGGGACCGCTCCAACCTGCTGATGGCCGCGGCCCGTTCGGTGGACCCGGAATTCAAGATCATGCTGATGCCGGACATGACCTCCCTGAAGACCGACGACCCCGCGGTGCTCGCCGAAGCGATCGCCACGCTCGCCGACGCCTCCGCCGCACACCGGCTCCCCGACGGCAGGCTCGTCGTCTCCCCCTTCAAGGCGGAGGAGAAGAGCGTGGCCTGGTGGACCGAGGTCATCGGACTCCTCGAGTCCAAACACGGCATCCGCACCGCCTTCGTCCCGCTCTTCCTCGACTTCGGCGCCCACAGCGGCGAGTTCGCCCCGATCAGCCACGGGTTCTCCGAGTGGGGCAGCCGCAGCTACGTCGGCCAGGAGAGCTCCACGCGCGACGTCCAGCGGGCCCACGGCATGGGCAAGATCTGGATGCAGCCCGTGTCGGTCCAGGACGCGCGCCCCAACCAGGGCATCTACGACGAGGCGGGCAACACCGCGACCCTGCGTTCCACCTGGACGCGCGCCATCGAGGACGGCGCCGACTGGGTGCAGCTCACCACCTGGAACGACTACTCGGAGGGCAGCCAGTTCGCCCCCTCCCTGCACAACGGCCACGCCTACCTGGACCTGACCTCGTACTACCTGACCAAGTTCAAGACGGGCAACTGGCCGAAGATCGTCCGGGACACGCTGTACCTCTCCGCGCGCACGCAGTTCGCGGGCACCGACCCGACGGGCGACCAGTCGCTGCTGATGATGCTGCGCAAGGGCAGCGCCCCGCCCCGGGACAAGGTGGAGGTGCTCAGCTTCCTCACCGGGCCCGGATCCGTCCGGACCATCGTCGGATCCGTCCGAGGCAGCCACGAGGCTCCCGCCGGGATCCACTCGCAGCTCCTGCCGCTGAAGGTGGGCACCAGCTCGGCGCAGGTCGTACGGGAGGGGAAGAGCGGGGTGCAGGTCGATCTGCCGTACCGGGTGGACTACGACGCGGAGGTGCAGGACCTCCAGTACTACGCGGCGACCAGCGGGCGGGAACCCTAGGTCGGCGACCGCGGTCCGGCCGCGGTCCGCCGCGGGCCGGCCGCGGACCGGTCGAGCGGGCGCGGCCCGCCCCGCCCGCCCCGCCCGGTCCGGCCCGCCGCGCACGGACGCCGGGGGTTCGGTGGCGCGGTCTACCGGCATCGGCGGCGGCGGGAGATGATCCGGACGACAGCCGCGCCGCATCCCCGGAGGAGCAGTGACCGAGCCGACCCGTCCCGCCGACGCCGAGTCTCCCGCCGACGCCGACCGCCAGGCCGGGCCGCCCGGCGAGTTCCCCGGCGGGCCCGCCCTGTTCCGCCTGGACCCCCGCGTCGCCCATCTGAACCACGGCTCCTTCGGCGCGGTCCCCGTCCCCGTCCTGGAGGCCCAGGCCGCGCTCCGCGCGCAGGCGCACGCCGACCCCGACGCCTTCTTCGTCTCCGTCGCGGACCGGCTCGCCGAAGCCCGTACGCGGATCGCCGTACACCTCGGCGCCGACCCCGACGGGATCGCCTTCATCGCCAACGCCACCGAGGGTGCCAACCTCGCGCTGGACGCCGTCCCGCTCGCCGACGGCGACGAGATCCTGGTCACCGACCACGGCTACGGCACCGTCGTCGCGGCGGCCGCCCGCCGCGCCCCGGTCACCACCGTCGCCCTGGATCCCCGGCTGCCCGACGAGGACGCCGTACGGGAGACCGTGCTGGCCGCGCTGACCCCCCGTACCCGGGTGGCCGTACTCGACCACGTCAGCTCGCCCACCGCCCGGATCATCGCCTCGCCCCGGCTCCTCGCCGACCTGCGCGCACGCGGGGTCACCACCGTCGTCGACGGCGCCCACGCCCCGGGCATGCTCGCCGACCCCCTCGCGGGCGGCGCCGACTTCTGGTTCGGCAACCTCCACAAGTGGGGCTACGCGCCCTCCGGCAGCGCCGTCCTGGCCGTCGCCCCGCAGCACCGCCGCCGGATCCGGGCGCTCGTACCGTCCTGGGAGGACCACTACGGCTTCCCGCGCTCCGTCGAGAACCGGGCCACCGCCGACTACACCGGCTGGCTCGCCGCCCCCGACGGACTGGACCTCCTCGAACGCCTCGACGCGGCCAAGGTCCGGGCCCACAACAGCGCGCTGGCCGCCCACGGCGCGGCGCTGCTCGCCGAACTCCCCGGGCTCACCCCGCTCCCGCACGGCGAGGACCTCGCCATGCGCACCCTGCGCCTGCCGCCCGGCGTCGCCGACACCCCCGACCGGGCCCGCGAGCTGCGCGAGCTGATCGCGGCCGAGCAGCGCATCCGGGTCCTGGTCTGGCCCTGGCCGGGCGGCGGCGGCATCCGCGTCTGCGGTCAGATCTACAACCGCCCCGAGGAGTACGAACGCCTCGCCGCCGTCCTCCCGTCCTACCTCAGCCGCGCCTGAGCAGGTACGTGTCCATGATCCAGCCCTTGCGGGCCCGGGCCTCGGTACGCAGCTCCTCGATCCGCCCGGCGACCTCCGCGAGCCTGCCCTGCACCAGGATCTCGTCCGGGGTGCCCACATAGGCGCCCCAGTAGATGTAGAGGTCCCGGTCCAGGTGGGCGGTGAAGGCGTGCCGCGCGTCCAGCATCACCACCACGTCGTCCACGTCGTCCGGCCAGCCCTCGGCCAGCCGGCGGCCGGTGGTGATCTGGACCGGGCGCCCGACCCGGTTGAGGTTGGTCCGGTGCCGCGCCAGCAGCGCCGAGATGCTGCTGATGCCGGGCACGACCTCGTGCTCGAAGGCCACCCGGCCGCGCTCCAGCACCTCGTCGAGGATCGCCAGCGTGGAGTCGTAGAGGGAGGGATCGCCCCAGACCAGGAACGCCCCGGTCTCACCGTCCGCCAGATCCTCCGCGATGAAGCGCTCGAAGAGCGCCGCCCGCGCGCTGCGCCAGCCGTCCACCGTCGGGGTGTAGTCGGCGGGCGTCCGGTCCCGGTCCGGGTCGCGGCCCTCCACCAGCCGGTGGCCGGGGCGGGCGTGCGCGTCGAGCATCGCGCGCCGCAGCCCGGTCAGATCCGCCTTCTCCTCGCCCTTCTCCAGGATGAGGAATGCGTCCGCCGCGCCGATCGCCCTGACCGCCTGGAGGGTCAGATGGTCCGGGTCGCCCGCGCCTATGCCGATCACTGAGAACTTCTTCACCGGGCTATTGTGCCCATCATGCGAGCCGCCCTGTTCGTCACCTGCGTCAATGACGCTCTCTACCCGCGGACCGGCATCGCCGTCGTACGCCTCCTGGAGCGGCTGGGCGTGGACGTGGACTTCCCCGCGGCCCAGAGCTGCTGCGGGCAGCCGCAGTACAACACCGGCTACCGGCACGAGACCGAACCGCTCATGCGGCGCACCGCGCGGGCCTTCGCGGGACACGAATTCGTGGTCACCCCGTCCGGATCCTGCGCCGCGATGATCCGCGAGCACTACCCGCGCATCGGCCGCAAGGCGGCCGCGGAGGGCCGCGGCGGCGAGCTCGCCGAGGCCGCAGCCTCGCTCGCACCGCGCGTGTACGAGCTCACCGAGTTCCTGGTCGACGTGCTCGGGGTGACCGACGTCGGCGCGTACTTCCCGCACACCGTCACCTACCACCCCTCCTGCCACGGCCTGCGCGGCCTGGGCCTGGGGGACCGGCCGCGCCGGCTGCTGACCGCGGTCAAGGGCCTGGACCTGGTCGAGCTGCCGGGCGCCGAGGAGTGCTGCGGCTTCGGCGGCACCTTCGCCGTCAAGAACCCGGACGTGTCCACCGCCATGGGGGCCGACAAGACCGCGGCCGCCGCCGGCACCGGCGCCCAGGTGCTCTGCGGCGCCGACAACTCCTGCCTCGCCCACCTGGACGGCCTGCTGCGCCGCGCGGACAGCCCGATGCGGACCCTGCACCTCGCGGAGATCCTGGCCGCGACCGAGGAGGAACCGCTGCCGTGACGGGCACCTACCTGGGCATGCCCGCCTTCCCCGAGGCGGCCCGCGAAGCCGTACGGGACGAGGTGCTGCGCGCCAACCTCCGGCACGCCACGCACACCATCCGCGACAAACGCGCGCGGTCCGTCGCCGAACTGGCGGACTGGGACCGGCTGCGCGCGGCGGGCAAGGCCGTCAAGGACCACACCCTGCGCCACCTCGACCGCTACCTCCTGCAGCTGGAGGAAGCGGTCACGGCGGCCGGCGGCACCGTCCACTGGGCCGCCGACGCCGACGAGGCCAACCGCATCGTCACGGACCTGGTCCGCGCGACCGGCGAGCGCGAGGTCGTCAAGGTCAAGTCCATGGCCACGCAGGAGATCGGACTCAACGAGGCCCTGGAGGCCGCGGGGATCGCCGCGTACGAGACCGACCTCGCCGAACTCATCGTGCAGCTCGGCCATGACCGCCCCTCCCACATCCTGGTCCCGGCCATCCACCGCAACCGGGCCGAGATCCGCGACATCTTCCGTACGGAGATGGGAAGTTGGGGCCGCCCTGCGCCCGAGCCGCTCGGCGACGACCCGCGGGAGCTCGCCGAGGCGGCGCGCCTGCACCTGCGCGAGAAGTTCCTGCGCGCCAGGGTCGCCGTGTCCGGGGCCAACTTCATGGTCGCCGAGACCGGCACCATGGTCGTCCTGGAGTCCGAGGGGAACGGCCGGATGTGCCTGACCCTGCCCGAGACCCTGATCTCCGTCGTCGGCATCGAAAAGGTCGTCCCGACCTTCCGCGACCTGGAGATCTTCCTCCAGACGCTGCCGCGCTCCTCGACGGCCGAGCGGATGAACCCGTACACGACGATGTGGACCGGGCTGGGCCCGTCGCGAGGGGCGGACGGCGACGGACCCGCCGCCTTCCACCTCGTCCTCCTCGACAACGGCCGCACCGACACCCTCGCCGACGAGACCGGCCGCCAGGCCCTGCGCTGCATCCGCTGCTCCGCCTGCCTCAACGTCTGCCCGGTCTACGAACGCGCCGGCGGCCACGCCTACGGCTCCGTCTACCCCGGCCCCATCGGTGCGATCCTCAGCCCCCAACTCCGCGGCACCGGAACCGAGATCGACGCCTCGCTGCCCTACGCGTCCACCCTGTGCGGGGCCTGCTACGAGGTCTGCCCCGTCGCCATCGACATCCCCGAGGTCCTCGTCCACCTCCGCGAGCGGGTGGCCCAGGGCGGCCCGGTGACCCGAGGCGGCGTCCGCGTCACGCTCCGCCCCGCGGACGGCCGCACCGCCGAACGGGCCACCATGCGCGCCGCCCGGCTGCTCCTGGACCACCCGGGGGCACTGCGCGCCGGGGAGCGCCTGCTGGCCCGTGCCCGGCGGCTGGCGCCCCGCCGGCTCCCCGGGGCCGGACGGGCCTGGACCGACAGCCGCGAACTGCCCACCGTACCGGCGGAATCCTTCCGCGACTGGTGGGCCCGGGAACGGGGGGACACGCAGTGAGCAGCAAGGACCGCATCCTGGGCCGGATCCGCCGCGCGTCGGCGAACGCCCCTGACGCGGAGATCCCCCGCGACTACCTGCAGGTCCACGGCACCCGCACCCCCGCCGAGCGCGTGGACCTGCTGGCCGCCCACCTCGCCGAGTACCGGGCCCTGGTCCACCGCACGGACGGGGACGGGCTGCCCGCACTGCTCACGCGGCTCCTCGCCGAACGGGGCGCCCGCACGGTGCTCGTCCCGCCCGGCCTGCCCCCGCACTGGCTCGCGGCCGCAGGCCCCGTCCTCGTCCCCGACCGGGCGGACTCCACCCCGCACGAGCTGGACCTGGTCGACAGCGTGGTCACCGGCTGCGCCCTGGCCGTCGCCGAGACCGGCACGATCGTCCTCGACGCGGGCCCCGACCAGGGCCGGCGCCGCATCACCCTGATCCCGGACCACCACATCTGCGTGATCCGCGTCCCGGACCAAGTGGTCGACTCCGTCCCGCAGGCCCTGCCGCTCCTCGACCCGTCCCGCCCGCTGACCTGGATCTCCGGCCCCTCCGCCACCAGCGACATCGAACTCGACCGGGTGGAGGGAGTCCACGGCCCCCGCACCCTGGAGGTGGTCCTCGTTGGCAGAGAATGAGGGCATGTCGTCCTACATCGCCCTCACGGCCCTCCTCGTCCACGACTACGACGAGGCCATCGACTTCTACACCCGCGCCCTCGGCTTCGACCTGGCCGAGGACACCGCCCGCCCGGACGGCTCCCGCTGGGTCGTGGTCCGCCCGCCCGGCGCCACCGAATCCGCCCTGCTGCTGGCCCGCGCCAAGGACGAGGCGCAGCGCTCCCGGGTCGGCGACCAGGCGGGCGGCCGCGTCGGCCACTTCCTGTACACCGACGACTTCGCCCGCGACCACGCCCGGATGACCGCCGAGGGCGTCCGCTTCCTGGAGGAGCCGCGCCACGAGGCGTACGGCTCGGTCGCCGTCTTCCAGGACCTGTACGGCAACCGCTGGGACCTGCTAGAGCCCGCCGCGCGATAGCCGGGGAGCCTCCCGTACGGGATCGGCCGGCGGGCCCCCGGCCGCCACCCGCCCGGCCAGCTCCCGGGCCCAGAGCACCAGCCCCGGCACGTCGATCCCGTACGGCCGCCCGTCCAGCCCCTCGATCCCGGCGGCCCCGCGCCGCAGCAGCCGCGCCCCGCCGACCGCATTGCCGCGCGCGGCGTGCGTCAGCCCGACCGCGAGCTGCGCGAGCCCCCGCCAGAGCGGGGCCGCGGCCTCGGGCCCGGACTTCCAGGCATCCTCGAACACCTCGTGTGCGTGGAACGGCATTCCGGCGTCCAGCAGCCGCTGCGCCTCCCGCAGGGTCTCCCCGGGCGAGCGCACCACCCCTTCGGGCTGCCGCTCCACCCCGGCCGCCCCGTAGCCGAGCGGCCGCCCCAGCCCGTCCCTGGGCCGCGCACTGCGCGCCCGACCTTCGACATCCCGATCCCGTGCGTTCACCACCCCATCCTCCCTCCCGCCGATTACTGGTGCATGCACACCCCTCGGCGTGGGGTAATGTTCTGCATGTGCCGCCGAGCACGGGGAAACCCGCAGGTCGCAGGCACAACGGGACGTGGCGCAGCTTGGTAGCGCACTTGACTGGGGGTCAAGGGGTCGCAGGTTCAAATCCTGTCGTCCCGACTCGAAAGAGTCGCAGATCAGGGGCCGTTTCAGAGCAATCTGAAACGGCCCCTTGATCGTTTTTGGGGACCAGTTGGGGACCAATGCGCTCAGTGCGGGTCAGACGGCGGTAACGGCCGTGACTGGCAGCGAACGAGGTGCACGGAGCACCATGAGGTGCGCAGACAGCGCGGCACCAGCTGCCGTGATCTGGCCGGCGTCGGGGTGCAGGTAGCGCTGAGTGGTGGTCAGCGAGCCGTGTCCGGCGATCTTGCGCAGGACATGGAGGGGGACGCCTGCGTCGGCGAACCAGGTCAGCCCGGTGTGGCGCAGATCGTGTCGTCGAAGGTGCTCGAAACCGAGCTCGGTGACGACGTTGTCCCAGTGGGTGGCGTCGCGCAGGACGGCGGTGGAGATGCGTCCGCCGCGGGGGCCGAAGAAGATCCGGGCGTCTGGGCTGTCGCCGGCGGCGAGCAGGCGTTGAGCCACCATTGGCCGTACCTCTTCGATGAGGGGTACCTTGCGGGCGCGCTTTCCCTTGGTGGCCTTGTCGACGAGCCCGCCTCGGGCGGGGGTGGTCTGCCGTCGTACGGTCCAGATCCAGGTGTCGGTGTCGATGTCCTTGACGCGGACTCCGGAGACCTCGCCGATGCGGGCTGCCGTGGACGCGGCGAAAGTGACCACGTCGCCCCAGCCCTGGTATTGGCCGTATGAGCGAGCGACCAGGGCCTTGGCGAGGGTCTGGAGGGTCTCCCAGTCGGGCAAGGCGAGCGCACGCGGGTCGTTCAGCTCGTCCTCGACCTGCTGGTACTGGCGCTGCCAGCCGCTGACTCGCGCGGGGTTGACCTTGATGAGCCCGTCTCGAACGGCCTGCTCCATGACGCGAACGAGGACGGCGATGGTGTTCTTCACGGTGGAGCGGCTGTACTCGTCAGCGATCCACCGGTAGACGGTGCGGTCCACTGCACCGTTGGTGATCATCCGAACCGGTAGATGCCCGAGGGAGGGCACTACGCGCAGACGCCAACCGGCCATATAGGGGTCGAGCGTCTTGAGCTCCAGTCCTCGAAGCGCGAGGTTCATGTTCGCGGTGCCGTAGTCGGCCAATGGCATGGTGGCAAGCGACGGGTTGACGCCGGCCTGAGCGGCCTCGACCAGGGCCGAGATCCACTCCTGGGCCTCGTCCTCGGTCTCCTTGGCTTCGGAGATGGACTTGCGGGACTTTGTCGTGGGGTCCCACCAGCGCACCCGAGCTCGGTAGGGCGAAGGCCGGTTGGGTCGGTATTCGACATCAGCGGTGAGGCGGACGCCAACCGGCACGGCCTCGACGGCTGAAGCAGGTGTCGCTATCGCCATGTCAGGCCGCCTGTTCGGGATCGACACGGCGACTGCGCAGCCAGTGTTCGACGTCAATCGCGCTGTACAGGGTGATGCGATCGGACACATGGACGAACGGCGGCCCTTGCAGGGGGCGTGCAGTGCGCCAGCGACGGAGCGTGGAGGGATCGAGGTTCAAGATGCCCGCGAGTTCGTCGGTCGTTAGCCATTTGCCGGTGACCAGGTCGGGGGAAACGTTTCGTCCGCTCTTCGCGGATTCCTGGGATGACATGGGGTCCTTGCGATGGCGCAGAACGCCGATCGGGCGAGTCGGTGCAAGAGGCAGGTTGGTCACGCTCCCCTGGGTGGAGGAATGGTGGGACGACGACCATAGAGGGAACGTTTGAAAAGTCCAGCGAAAAGCCACTGGATTCGCACACGGAGAACAACTCCCGCGGCGGTGCGGCTGGCTTAGGGGCCATCCGAGGTACCGGTTGCTCTCGAGGGTCTGTGGCTCACTGAGTGATCACTGCGCCCAACCGGACCATTCAGCCCTGAGGTGGAAGGCATCCCGTTCGGGCTGTGGCGTGGTGTTGACTTCCTGAAAACGGTCTTGGGCGCCGTGGCGCTCCCGTAACAGAGCGGGGTTAGGGATTTCGAGATCGAAGCTGTGCCATCGGACGGCAAATACCTTTCGACTAGGGGGGGGGAGGGAGTGGCGCGGTGGAGCTTCGATCATCTATGCGATCCCCGGTTTCCGAAACCGGGGATCTCCAGCTATATTCCACCGTGGATCGGCCGCAAAGTCGGCTAAATTGACCAACCGTCAGTCTTGGGCGGTTGGCTGCAGGCTGATGGGTGACGTGGATCAGTTCCCTGTAGTTCGCTACTTGGGGTGATCGGCACGCATGAGGTCGGGCTCCGGCTGAATGGCCGCCCGGCGGGTCTTCGTCTGCCGCTGGTACAGCAGTTGCACCCATCCTGACCAGCGGGGACGGCCGTCCGTACGACTCGCTGGAGGGGACTGGTCCGGAAATAGTTCGGATCTTGGTTCGCGGGTTCCTGGGGCGGCGGGGCGGGGTGTGCGCCGCACATGAGCGGCGCGAGACCGTCTCCGCCCAAGGGGAGGCGTTCGGTGCACTGGCTGTCGGTCAGGACGCGCCAGGTCGTGTCGGGCGAGCTTGACGGCGGAGACGAGGGGGATCTCGGCCGGCAGGGGGACGGTGCCGGGCGCCGGCCTCATTGGGCGACATGCTTGCGATGTGTGATGCAAGCCATATGGGGTTCCTGTCAGCAATCGGGGTGCTGTTCCGCTCAAGTCACCGAGAGCAAGCGAACCGACAGGAGCATCACATGAAGCACCGCATCGTTGTTCTGGGCGCCGGCTATGCCGGGGCCTACGTGGCCGGGACTCTGGCTCGTCGGCTGTCCCCGGCGGATACCGAGATCACCGTGGTCAACGCCGAGCCGGAGTTCGTCCAGCGGCTGCGGCTGCACCAGCTCGCGGCCGGCCAGGAGATCGAGGCTCCGAAGCTCGCCGATGTCTTCGCGGGCACGGGGATACGGCTGCGCCTGGCCCGTGTCACCGCCGTCTATCCCGAGCGCCAGGTCGTCGCCGTGGCCGACGCCGACGGTGGCGGCGAGCTCGGCTACGACACGCTGCTCTACGCGCTCGGCAGCCACGTCGCCGACCACGGCGTCCCCGGCGTGGCCGAGCACGCCTTCCACGTCGCCAGTCGTCCGGCGGCGCTGCGCCTGCGCGAGCGCCTGGACAGCCTGGGCGGGCGGGGCGAGGGCGGTCGTGTGCTGGTCGTCGGCGACGGGTTGACCGGCATCGAGACCGCCACCGAGATCGCCGAGTCCCGGCCCGGCCTGTCGGTGTCCCTGGTCGCCCGCGGCGAGCTGGGCGCCCCGCTCTCCGCCGGGGCACGCAGCCACCTGCGCCAGGCCTGCGACCGGCTGGGCATCACCGTCCTGGAGCACACCAGCGTCGAAGCTGTCGAAGCGACTCGGGTGCTGTGCGCCGACGGGAGCCCCCTGGCGTCCGACGCGACCGTGTGGACGGCCGGGTTCGCGGTCGACCCCATCGCCGCCGCAGCCGGGTTGGAGGTCACCGACGACGGTCGGATCGTCGTCGATCGCACCATGCGGTCGCTCTCGCACCCGAACGTCTACGCCGCCGGCGACAGCGTCTACACCATCGGCGACAACGGCCGGCCGCTGCCGATGTCCTGTGCATCGGCCGGCTTCACCGGCATGCAGGCCATGAAGGCCATCGTGGGATGCCTGACCGGCAGCAAGACGGCGAACGTCAAGCTGAGCTACCCGGGCAACCACATCAGCCTCGGGCGGCGCGACGGGATCCTGCAGATGGTCGACCATGAAGCGCAGGCAAAGCCGAAGTACATGGGCGGCCGGAAGGCCGCGCGGATCAAGGCGGCCATCCTCAAGATGTCGCTGTGGACCACCTCGCACCCGACGTTCGGGCTGCCCATGCGCAAGCGCCGCCTGGCCGCCGCGCCGGATGGGGCCGCCGCAAGGGTGGCCGCATAGCCCGCCTAGGGTAATCCCCGTGGACAGCACTGACATTGACCGCTTCGACACCTGCCGGTTCGAGGCCAGCCGCAGTCGGCTGGCCTCGCTGGCGTACCGGCTGCTGGGATCCGCCGCCGACGCCGAAGACGCCGTACAGGACGCGTTCTTGCACTGGCAGGCCGCCGACCGGCAGCGGATCAGGGTGCCGGAAGCATGGCTGACCAAGGTCGTCACCAACCTGTGCCTCGACCGGCTCCGCTCGGCACAGGCCCGCCGCGAACGCACCGTGGGCGCCTGGCTGCCCGAACCGCTCCTCGACGGCGACCCGATGCTCGGCCCGGCCGACACGTTCGAACAGCGCGAAACCGTCTCCCTCGCCGTGCTCACTCTCATGGAACGCCTGTCACCCTTCGAGAGGGCCGTCTACATCCTGCGCGAGGCGTTCTCCTACGGCCACGCCGAGATCGCCGAGATCCTCGACATCACCGAGTCCGCAAGCCAGCAGCACCTCCACCGGGCCCGGCGCCACATCACCACGGCGCGCCGCAGCGGTGAACTCGACCCGGCAGCCGCCCGCAGGATCGTCGAGGAATTCCTCGCCGCCGCCTCCTCGGGCCGCACCGAACGGCTGGTGGCGCTGCTCACCCACGACGCCTCCGCGATCTCCGACGGCGCCGGCCTGACCAAGAAGCTGCTGCAGTACGACACTCCGGAGCGCATCGCCGCCATCGCGCGGGCCGGCTTCAAGTCCACGCCCGCGAAGCAGCGACTCGCCGGAGGGGTCTCCGAGGTCCACTTCGCGCTCGTCAATGGCGCCCCCGCCCTCCTCTTCGTGCCCGGCGGCAAGGTCGTCGGCGCGGTGACGTTCGACATCACAGACGGCAAGATCGCAACCGTGCGCGGCATCGCCGCCCCTGCCCGCCTCCTCCGCCTCGCCGACGCCTGGCGGCAGCACGAACCGGACGCGCCGCTCATCGCCGAGTGGTGACCGGGCGCCGACCGAGGCCAGGCGCGGCACCCGCGCCGCGTTGAACCGTTTCCGGGTTCCCAGGCCGGTCGGGGTTCAAGCCGGGTACGGATTCCGTGACGCCGTGGCCGGGGCCCCGGCCCCCCTCACCCTGGCTCGCCGCCGGACCCAGGTCATCACGAGGACGAGGGCCGCTGCTGCGCCGTACGCGATGTTGCTCAGCGACGGCTGGAAGTGGAGCGTCGGGGCGAGGACGTAGACGGCGGCGCCTGCGAGGGGGATGCCGAGCCATTCCCAGCGTCCGTCCAGGGCGACGAGTGCGATGAGGAGCAGCGCGTACCAGGAGTAGCCGGGGGTGAGGAGGACGAAGGACCAGCCGGTGACCAGGAGGGCGCCGCTCCAGGGGCGTCGCGGGTCTCCGCGCCACATCACGTACAGGGACACTGCCGCGACGATGACGAGCAGTACGGGGAAGGCCCAGGTGTCCGGCAGGACCAGGCGCAGGAGCGAGTAGCGGGATCCGGCCGAGGCGTCGTCGTAGCCCTCCTCCTCGACGTAGCCGCCGAGGTAGCCGAAGACCGAGCCGTGCGAGAGGAGGACGTACGGGAGGTAGGTGAGTACGACGAAGGCGGTGGCGGGCAGGAGGACGGCGGCCGCGTCGCGGACGCGGCGGATCCCTGACAGGGCGCCGGGGAGGACGACGGCAGGCATGAGCTTCGTGGCGATGGCGGCGCCGATCAGCACTCCGCCTGCTGCCCGCCGGGTCAGGTTCCGGGAGGCGACGAGGCCGAGTCCGGTGACCGCGAGGAGTACGCCCAGGACGTCGGCGTGGGCGTTGTTGACGGCCTCGATTGGGACGGCAGGGCACCAGGCCCAGTACGCGGCTTTGCGGAGGTCGTCGCCGCGCCGTCGCAGGATCAGGAGGAGCGCGCCCGTGACGCCGAGGGAGATCAGGGCGGCGCCGATCTGGAGCGGCTTGTGGCGGGAGTCGGCGGGGGAGAGGCGGTCGACGGCGAGGAAGTACGCCTCGGCGACGGGCGGATAGATGGTGTGGACGGCGGGCCTGTTGAGGCGGGTGCAGTGGGGTGTGCTGCCGGTGTGGGGGATCGGGGCGAGGTCGGGGCCCGTGCAGGCGGCGCCGGTGGGGAAGAGCCAGGGGTCGCGGAGCCTGGCGAGCGCCGGGTCCTGCGGGGCGTGGTCGTACGGGGAGAGGCCGGCGGACTGGACGCGGCCGTCCCAGGCGTAGCGGTAGGAGTCGGTGCTGGTCCGCGGCGGCCCCATCAGCCCGGTCAGCGTGACGGCGACGGCCCCCGCGGCGATCAGCCACGCGGCGTGGCGGGCCGGGACCCGGCGCAGCGCCAGCAGCGCGACGGTGAAGAGCACCCAGCAGGCCGCGTACCACCAGAACAGGCCGACGGGGTCGCTGAAGTAGCCCCCGTACACGACGGTGCGGGCGAGGAGCGTCGTGAGTGCGGCAAGGGCGAGGGCGGTGGTCACCAGCGCGGTGCGAGGAGTGAGGGCGGTAAGGGCTTTCACCTGCGGAATCGTTCCAGGGATCGGCTCTCCCGTGGGCCGTGCCATCTCGGATGTCCGTGTTTCGTAAGGTGTTCCGCCAGCCTGCTCGGGCCTCGTCGGGGGTGTGATGGGGGCATGCGTTTCACCCTGCCCTCCGGACCGCCCGTCACCTTCAAGGCGCGCCTGCACGATGCCCGTACCGCGACCGCCATCGGCCGCTGGCTCGGCCTGGCCATGGCCGTCTGCTTCGCGACCGGTGTGCTGAGCCACTACCTCCAGCACCCGCCCGGATGGCTGGCCGATTCGCTGCCGAGCCGCCCGTACTGGGGTTACCGGCTCACCCAGGGTCTGCACGTGGCGTCCGGGATCGCCGCGATCCCGTTGCTGCTGGCGAAGCTGTGGGCGGTCTATCCGCGGCTGTTCGCCTGGCCTCCGGTGCGATCGGTCCTCCACGCCCTGGAGCGGATCTCGGTGGCGATCCTGGTCGCGGCCGGACTGTTCGAGCTGTTCACCGGGCTGCTGAACACCTTCCAGTGGTACCCGTGGCCCTTCAACTTCGTTCCCGTGCACTACGCGGTCGCCTGGCTCCTGCTGGGATCGCTCCTGCTGCACGTCGCCGTGCAATGGCCGAAGATCCGCGACCACTTCACGCTCCGTTCCCCCGGAACCCTGACCCTGCCCGAGGCCGACGGGCCCGACCGCCGGCAGTTCCTCCTCGGCGTCACAGCCGCGGTCGGAGCAGTCACGCTCACCACGGTCGGACAGTCCGTCACCGCACTCGGCCCGCTGGAACTGTTCGGCCCGCGCAGCCCCGCCCACGGGGCCCAAGGGCTCCCCGTGAACCGAACGGCTGCTGCCGCGCGCGTCTCCGAGGCCTCCTTGGCCGACTGGCGTCTGACCGTGGCCGGGCCGCGTCCTTACAGCCTCACGCTGGACGAGTTGCGCGCCCTGCCGCAGCATGACGTCACCCTGCCCATCGCCTGCGTGGAGGGCTGGAGCAAGTCCGCCCACTGGACAGGGGTGCGGGTACGGGACCTCCTGGAGCTCGCGGGCGGCGGCCCGGGTGCGCGGGCCCGGGTGGTCTCCCTCGAAGCGGCGGGCGCCTACCGGGTGATGGAGATGGGACGCCTGTACGCGCAGGACCCGCTCACGCTGCTCGCGCTGCGGCTCAACGGCGAGGTGCTGTCCCTGGACCACGGCTACCCGGCGCGGATCATCGCCCCGAACCGGCCCGGTGTCCTGCAGACCAAGTGGGTCGGCCGCCTGGAGGTGGCGTGATGAACTTCCGATACGTGATGGGCGGATTCGGGATGGTGTGCACGGCCTGGGGCGGGTGGCTGCTCCTCCAGCAGCCCGAGCCGTGGCGGATCGCCGTTTGGCTCGGAGGAGCGGTCGTGGTGCACGACGGGTTCGTCGTGCCCGCAGTGATGGCGGTCGCCGTCCTCGTCGGGGTGGCCGGCCTGCGCCTGCACGGGGTAATGCGCGGAGCCCTGATCGTCGCGGGCTCCCTCACCGCGATCGCCCTTCCTCCGTTGCTGCGGCCGGGGGGCGTGGCCAACCCCACCGTCCTTCCGCTCGATTACCTACGCAACTGGCTGCTCGCTATGGCGGCCATCGTGCTGTTCACCCTCGCGTACGTCGGCGTGCGTGCCGTGGCGCGCCGGGTGGGCCGGGAGAGCCGTCGGGCCTGATCGGGGCGGTGCCGCGGAAAGCCGACGGGTTCGCGCATTGTTCTTGAATGGTCGCTCATGTATTTTCTTCTCATGCCCAGACCGCGAGAGTTCGAGCCCGACGCCGTTCTGAATGTGGCCATGCTTCGGTTCTGGGAGCGCGGGTACCGGGCGGTGTCCGTCGAGGATCTGGTGAAGGCGACGGGAGTCAAGCCCGGCAGCCTCTACAGCGCCTTCCCGGGCGGCAAGCGCGCGCTGTTCCTGAAGTCGCTGGAGCGGTACTCGCGGCTGGTGGTCCCCGAGAAGCTGGGCGAGCTGGAGGCTCCGGGCGCCTCGGTGAGCGAGATCCGCGGGTACTTCGACGGGCTGGTGCGTGATCTGCTCAGCCCCGAGGGGCGGCAGGGCTGCCTGCTCGTGAACACGGCGATCGAGAACGCGGCCGAGGATGACGAGGCGGCGGCCGTCGTCCGTGGCCACCTGGCCCGGCTGGAGCGGTGCATGACCCACGCACTGGAGAACGCGGCCCGCAGGGGGCAGGTCCGAGCCTCCCTGGACTGCGCCGGCAGCGCCAAGCTGCTGGTCGCCACCTGTCAGGGGCTCATGGTCGTCGGGAAGGCCAACCCGGACGAGGTGCTCCTGCGCGCGATCGTCGACAACGCCTTCGCCGCTCTCGCCTGACGGCGAGGCGTACGGGCCACCGTTCGCGGTGGCCCTTTTCTTCGCACCAATAGTTGAATGACTGCTCAAGAATGGAGTCGGTACATGAAGGCCATCGTCATCTCCGCCCACGGCGGCCCCGAGGTCCTCACCCTCACCGAGCTGCCGGACCCGGTGCCCGCCGACGGTGAAGTGCTGGTCCGGGTCAAGGCGTTCGGCCTCAACCACGCGGAGGCCTACATGCGCAGCGGTGCCTGGGGAAAGGTCGCCGCCGTCCCCGGGATCGAGTGCGCCGGACTGGTGGAGGACGATCCGTCCGGCGAACTCCCCGTCGGGACCCGGGTGGTGGCGATCCTCGGCGGCATGGGGCGGACCCGCAACGGAAGCTACGCGGAGCTGGTGACCGTACCGGCGACCAACGTGGTCGCCGTGCGCTCCTCGCTGGACTGGGCCGACCTTGCGGCGGTACCCGAGGTGTACGCGACGGCGTGGAGCGGCCTGTTCGGAAACCTGGACCTGCGGCCGGGCGAAACCGTCGTTGTGAGGGGAGCGACCTCCTCGCTCGGCCAGGCCGCGGTCAACCTGGCGGTCGACCACGGCGCGACCGTCCTCGCCACGACCCGGGATCCGCTGCGGGCGCCCCTGCTGAAGGAGCTCGGGGCTGCCGACGTACTCATCGACGACGGCGCGCTCGCCACCCAGGTCGCGGAGCGGGAGATCGGCGTCGACGCGGTGTTCGACGTCGTCGGCAACAGCGTCCTGCGTGACTCGCTGGCCCTGGTCCGGCCGCGCGGCCGGGTCTGCCAGCTCGGCTTCCTGGGCGGATTCGAGCCCGTACGCGACTTCGACCCGATCGCCGACCTCCCCAGCGGAGTCCGGCTCAGCTTCTTCGGCAGCGCCTTCGTGCTGGGCACCCCGGCGTTCCCGCTCACCGACGTACCGCTGGACGAGATCTACGCCAAGGTCCACGCCGGTGGCCTGCGGGCCCGTCCCGCCCGGGTCTTCCGGTTCGGTGAGATCGTCGAAGCCCATCGGGTCATGGAGGCCGGAGAAGCCCTCGGGAAGATGGTCGTCACCGTCGGCTGAACTCCCTCACCTGCGGCGGCCCGCCGAGGCGCCCTGGTCGAGGGTGAGCGCCTCAGGGGGTGGGATCCGCACTGCTGCGGATCCCACCCGGTGGTTCGCCGCTCGGCAACCGGTCAGCGCGTGAGGTGTACGAAGTGCCGGCCCGTCGTTTGCCAGGTGTCGTACGGGGTCCAGCCCGCGGACCTCGCCGCGGCGCACAGGGCGCGGGCGCCGAGCCGGGCCCACCAGAAGGAGGCTCCGCGGCCGCCGGTGCCGTCCTCGACGTACACCTCGACGCGTTCGTCGACGTCGGCGGCGGCGACCTCGACCAGCAGGGAACCACCGGGTGCGGTCAGTTCGGCGGCGCGGTGCAGCAGGGCTCCGGGGTCCCCGCCGATGCCGATGTTGCCGTCGATGAGCAGGACGGTGCCCCAGCTGCCTTCGCGGGGAAGCGGGTCGAACACCGACCGGCACAGGGCGCTGCCGCCCGCCCGCTCGGTACGGGCCACGGCCTCGGGGGTGACGTCGACACCGAGTGCCGTATGGCCGAGCCCGGCGAGGGCGGCGACCAGTCGGCCCGGTCCGCAGCCGATGTCGAGGACGGGCCCGGTGCACCGGGCCAGGACGGTGTCGTCGGCCGCGTCGGGCTCGGCGCACCACCGTTCGACCTCCAGCGGCAGCAGCCAGCCGTCGCGTCGACGCAGGAACAGCGGCCCCTGCCCCGTGCGGAGGGCGACCGCGTACGGATCCGCCTGCCAGGTACGGGTGGCGGGCTCGGCGAGCTGGGCGGTCATCGGGTCACCGCGCGCATGCCGTGGTGCAGGGTGGCGAAGCGCGTCCGCGGGGCTGCGGCCGCGACCTGTTCCGCGTCGGCGGGGGTGTCCACGTCGCACAGCTCGGGCAGGTCCCGTACGGAGAGCCCCGCATCGGTCAGGCGCTGCCGCTGGACCTCGCCGGTGTGTGCCACGGACATGGGGACGCCGAGCAGCAGGGCGGGGTCGGGGTGGGCGAGGCCGAGGGCCCAGAACCCTCCGTCGTCGGCGGGCCCGAACCAGGCGTCCGCCCCGGTGAAGTCGAGCCCGGGCGCGAGCAGGCCGGGAGTGACCTGCGGGGTGTCCATGCCGACCAGCAGGCTCGGTCCTTCGGCCAGGGCGAACGCGGCGGCCAGTCGGACGTCCAGGCCGCCCGTGCACTGCGGGACGACCTCGATGCCGTCCGGGATCCAAGGGCCCGGATGTCCGTCGAGGACCAGGACGCGGCGCCGGGCCGGCGTGGCAAGGACCGCGGCGAGGGTGTCCTGGAGTGCGGCGAGGGCCAGGTCGGCGGCCTGCTGCGGGGTGAACTGCGTGGTCAGTCGGGTTTTCACGCGCCCGGCGACGGGCGCCTTGGCGATGACGAGGAGGGTGCTCATGCGGAGACCCCCTCGGTCGGTGCGGGTCGGGCGCCCGGCGGCTCGGCCAGGACCCTGCGCATGTCCCGTACCGCGCGCCAGGTACCCCGCCAGGTGCCGGTGACCTTGGACTTCCCGGATCGGGGGAGGTACGGGATGTCCGTCTCGGCCACCTTCCAGCCCGCGTCGGCGGCCCGTACGACCATCTGCAGCGGGTAGCCGCTGCGCCGGTCGGTCAGCTCCAGGCCGAGCAGTGCCTCGCGGCGGGCGACCCGCATCGGTCCGAGGTCGTGGAGCCGCAGGCCGGTGCGGCGGCGCAGCATGCGGGCCAGGGCGATGTTTCCGGCACGCGCGTGCGCGGGCCAGGCGCCGCGGCCCTGCGGGCGGCGCCGGCCGAGCAGGAGGTCCGCCTCGCCGCCCGCGACCCGCTCGGCCATGGGGGCGAGCAGCCCGGGGTCCATGGAGGCGTCGCAGTCGCAGAAGCAGACCAGTTCGGCGCGTGCGGCTAGCAGTCCGGCGTGGCAGGCGGCGCCGAAGCCGCGCCGGGTCTCGTGCACGACGGTGGCGCCGAGGGAGCGGGCGATGTCGGCCGAGCCGTCGGTGGAGCCGTTGTCGACGACGATGGCCCGCCACCCGGCCGGCACCCGCGCCAAGACCCAGGGGAGGGCTTCCGCCTCGTCGAGGCACGGCAGTACGAGGTCCGCGCGGGGCGGACGACAAGCAGAAGGAGTCACCCTCCACACCGTAGGAACCGAAGGGCGGAGAAGGGCGCCCGAAGACCTTACGAAACGCGGACGCCGCGTCGCGCGGAGCCAGGCCCAGGTCCGCGCGGCACCGCACGGTGTCACTGTGGAGGCATGGCATCCGGCAGCGAACCCGGCCTCCGGCGAAGCTGCGGGGGCGGGGCAGTCAGGCCCGTACCCCTCCCTCGGGTGCGGGCGTGGGCCTGGCGATCGTCCGGGGCATCGTCGAGGCCCGCTCCGGGCGCGCGGATATCCACAACGTGCCCGGCGGTTGCCGCTTCGAACTGACCCTCCCCGCAACTGCGTAGGCCGTTCCGGTCGGATCACGGAATCGAAATCGGCGACGACCGATGAGTTCCTTCATGATCCAAAGTCAGAGATCATGGTGGGTGTGTGGCAGGCGGGTATGTGCCCCGGCGCGCATCGATCGAATCTGCTGAGAACCGGACAACAGATACTGAGGAACCCAGATGCGCACCTTGATCAGCACCGCCTTCATCTCCCTCGACGGCGTCGTGGAGGGCCCGGGCGGGGAGCCCGGCTACCGCAACTCCGGATGGACCTTCAAGGACGTCGAGTTCCTCCCTGAGGCATTCGAGATCAAGGGGCGGGAGCAGAAGGAAGCCGCCGCGATGCTGCTGGGACGGAGCAGTTACGAGGCGTTCAGCCCGGTGTGGCCCGACATGGCGGACTTCGCCGACTACAAGGTGATGCCGAAGTACGTCGTCTCCACCACCCTCACCGAGGACGACCTGGTGTCGAATTGGGGCGAGACCACGATCCTGCGCTCGCTCGACGAGGTCGCCGCGCTGAAGGACGCCGAGGGCGGTCCGATCATCGTCCACGGCAGCGCAGCGCTGAACCAGGGCCTCTCGGACGCGGGCCTGATCGACCGCTACCACCTGCTCGTCTTCCCGCTCCTGCTCGGAGCCGGTAAGCGTCTGTTCAGCGGCACGGACAAGGACACCCAGAAGCTGAAGCTCGTCGAGCATGAGGCCTACGCCAACGGCCTGCAGAAGATGGTCTTCGACGTCGTCCGCTGAGAAGGTCCTTTGCGCTCAACCCGCAGTGGAACCGGCCGACGACCTCGGCCGGTTCCCGGGCTCAGCCGGTCACACCGGCCGACTCGCGCTGGCCGGCCCGGGCGAACTCGGTCATGCCGTCGACGAAGCCGACCGTCGGACGCCAGCCCAGCTCCTTGCGCAGGCGGGCGGAGTCGGCGGTGATGTGCCGTACGTCGCCGAGGCGGAACTCGCCCGTCACCACCGGGGCGGGTCCGCCGTGCGCCGCGGCCAGCTCGGTGGCCATCTCGCCGACCGTGTGGGGCTCCCCGCTGCCGGTGTTGTACACGGCGAGCGCGCCCGTCTGCCGGGCATCGACCGCCTCGAGTGCCACCGCGTTGGCCGCGGCCACGTCCGTGACGTGGACGAAGTCTCTTCGCTGCGCGCCGTCCTCGTAGACCCGCGGCGCCTGGCCCCGGGCGAGCGAGGAGCGGAAGAAGGAGGCCACCCCGGCGTACGGGGTGTCGCGCGGCATGCCGGGTCCGTACACGTTGTGGTAGCGCAGCGACACCGCCCGGCCCTCCACGCACCGGGCCCAGTTCGCCGCGAGGTGCTCCTGGGCCAGCTTCGTCGTCGCGTACACGTTCCGCGGATCCGTCGGGGCGTCCTCGCCGACGAGGCCCGGCGCGAGTTCGGCTCCGCAGTCAGGGCAGCGGGGTTCGAACCGGCCCGCCGTCAGGTCCTCGGTCCGGCGCGGCCCGGGGCGTACCGTTCCGTGCCGTTCGCACGTGTACCGGCCCTCCCCGTAGACCACCATCGACCCGGCGAGCACGAGATCCCTCACCCCGGCGGCCGCCATCTCGGCCAGCAGCACCGCCGTCCCGAGGTCGTTGCAGCCGACATAGTCGGGGGCGTCGGCGAAGTCCTTGCCGAGGCCGACCATGGCCGCCTGGTGGCACACCGCGTCGACGCCGCGGAGCGCGGCTCTGACCGCGTCGGCGTCCCGTACGTCGGCCCGGATGAACTGGGCGTCGGGAAGCGGCGGCGTGCCGGGGTGGGCGGCGGGCAGCAGGGCGTCGAGGACGACGGGGTCGTGCCCGCGGTCCTTGAGGGCGGTGACGATGTGGGAGCCGATGAACCCGGCCCCTCCGGTGACGAGTACGCGCATGCTCCGGACGCTACGCAGTGCGTAGCCCCCGAGGGGGATCCCACGCGCGCACGTAAGACTTCTGTCATACGGGAGCGGCGGGAACTGCGACGGAGGCGTGACGGCCGGGTGGCCTCGAGCGGGACGTCAGTGGTGGCCGAGGTGGTCGTGGTCCTTCCAGATGCCGTCGCCCGGCATGTCGAGGCGGGCGGTGAGCGGTCGGCGCCACGGGGGAGTGGAGGTGGGTTCGCCCCAGTAGTCGGTGACCCGTACGGCCCGGCCGTCGCGGAGCTCGGCGATGGTGACGTTGCGGTAGAGGCGGCCGTCGCCGTAGTCGCAGGTCCATTCCACGACGATGACGTCGTCGTCGAGGCGCAGCCGTCGTCCCACTTCGAGCGTGAGCTCGGGGAAGTTCCCCTCGACCTCACCGATGAGCTTGCTGCCGCGGACGACCTCGCCCATCTGGGGCCATTGCCGCTCGACCTCCGGGGCGAGCGGCACCCCGAGGAGGTAGGCGAGGCGGGTGCGGCCGTTCGATTCCGGTGTCGGCTCGTTCATGGCCGTCAGTCCTTCCTGTGCGGTGGGCGGCGGACCGGATGCGGCGCGTGTCGGGGTGCGCCGGAGCCGTCGACCACGCTGCTGATGTGGAAACGGACCCGGCGGCCAGTGCCGCCCTCATCGTCGTCGGAGCCATCAGGAGACCACTCCAGGACCGCGGTGCCGGACAGGTGCACGGCGTGCCCCGTGGCGAAATCGGCGAACACCAGTGCCGCGGCGCTGTCGACGGCCAGATTGCCGAGGCTGTTGAACATGTTGTTGCCCGGATAGTCGGGCCACCAGAGGCTGTCGTCCTCGACGCGGACGAAACCGGGCGGCCCACCACGGTGCGAGGCGTCGTTGCCGCGCTCCGGATGGGTGGTGCCCAGGAAGAAGGTGTCGGCCGCACGGATGAGCCGGGCCTGATCGGACGCCAAGGAGGTGGCGTACCGCACCGGGGCGCCGTCCCCGTCCCCGGCGACAGCGGGTCCGGGTTGGAGGTGACGCCGCTGGATGTACTGGGGACAGTTGCCGTACGCCTGATCGACTTGGAGCGTGAGGCCGTCCTCGTCCGCGGTGGTGAGCGTCCCGTTGACCCGGAAGCGACGGCGGGTGGCGAAGTCGATGGCCAGCAGGCCGACCGGCTGACCGGGAGGGAGCGAGTGGAGCGGGTCGGCGGCGGCGGGTGCGGTGCGTACGCGCAGAGTGGATGCCGCGATGACGTCGAGGACGCCGGGCGGTCCGGTCAGCGGTGAGATCCACAGCCGGCCGAAGTCGTCGCGCGCCGTGATCGCGGCGAGTGTGCGTTCGGCGAGGAAGCCGGCCGCCCCGCCACGCAGGTCGGGCGGGCGGAGCATGCCGGAGAGCCGGGCGGCCTCTGCGCGCACGCCGGCCTGCTGCTGTACGGCGAGCTCGCCGGGGTGGAAGACCTCGGCAGGCATTTCGTTCGATCGGTTCATGACCGTCTCCTGATCGTGGCGGGACGGATGGCCGGTGGCACGGCCTGGCGGGTGTCCCGGCCCGCCCTGCCGGGAGGGCGGGCCGGGCTCCGCGTCAGGCGACGTGCGCGTGCGGCGTGACGACGGGCCAGTCGTTCTCCACCTCGGCGAGCACGTTGAAGTAGTTCGTCAGCACGTTCAGCGCGATGTGGCCCACGACCTCACCGATCTCGGCGTCGGTGACGCCCGCGTCCCGCGCCGCCTGCACGGCGCCGTCGTCCACCGCGCCCCTGCCGCGGACGACGGCATCCGACAGGGTCAGCAGGGCGGCGGTGTGCGCATCGGATGCCTCGGCGTGGCGGGCCCGCTCGAGCTCACCGGGGTCGACCTTGGCGATGTGCTCACCGATGTAGGTGTGGGCGGACAGGCAGTACTCGCACCCGTTGTACTCGGCGGTTGTGATCGCGAGCTGCTCCCGCACGCCTGCGGCCAGGGCGCCGCCGGCCAGGGCGCCGGACAGTGCCAGGTAGCCCTTGAGCAGGGCCGGGCTGTTGGCCATCACCTTGGTCATGTTCGGGGTGAGGCCGAGGGACTTCTGCACCTGGGCGAGCAGCGGGGCCGCCGGGCCGGTCGCGGTGGCGGGGTCGATCGGGGTGAGCCTCGACATGTTCATGGCCTTTCTGAGGGGAGACGGCGACACCGACACCATCGTTCTAATGGTTGTGATGCGCTCCTGTCGTTAGAACCGTAAGTGGCTGCCTTCGAGGAAGTCAAATGGTCTGAAGCCTCTTCAACCATTAGTCGCCTGGTAGGCTGGGGCGCGTGGACAGCACAGACCCCGGTACGAGCGCACCGCTGCTCGGCGAACCGCTCCCGATCGAGCTGATGAACACGATCTGGGCCGATCGGGACGGCGTACACGACGCGATCGCCGGCCCCGACGGAGCTGTCGCATGGCTGCGGGCCGTCGGCCCCCGACTGACGCCCTCGGCTCCCGCGGTCGGTGCCTGGCTCGACGCCGAACGGCCCGCCGGAGCGGAAAAGGCCGCTGCCGGGCTGCGCGGCTTGAGGGACGCATTGCGCAGGCTCGCCGCCGAGGCGACCGAGGACCCGAGGCCGGACGCGCAGTCGGCCATCGGCACCCGGGACGCCGCACTCGCGGCACTGAACGAGGCGTGCAGTGCGACGCCGGTGTGGGCGACGCTCCACTGGCCTTCGGACGGCGACCCGATCCGCATCGTGCGCACCAGCGACCTCGCGGGGCAGGCGGTGGTCGCCATGCTGGCCGGACAAGCCGTCGACCTGTTCACCGGCGACATGCGGCCGCAGCTGCGTGCCTGCCTGGCGCCGGGCTGCGTGCTCTACTTCGTGAAGCAGCACCCCCGCCGCGAATGGTGCTCGGCCGGCTGCGGCAACCGTGCCCGCGTCGCACGGCACTACCAGCGCCACCGGGTCACCAAGACCGATCCCGAGTCCTGAGCGGAGGCTCTCCGATGAAGGTCGACGTGCTGACCGAGGCCGTGATCGCCGCCCCCTGCGACAAGGTCGCCGCCTACGCGGCCGACCCCACGCACGCACCCGAGTGGTACGCGAACATCACCTCCGCCGACTGGCGGACCCCGCCACCGGTGGCGATCGGCTCCAAGGTGGCCTTCGTAGCCCGCTTCCTCGGCAGGCGGCTGGCCTACACGTACGAGATCACCGCGCACGAGCCCGGGCGCCGACTGGTGATGCGCATGGACGAAGGCCCTTTCCCCATGGAGACCACCTACACCTGGGAGCCGTACGGGGAAGGCTTGGACCGCACCCGCATGACCCTCCGTAACCGCGGCGAGCCCAGCGGATTCGCCTCCCTCGGCGCCATCGTGATGGCGGCGGCCATGCGCCGCGCCCAGCACAAGGACCTGGCGGCACTCAAGGCGCTGCTGGAGCGGTGACCACGGATCTCACTTGGGCGGCAGCGTGTCCGCGAACGCCACTGCCGTCGTGACCCAGTGGTCCAGCACGGCATCCTCCGCCAGGGCCGGGCCGCTCACCGTCACCCAGCCGCGCATCGGGCGACCGGTGAAGTCCATGGGCCGGGCCTCCGGGCGGGCGAGAGCCTGTTCGGTCCCGTCCGGACCCACACGGGCAATGACCTCGTCGCCGGACACGCCCACGGTCATGTTGCCGTGCAGCAGGAACGCGAGACCGCCGAACATCCGTTTCTCGGTGACGGCGGGCCGCTCACCGAGCCGCTCCCGGATCCGCTGGGCCAGCCCTTCGTCGTACGTCATGCACCCACTGTCCTGTGCGGTACGGGTGCCCGCGCGCCGGGGCACCGCCGCCGATGTGCCAGTGCGGGCGGCACGCACGCGACCATGAGGAAAGGGAGCCGGCGTCACTGGGAAACGTCAGCACGCCCGGCCTGGCCGGTGACGTGCGCCGTGCCCGGTTGCGTCCTCCCCTCGAAGAGGGCGGCTTCCGGCAGCCGGAAGCCCTTTACGCCGCAGGCGTCAGCCGGTTCGGTGTCATCGACCGGACCTGCAGGCGAGAGGGCATCTTCAGCGCGTTTGTGTCCGTGCAGCCGAGGCCCTCGGCGACGTGCTGGGCGATGCTCACCGCGGCCCGCGACAGAGCCGCCGAGTTGCTGCGGCCCGGGTGAGGTATGTCTTGAGCATTGGCACATCGGCGGGCTGTGAGGTCGGCCGGACTTCCTTGGCGCAACCTGTGGGGAGCAGCACCCATGCCTGTGTCCGGGAGACCGCTCCGGTGGCTCCGCCCACGAAATGGGAGGAGGCCGAGGCGTTCTTCCACAGGCGGGAACCGACCAGCCCGAAATCGGCCTTGTCGAAGGAGAGCTCCGTCAGGACTTCATTTCCCCCGGGCGGAGTGGACGCTGATTCCCACCGTGGAGAACAGGTCTTGCCGGGTCTGTTCCTCCATGTTGCGGGCCTGTGCCCAGGTGCGGGCCATGTCGAGGCCTTGGGTACGCACCCGCTCCGCGCGGTCCCGTCACCTTCCGTCGGTGTGTGCTGGTCCTCGGTTGCCTGGAGTACGCCTGATGAGGTCCACGGCGGGGTCCGCAGTGCCGTCGACGCACCACTGCCGCTCGCCGCAGGAGACCAGCCTTCCAGGCGGCAGTCGCAGTCGACCGTGCTCCTGGAGTCCTCAGCGGTAGCCACCACCTGGGTGGTCTGTGGTGTGGGGGGCCACGTGGCCGAGGAGTTCGGCGAGACCGCGGCGGGTGGCGGCCAGGACGACACGGTCCTGCGGCCTGAGTACGTAGCCTGGGTGGAGCTCCCAGATCAGCCCGGGGTGTCGGCCGTCGTCTTCACGTGCGGAGGAGGCCAGGTCGGGCCGGCGTTCCTCGAGTGCGGTGGTGTCGATGGCGATCACCCGCCAGGCTCCAGGACGGAAGGATTCGGTGATGGTGCGGCCTTCGAGTTGTGGATGGCCTGCCACATCGACGGCGGCGAACAGCAGGACGCGGCGCTCGACGGGGATGGCGCCCAGTACCTGTCGTCCCATCATCGCTCCGGCGAAGGCGGGGGCGGCGAGGTGAGTGACGCTGCGGCTGCGGGTCAGGGCGGTGGGGTGCGCGGCTCGCAGAGTGCGGTAGACGGCTGTGGCGAAGCCGTCGTCGTACAGGCGCAGGGCCACACGAACCTCGGCGTTGATTGAGCGAGCATAGAGCGCCGCTTCGAGGTTGGTGGTGTCGGAACTGGTCAGAGCGAGCAGGGCGTGGGACCGGTGGATGCCGGCGGTCTCCAGCACGCCCTCTTCGGTGACGTCGCCGAGGACGACGGGGATGCGCAGGCGGCGGGCGAGGGCCAGTCCGCGGGCCTCGGGGTCGTTCTCGACGCACACCACAGGGATTTGCAGCTCGTGGAGCCGTACCAGTACGCGTGTCCCGATCTTGCCGAGGCCGAGCAGCACCACATGCCCGGACAGGCGGCGCGGGGGCCGCCGAAGGGCCGTCGCCGTGCGGAAGGCTCCCAGGGCTTCCAATGCGGCCGCCACCAGGACCGGCAGTAGGAGCAGGCCGACGAAGCCGGAGAGGATCTGCAGAACCTGGCGCTGCGGCGGCTCGTCCACCGCCGGATCGTTGATCGCGAAGATGTCCAGGAGAGTGATGTACGCCGCATGCAGGGGGTGTTCCCCCGTCGTCTGCCAGGAGGCCGCGGCTATGGCAGCGACGGCCGCCACGATGCCGACCAGCGACCAGCGCAGCTGCCGTGAGAAGAGCGAGCCGAACGGGAGCGCAGCGGGGCCCAGGCGGGGTGCGGCCTGCGCGGCTCCCGTGTGGGTCACCGCTTCCAGGGCCACGATGCCACGCCCTGTCGCGGCGGTCACCTCACGGTCGTCGGGCAGCAGTTGCGGGCCTTGGTCTCCGCTGAGCTCGGACCCCTCGTTGCCGGCGGGATCGCTGGTCGTCGCCGAGAGCAAGGCCAACGTGCACAGGCCGGGGTCGGCAGTCTGTCCACGCTGCGGGGGTGTGCGCTCCACCGCTCGCAGCAGCAGGCCGTCCGCCTGCACGATCTTGCTGGTGCCTGCGACTGCCGTCGCGGCGAGGGCGGGCGCGGCGGTGTCGGCGTCCGACAGCACGGTCGTCGAGGAGTCGAGTTCCCGCAGGTCGATGCCTGGTTCCGCGACGATCGCGGCTTGGTCCAGGAGTTCCTCCAGGTGTTGGCCGAGTTTACGGTTGTAGAGCCGGATGACCAGTCTCAGTCGTGGGTTGAGCCGTCGAGCGATCAGAGCGGCGCGCAGGTTGGTGGCGTCGTCTTCGTACACGAGCGCCAGGGCTGCAGCTCGGGTCACTCCTGCGGCGGCGAGCACCTCCTCTGTTGGCTCTCCCGCCTCGAGTGTGCGTCCACGTACTGCTGTCGCCTGGGCGTCGGCCATGGCTGCTCGCGCGGCCGGAATCCGTCCCAGCAGCCCGAATCGCCCTCCGCCGGCCGGTCTGCGGGCAGAGCTGGACCGAGCCTCGCCGGTGGTGGGTACGACGAGGGTGACGTGCTCCCGGTACACGTCACGCAGCTCGGCAGCGAGTCGGCGAGCGAGCCCGTCGTCGCCGCAGACAACCATCCCGACTTGCTGGTCTGTCTGTTGCTGCTGCCCGTAGGTTGATGTCACGCCCTAAGGATGCCCTCTCGGTCACGCGGATGATCAAGGGAAGTGCTCGCGGCGATGGCGGCGCACTCCGCGTCGCCCTCCGGGCGTACTGCCTCGGCGATGGCGGGTGCGGCGCTGCTTCTCGCCCTCGCCGGTCAGCCGGGCCCGCTCGGCCTCGGCCTGGGCGGCGGCGATGGCCGCGAGCCGCTCGGCTTCGGCCTGCTTGACGCGGGCGACCCGGAGCGCTTCGGCTTCCTGTTCGGCTTGGTAGCGGCGGGCGTCGGCGGGCTTGCGGACGGGGGTGTCGAGCTGGCGGTCGGTCAGTGCCGACTGGCGTTCGGCGACCGCTTCCTGCTCGGCGTGGATCTGCTGCGCCGGTCGGCGTCGGCGAGGGACCTGCGGCGTTGGCCTGGGCGGTCGCCGCGTCGGTCTCGGCCTTGTTCTCGGCCTCGCGCAGGTACAGCGTCCGCTGGGGGAGCGCTTGTGGGCCGATGCCGGCATCACATGCCCAGCGACCAGCAGGGAGAGCCCGATGACCAGGAGGGGGAAGCCTGGGCCCGGAAGGATGTAGAGGCAGCACCAACCAGGGTGGCGGGAACCCCTGCCGCTACCAGGTGACAGCCAGACGGCGCTCGGTCATGTTGCGGCGTACCCATGCAGCGGTGCTGAGGCTGCCCACTGTTCAGGACACCCGCTGCGAATCGGTTTGCCGCGTGGCGCGCCCGGCTTGGATGAAGCAGATGAGGGCGGCCGTGACGGGAACGAAGCCCAGACCCGTGTAAACCAGCACGCGGGGGACGGCGTTGAGCGGCATGAGGGTGTAGAGGCAGAGGAGGGCCCAGGCGTAGGGGCGGGCTGCCGGCCGTCGCCCGCGGAGGCCGCGTGGCGTCCAGCCGACGAGGATCGCCACAAAAACGGGCAGCACGAGCAGCACGACCGCTGCGAGGGCAATCGCGTGGTAGGCGGGGTTGCCGTTCATCGCTATCTCTCGGGGTCGGAAGTCCACGAAAGACGAGGCATTCATGACACGTTCATGCCGGAGTTCGGCAAAGTACGGCCTGTCGGGCTGCCGTTAGGGAGCCGTCAATGCAACGTAAGGGACGTGTAAAGTCCGCCGTGGTGTGCCGGGAAGTCTGGTCGGCGATAGGGGATAGCTCTCTCTTCGCGGATCGGAGTCTGACGTCATGGTGCTCGTCGCTGTATTCGGTGTGGCGCTGCTGGTCGCCGTGCTGCTGTCCGGGCTTGCCGCCCGCACGGTCCTCTCCACCTCGCTGCTGTTCCTGCTGGGCGGGGCTCTGGTCAGCGACGGTTTCCTCGGGCTGATCCACATTACGGCCGACAGCGAGATCGTCTCGGTCACCGCCGATCTGGCCCTGTTCGCGGTGCTGTTCACCGACGGCATGCACGTCTCGTTCCCGAAGCTGCGGCAGAACTGGAAGAACCCGGCACGGGCGCTGGGGCTGGGCATGCCGCTGGCCATGGCCGGTATGGCGCTGATCACCCACTACCTGGTGGGGCTGGACTGGACGACGTCGTTCCTCGTCGGCGCCGTGCTCGCGCCGACCGACCCGGTCTTCGCCTCGGCGATCGTGGGCCGCAAGGAAGTCCCGGCCAGGCTGCGGCAGCTGCTGAACGTGGAGAGCGGAATCAACGACGGCCTCGCGCTGCCCGTCGTCCTGCTCCTCATCGCCGCGGCTGGCCCCACTTCCGGCCAGGCGGACGCCTCCGTCGGCGAGATCGCCTTGGAGCTCGGTCTCGGCCTGGTCTTCGGCGTCGCCTTGCCCTTGGCGGTGGCGGCGCTGGTACGGCTGAGGCTGTTGGGCGCCGAGCCGAAGCTCCAGCCGTTGCTGCCGCTGGCCACCGGGATCATTCTGTACGGGCTGTGCCACCTCACTCACGCCAACCCCTACCTGGCCGCGTTCTCCGCCGGCGCCGTCCTGGCCTCCGTCTCGCCCGAGGCGAAGACGGTCTTCGAGCCGCTCGGAGAGATGCTCGCGGAGCTGGCCAAGTTCGCTGCCCTCCTCGTCTTCGGCGCCCTGCTGACCCCCGCCCTGTTCGGGGACCTGTCGGTGGGCGGGTACGTGGCCGTGGTCTTGGCGATCGTGCTGATCCGTCCCGCCTCCCTGCTGGTGTCCTTGCTGGGTGCGCGGATCGAGCGGCGGGAGAAGCTGGTCGCCGCCTGGTTCGGCCCCAAGGGCTTCGCGTCCGTCGTCTACGGCCTGCTCGTTCTCCAGGCCGGCATCCCCGAGGGTGAGAAGGCGTACACGCTGATCGCGGTCTGTATCGCCTTCTCGATCATCGCCCACTCCAGCACCGACGTACCGATCGCCCGCCTCTTCGACGTGGAAGACCTCGCAGGCATCCCGAACGACGACCACGACCACGCCCCGAAGCCGACCGACACCGTTCCCGCCCCGAGCATTGCCCCCGACCAGGAGAAGCGCCATGATCGCCCGTGATCTCGCTGAGCCCTACCCACACGTGACCACCGACGACCGGGCCGTGGACGCGGTCCGCTTGGTCGCAGAGCACAATCTTGCCGCACTCCTGGTCCTGGAATCCGACGGGGCGCCGTACGCAGTGGTGCCCGGGTCCCAGCTGGTGCGACAGCTGCTGCCCGAGTACGTCATGGAGGACCCGCTGCTCGCGGCCGTCATCGACGACCGGCACGCCGACAGCCTCACCGAGGACCTGGCCGGCAAGACCGTCGCCCAGTGGATCCCGGGGCGTTCCTTCAAGCCGGCGTTCGTCGGCCCTGAGGCAGGGGTCCTGCAGATCGCTGCGCTCATGGCGCGTACCCATGTCCCGCTGGTGGCCGTCATCGACCGGGACGACGACGGGCGCCGGTTGGTGGGGGTGGTATCGGCCGCCTCTCTGATGCGTCACCTGCTCGACGTGGGAGGCGGGGCGTGAGCGGCTGGCAGAGTTGGGCTGCAGTTGTCGTCTTCGCGGGCGTCTACATCCTGATCATCGCCGAGTGGATCCACCGCGTCGCCGCAGCCCTCGGCGGTGCCGCTCTGATGCTGGCGATCGGGGCCACCGACGACACGTCGGCCTTCTACTCGGATGAGACCGGCATCGACTGGAACGTCATCTTCCTGCTGCTCGGCATGATGATGATCGTCGGCGTCCTCAAGCGGACCGGGCTCTTCGAGTACCTGGCGATCTGGTCGGTGAAGAAGGCCAAGGCGAAACCGTTCCGGGTGATGGCCATGCTGATCGTCATCACGGCGGTGGCCTCGGCGCTGCTGGACAACGTCACCACCGTGCTGCTGGTCGCCCCCGTGACCCTGCTGGTGTGCGACCGACTGAAGCTGTCGCCGGTGCCGTTCCTGCTCGCCGAGGTGTTCGCCTCCAACATCGGAGGCACCGCCACCCTCGTCGGCGACCCGCCCAACATCATCATCGCCAGCCGGGCCGGCCTGACCTTCAACGACTTCCTGGTCCACCTCGCTCCGCTGGCCGCGGTCCTGACCATCGTCCTCGTGCTGCTGTGTCGACTGATGTTCGCCAAGCACTTCGTCTACGACGAGAAGCGCGCCGCGGAGATCATGGAGCTGCGCGAACGCGAGGCGATCAAAGAGCCCCTGCTGCTCATTCAGGGTCTGAGCGTTCTGACCCTGGTCGTGGCCGGTTTCGTCCTGCACCCCGTGCTGCACTACGCGCCCAGCGTCGTCGCCCTCCTGGGCGCCGGTCTGTTGATCGCGATCTCCAAGGTCGAGACCGGGGAGGTGCTCGGCGAGGTCGAGTGGCCCACCCTCGCCTTCTTCGCCGGCCTGTTCGTCATGGTCGGCGCGCTCATCGAGACCGGCGTCATCGCAGAGCTCGCGAGCTCCCTCGCGGACGTCATCGGCGGAGCCCAACTGGGCGGCACGATGCTCCTGCTGGGCGGCTCGGCCGTCCTGTCGGGGATCGTCGACAACATTCCCTACGTCGCCACCATGGCCCCCATCACCAGCGAACTCGTCACCGACATGGGCGGCGACCCCGACCACGTCATGTGGTGGGCCCTCGCGCTGGGCGCCGACCTCGGCGGCAACGCCACCGCCATCGGCGCCTCCGCCAACGTCGTCGTCCTCGGCATCGCCGAACGCAACCGCCACCCCATCACCTTCTGGCAGTTCACCAAATACGGCCTCGTCGTCACCGCCGTCACCATCGCCATCTCGGCCCTTTACCTGTGGCTTCGCTACTTCGCCCTGGCGTGACGAATGGCCATCCCCGACCGCACTGGCCAGGGAAGAACGGAGCCTGTACATGAATTACAACCGGCGCGCGGAAGCCGTCTCCATAGTCCTGTGGTGGGGATCACTCACCCTCCTCTTCTGGGCCGGAGGGCACGTCCGCGATTCGCCCGCCGCCCTGGTGGGGTGTGCCGCGAGCGCCGCCCTCCTGATCAGCCTCGGCGAAACGGCCCACTGGCTGCGCCGCCGCATTCACCGTGCGACCCGGAGGAGCGGCACTCCCTGAGGAACGGGCCCACGCCTCGGACCCGGTGGCTGCCACGCCCTGGCTGATCTTGCTGCGGCCATGAGATTACGGGGCCCCGGCCGACGGCCGGGATCTTGTGCTCTAGCCCACGTGTGCCTCAGTGGCCGGTGAGTTCGCCCGTGAGCTTGCCGCGCAGGTCGGCGCTCGGGTCGTTGAGGCCGCTGATCTCCACCGCCTTGCCGGGCTGCTGGAGATCAGCGTGAGGCGGGCAGTGACGGGCGCTGCCACTGGCATCAAAACGGCGCAAAGACTGCCGGTCAACGGCAATGCGCTGTCTTCCATCGGGCGAGAGGATCAAGGTACGGGGGACTAGCACCGCTCAGACGCCGAAGTGCAAGACGGCGACGGCATTCGGGCGGTGCCCGGCGAACTCGGCCGCTGGACCCCGCGTGCCAAAGGAGAGATGAAACGTGAACGCGGCCGCGATACCCGTCCCTGCCTGGTGGCTCATCGCCACAGTGACCACTGCGGTCTTCCTGATGACTCTCGTCTCGTGGATGCCGACGAAACGCATCAAAGCGAGGATGATCCTCGCGCCGGTGGGCATGGCAGCATTCGCGACCACGCGTTACTGCGCCGAGGGCATGCTGCCCGAACAGGCCCTGTCCATGTACTCGCTGGTCGTCTTGGCCTTCCCGCTGGGTTTGCTGGGTCGTCGCCAAGAGCTCGCCCGCAGTGCTGCCAACGAGGAACAAGGTGGCCTTGCCAGGGAGAGCCAGTGGTCCATTGCCATGACGGTCCAGTTCCTCGTCGCGCTGTTGGCCGCGATCAGTCTGTGGTTGTGGCTCATCTGATCCATTGGGTTCCGTGCTTGTCGACCCGCTGCTCACCGGAAAAGCTGACTTAGGGACCGGCCCGGCCGGCTACTCCCTGATCGGGTCCCGGCAGGAGGGGGCAAGGCCAGTCGGGTCAGCTTCACCCGGCAGCCCCCAAACCCGCTCCCGTTCCACATCGGCATGACAGCCCCAGCCTGTGCTCGGCGGCTCTTCACTGGGGCGGAGCCTATGACACCGGCCAAACCCCAACGCACGGCATCCGGAGAGTCACGCCAGGTCTGTACGTCCCAGCCACGCAGGTTTCACCGGTACGCCGTCCTCGTCGCGCTCCGCAGTCACGGTTGGCAGAGCCGGCGTCACGGGTTGCGGCTCCGGCTCCGGCTCCGGTTTCGGCGCCGCCGGCCCGTCGCCGACGGCTTCCGCCGGTGCTGGGCGGTCGGTGTCGTCCATGAGCTCGGCGACGGAGAAGCGCGTGGCGTGAGACTGCCATGTGCCGTCGATCACCAGCAGGAATCCGTTATCGCTACGGAACAGACGGCGGCGTTTAGGGCTCCTGGGGTGCTCCGGACTGTAAGCACGCGCCCGCTTCTCCAACTCTGCCAGAGCCGTCTCACGCGGACCCTCCACGTGCGCCATTACGTAGGCTTCGGTGTGTTTGCGCTCTCCCAAGCCCACCGTGGTCTCCAGAACGAGTCCCCACGTCGTCATGGTTCCTTCCCTCCCCATCGATCGAGCCGTAGCTGAGCAACGGCATTCTTCGCCCTTTCCCCTGCAAGCGGCCTCGGCGCGTCGCGGCCCATCGCTGGGTCCCGCCAACCGCACGGTAGGCGCTTTCGCGTTCAGCCGTGCAGCCCTGTTGTAGGCCCCTTCAGGCTCCGGCACTTCGTGGCGATCTTCTCTGCCGGGGAACGGCAATGACGCCGCAGGCGCATCGTGCAAGGCTGTGGACCCACGGCGATGGAGGCCACTGGCGACTCCGGAACGTTGGACGCCCCCTTGCGACTCTGGTCCCGACTGGTCCGAAAGGGACTGTCCCACCGATGCATGTGAAGAATTCCACCGTCTGGTCCGTCTTCCTGTCAGCTGTGCTCACCACAACCCTGGCGGGCTGCGGGGACGGAAGCGGGGCAAAGCCCGACGCCGACGCCGTGGCGGCCGCCAAGGCCGCGAACACGAGGATGCAGACCGAGTCGTTCCATTCGTCGGGGACCACTACCGCCTTTGCCGGCGGGAAGCAGGAAATGTGGTCCGACCCTGTCCAAGGTCTCCACGTGGAGGTCACCGGCGCCATCTTGGGCGACATCTACTGCAAAGACGGAACCGCTTACACCAGCGCCGACCTCTTCGCCGCAGCCCTGCGTCAGCGGGGCCAGCAGATCACCGTTCCCGCGGAGCTGAGATCGGCCTACGTGACCACGAAAGCGGAAGGCGGCTGCGCGATGTATTTCAAGATCGCCGAAACCGGACGCCGGGCCAAGGGGAAGGACCGGACCGTAGGAGGCAGGCAGGCAGGAGCGGTACGAGTCGGCGATGGAAAGACCGAAGACGTCTACTTCATCGACGATGCAGAGCAGCGGCTGCTCCTGCTGGAATCGAAGCGTGACGGCAGAACGAGCACCACCACATACGACTCGTTCGGAGAGAAGTTCACGATCTCCATGCCCGCCGCCGAGAAGACTCTGACTATGGACGCCTTCCGCTACCGCGTCACGAAGTGAGCCGGGCCCCACGGGGTGTCGGTGCCATCAGGCCCGTCCAGGTCTCCACGAAGCGCGCCTCCGGGCAGCCCGGTTCACCGCACCGCACTCAGGAATGCCCGGGTCCGCGCGTGTGCCGGGGCTTCGAAGAGCTGCTCCGGTGGGCCGGCTTCCAGGACGCGACCGTGGTCGAACATCAGGACCCGGTCCGAGACGTCCCGGGCGAAGCCCATTTCGTGGGTCACGCACAGCATGGTGATGTCGGTGGTCCGCGCGATGTCGCGCAGGACGTCGAGGACGCCCGCGACCAGTTCCGGGTCCAGCGCCGAGGTGACCTCGTCGAGGAGCAGGACGTCCGGCCGCATGGCCAGTGCGCGGGCGATGGCGACCCGCTGCTGCTGGCCTCCGGAGAGCCGGGTCGGGTGCGCGCCGCGCTTGTCGTAGAGCCCGACCAGATCCAGGAGTTCCCGCGCCCGCTCGGCTGCCTCGTCCCGGCTCAGGCCCAGGACGTGCACGGGCGCTTCCATCACGTTCTCCAGCACCTTCATGTGAGGGAAGAGGTTGAACTGTTGGAGGACCATGCCGATCCGGCGGCGCGGCCCGGCGAGGTACTTCTCGTCGGCGGGGACCAGGGTGTTGCCGGCGCCCGCGGGCATGTGGGAGAAGGGTTTCCCGTTCACGTGGATGGTGCCTTCTGTGACCCGTTCCAGGGTCATCAGCAGGCGCAGGATGGTGGTCTTGCCCGAGCCGCTGGGCCCGATCAGGGTGACCTTCTCGCCCCGGGCGACCCGTAGGTCGAGTCCGTCGAGGACGGTCTGGATGCCGAACCGCTTGACGACGCCCGCGAAGCGGACCATGTCCACGTCCGCGGCTTGTGTTTCACCGGGCAAGGCGTTTCTCCAGTCGTCTCATCAGCACGGAGGTGGGATAGCTGGCCAGAAGGAAGACCGTGGCGGCCAGGGTGAAGGCTTCGAGATAGGCGAAGTGCACGCTGCCGTACTCGTTCGCCCGGTGGACCATCTCCTGGACGGCGATCACCGACAGGAACGGGGTCTCCTTGAACATGGAGATCACGTAGTTGCCCAGGGCGGGGAGGACGTTGCGCACCGCCTGCGGGAGGATGACGGCCCGCCACACCCGTCGCCGGGGCAGCGACAGCGCGGTGCAGGCCTCCCACTGGCCCCGGGGCACGGCGTCGATCCCCGCGCGGTACACCTCGCAGGTGTACGTCGCGTAGTGGATGCCGAGCACGGCGATGCCCAGGGTCAGCGCGTTCAGCCCGGGGACGAGGACCCAGGCGGCGAACAGCTGGATCATCAACGGCGTCGACCGGACGAAGTCTGCGATGACCCGAAGGGGCAGAGTGACCCAGCGCGTCGGCGTGCGCAGTGCCACGGCGAGCACCAGGCCCAGCAGCATCGCGACGGCCGAGCCGAGGACGGTAGCGAGCAGTGTGATCCCGAAGCCGCTCAGGACTACCGGCAGGCCCTCGCGGGCTGTTTCCCAGGACCACATCAGGAACCCCCCGGATCTTGGCCGAGCCGGGTCTTCGCCGCTGATTCGGCCGCCCTCATGAACGAGTTGAGTACGGCGGCGATGGCGTAGTAGATCACCAGGACGGCGAGATAGGCCTGGGCGGTGCTGCCCGTGAGGGACCTCAGCTGGTCCATCTCGAAGGTGAGGTCGGCGATGGTGATCAGGGACAGCAGGGGAGTGGCCTTGAGCAGCTGGATGAGCAGGTTCCCGAACGGCGGGATCATCTGCACCCAGGCCTGGGGCATCACGACCCTGATCATGCGTTGCCGCGGGCTCATCCCGAGGGCCACGGCCGCCTCCCACTGGGTCCGGGGGACAGCTTCCAGTGCGCCGCGGACCACTTCGGATCCGTAGGCGCCGAAGTTCAGCCCGAAGGCGACGACGGCGCAGGCCATGGGCTCCAGACGGAAGCCGAGCACGGGCAGGGCGAAGAACAGCCAGAACAGCTGTACGTACAGGGACGTGCCGCGGAAGAACTCGACGGTGAACCGGGACGGTCCCCGCACGAGCAGCCGGGTCGAGCGTGTCAGGAGTCCGAAGGCGAAGGCCACGATCAGCGCCACGGCCGCGCTGAGCGCGGTGGCGAGGAGGGTGACCGCCACGCCTTCGCCGACACTGGGCAGGGCGTGAACGAATTCCTCGAAGAAACCGGTCATGTGCGGTGCTCGTCAGACGGCGCAGAGGTCGACGGTGCGCAAGGTGGGTGGCGGTACCTCTCGCGCGGTGAACCCGTACTGGCCGATCAGAGCGACGTAGCGGTCCGGATCGCCGGTGATCTTCGCCAGCTCGCCGTTGAACGCGTCGCGCAGGGCCGTGGAGCCGGGCCGGAAGACCGCACCGCCGGGGCTGTACTGGGGTGTGCCGTTCAGGTCCGGCACGAACGGCTCCAGGACCTCGACCGGTGCTTCCGCGTTGGTCTTGGCGAGCCAGCGCAGCGAGATGCCCGTCAGCGCGAAGGCGTCGATCCGCCCGGCCACCAGCGCGTCGAGCCCGTCCTGCTGCTTCGCGAGGGACTTGACCGAGGATCCGCCGACACCGGCCCCCTTGGCGTACGTCGCCTCGACGGCGGCGGTCAGCACCCCCACGGTGACCCCGGTGGAAGCCACCGACTTCAGGTCGCTCAGGCCCTTGGGGTTGCCCTTGGGCACCATCAGGGCTGTCGGGGAGACGAACTCGGGCTCGGAGAAAGCGACTTTGGCGCAGCGTTCCGGGGTGATCGCCATGCCGGCGCTGACGACGTCGAAACGGTCGGCCAGCAGTCCAGGGATCAGCGCGCCGAAGTCGGTGAGTGTGGGGCGCATTTCGGCGACCCCCAGGGCGGAGAAGATCTCCCGGTGCAGGGTGGGCGCCTCGCCGGCCAGCCGGTTGCCGTCCTTGAACCCGTACGGGGCCTCGCCCGCGAATCCGATGCGGACGTACCCCTGTGCGCGGAGCTTCTCCAGCAGCTTCCCGTCGTCGGAAGGAGCTCCGGTGCCGACCTGGGTGCGGCTGCACGCGGCCACCAGACCCGGAGCCAGGACGGCGCCCCCGAGCAGCGCCGTTCGGGAGAAGAACCCTCTTCGGGACAGGGCCTTGTGCTGGGGCATCTCGTTCCTTTCGGTGGCCGGTCGAGCGGGAGCGGGGCCGGCCGGTCCGGTTCGTGCCGGACCGGCCGGCCGGATCTGGTCGGATCGGTCAGCCCACGGGGGTGAAGTCCTGCGAAGCGATGTACGCGGGGCGGCGCACCGGGGCCGCGAAGGGCTTCACGGGCCGGTTCTCGACGCTGTTGAACACCAGGAACACGTTGCTGCGGGGGTACGGCGTGATGTTGTCGCCGGACCCGTGCATCGCGTTGCAGTCGAACCAGGTGGCGGATCCGGCCTTGCCGGTGAAGAGCTTGATGCCGCAGGCCGAGGCGAACTTGGTGAGGGCCTCGTCCGACGGGGTGCCGGCGTCCTGCATCTGGAGGGACTTCTTGTAGTTGTCCTTCGGCGTCGCCCCGGCGCAGCCCAGGAAGCTCCGGTGGGAGCCGGGCATGATCATCAGCCCGCCGTTGGTGGCGTAGTTCGGGGTCAGGGCGATGGACACCGACACGGTGCGCATGTTCGGGAGGCCGTCTTCGGCGTGCCAGGTCTCGAAGTCGGAGTGCCAGTAGAAGCCGCTGGCGCCGAAACCGGGCTTGACGTTGATCCGGGACTGGTGCACGTACACCTCGGAGCCCAGGATCTGCCGCGCGCGCCCCACGATGCGCGGATCGGCCGCGAGGGCCGCGAACACCTCACTGATCCGGTGCACCTCGAAGACGGAGCGGACTTCACGGGACTTCGGCTCCACGATGGACCTGTCATCGGCGAGCGTCGAAGGGTCGCGGAGCAGTCGGTCCATCTCGGCCCGGTAGAGGTCCACTTCGTCGGGCGTGATGAGCTGGTCGACGGGCAGGAAGCCGTCGCGCTCGTAGCTCTCCATCTCGTGGGCCCACATCGGGCCGGGAGTGCCGGGCTCGGACCACACGACCGGGTCCTTGCGGCCGATGAGCACCTCCTCGGAACCCCGCGTCGGATACAGGTCGGTGACGGTGCGGGTCGATGCGTTGGTCATGGTGGTGCCTGCCTCTCCTCTCTTCGCTCTCAGCTGTCGTCGGATTCGGTGAGCAGCGGGTACACGCCGTTCTCGTCGTGGTCCTCCCGGCCGGTCACCGGCGGGTTGAAGACGCACAGGCAGCGGAATTCGCGCGTCACGCGCAGGGTGTGCCGCTCGTGGCCGTCGAGGAGGTACATGGTTCCCGGCGTGATGGTGTAGATCAGGCCCGTCTCCTCGTCCTTGAGTTCGGCCTCGCCCTCCGTGCAGACCACGGCCTCCACGTGGTTCGCATACCACATGGATGTTTCGGTGCCGGCGTACAGGACGGTCTCGTGCAGCGAGAAGCCGACGCGTTCCTTGGCCAGGACGATGCGCTTGCTCTCCCAGGTGCCGGACGCGGCCCTGACGTGGCGGTCGGTTCCCTCGATGTCCCGGAACGAGCGGACGATCATGGTGGTGCCCTTCGTGGTGCGTGCGTACGTTGTACGGGGGTGCTGGTCAGGCGGTATCGCGGACGGAGCGGGCCAAGATGTCCAGGCCCTCGTCGAGTTCGTCGGTGGTGATGGTGAGGGGCGGGAGCAGCTTCACCACCTCGCCCTCGGGGCCCGAGGTCTCGATGAGGAGACCGTGCTCGAAGGCCCTGCGGCACACTGCCGCGGCGCGTTCCGTGTGGGTGAACTCGATGCCCCACACCATTCCGCGACCGCGGTAGGTCGCCCCCAGCCGACCGTGTTCGGCACACAGTTCGCGCAGCGCGCTTTCGACGTGGCCGCCTTGGACGAGGGTTCGCTCGCGCAGGACTCCGTCGCCCCAGTGCGTCTCCAGGGCCGCGGTCGCGGTGACGAAGGCCGGGTTGTTGCCGCGGAAGGTGCCGTTGTGCTCGCCGGGCTCCCACAGGTCGAGTTCGGGCTTGAACAGGCACAGTGCCATGGGCAGTCCGTACCCGCTGATCGACTTGGACAGCGTGACGATGTCGGGCGTGATGCCCGCCTCCTCGAATGAGAAGAAGTCGCCGGTCCGGCCGCAGCCCATCTGGACGTCGTCGACGATCAGGAGCATGTCGCGGCGCCTGCACAGATCCGCGAGGGCGCGGAGCCATTCCGCCCGGGCCACGTTGATGCCCCCCTCGCCCTGGATCGTCTCGACGATGACCGCCGCCGGGTGGTTGAGGCCGGAGCCCTGGTCCTCCAGCAGGCGCTCGAACCAGAGGAAGTCGGGGGTTTGGCTGCCGAGGTACTGGTCGAAGGGCATGGGAGTGCTGTGGACCAGGGGAATGCCGGCGCCGGCCCGTTTGAAGGCGTTGCCCGTGACGGCGAGAGAGCCGAGCGACATGCCGTGGAAGGCGTTGGTGAAGGACACGACGGCCTCGCGGCCCTTGGCCTTGCGGGCCAGCTTCAGGGCGGCCTCGACGGCGTTGGTGCCGGTGGGCCCCGGGAACATGACTTTGTAGGGGAGGGCGCGCGGTTCCAGGACGGTGGACCGGAAGGTCTCCAGGAAGGTTCGCTTGGCGGTCGTCGACATGTCCAGGGCGTGGGTGATGCCGTCCCGCTCGAGGTAGTCGAGGAGGGCCCGCTTGAGGACGGGGTTGTTGTGGCCGTAGTTCAGGGATCCGGCGCCCGCGAAGAAGTCCAGGTAGCTGTGGCCGTGTTCGTCGTACAGCCGGCTTCCCGTGGCGCGCTCGAAGACGACGGGCCAGGCGCGGCAGTAGCTGCGCACCTCGGACTCCACGGTCTCGAAGACGGACAGGACCGGCTCGGTCATGGTCAAGGCGATTCTCCAGTGGGTGTTCGGTGGTCTTGCGGCGGCCGGTGGCATCGGCCCGGGGCACTTGTCGAAGGGAGCGGTGTCAGAAGTGGAGCGGCCCGATGCGGTGGAGGACCTCGGCGTCGTGCCCGCTCTCGGGGAACTCGTCCGTCCTGAAGAGCACTTCGCGTGTGAGAGTGGCGCCGTGCCGTTCGGCGTACGAGGCGAACAGCCGCTCCGAAGCACGGTTCCCGGGCGAGACGGTGGCTTCCAGGTGGTCCAGTCCGTGTTCCGCCGCCACGCGGGTGGTGAGGCTGTCGAGCAGCGTCCCCGCGACTCCCAGGCCGCGGATGGATTCGTCGACGGCGATCTGCCAGACGAGCAGTGTTCCGGGAGCTTCGGGCCGGAGGTACCCGCTGACGAACCCGACGGTTCGCCCGGAGGGGTCACGGGCCACGGCGGACGTGCCGGCGAAGTCACGGCACCAGAGGAGATAGCTGTACGCCGAGTTGAGGTCGAGCGTCCCGGAATCGCGCGCGAGGCGCCAGAGCAGTGGGCCGTCCCCGGGGCGGGGGCGGTCGATGCGCATCGTGAAGGGGGTCGGAGCGGTCGGGAGGTGCTTTCTGTAACGGGCCAGTTCTGCATGAGCAGTCATGCGGGCCGAAGTTACCCAGGGATGGAGTAAATCGCATGGGCCTAGGGGGTTATGTCAGATGGTTTGATGGTGATATTAGAGCGCACCCTTCGGGGGTGCAGAGGTGTGGACCGTGAGGTCATATCCGCATGAAGAATCCAGATATTTCCACCCGACCTGCGATTTTGTAACGACAATATAACGTCTTTGCTCTGTGCCACATTTTCCACCTGAACGTTATGCGTTTGTCGGCGGCCTGAGGGTTTCGTCGCTGACTGGATGGTTAGAGGTGCGGCATACGGCGAGGGTCAACACCTGCTCCCAGGGACCGCGGGGAACGCCGGGGCCTACGCGCTGGTGGGGATGGGGGCCGTGTTCGCGGGCGCTTCCCGCGCCCCCATCACGGCCGTGGTGATCCTCTTCGAGCTCACGGGTGAGTACTCGATCACCTGCCGCTGATGCTCGCCATCGTCCTTGCGGCGCTGACCAGCAAGCTGCTGTCGCGCGATACGATCTACACCCTCAAGCTCCGGCGTCGGGGTATCGACCTGGACGCCCCCGCCCCGGGCGCGCCGCTCGGCGGCCAGCGGCTCGCCCGGGGCTGGAGAAGGCCCCGGAACCGCTCCTGGCGGCCTGTGGTCTCGCCACGCGGCAGAGTTTCTGTCCCGGTCACCGCACGGGGTCCTTCCAGTGGTGGATTCCGAAGGCGGATTCCGCGGGGCCTTGACGGCTCAGGCCGTCGCCGAGCTGCTCGCCGAAGCCCCCGACGACGCGAAGGGTGCACGGAAGACCGCTGCGGAGCTGGCAGAGCGACCGCACCCCCTCACATCGGACATGAGCCTGGGGACGGCTCTCCACCTCCTCGTCTCTTCTTCGGGAACGGGCCTTCCGGTCTTCGACACCGAAGACGGGCACCTGGTCGGGTGGCTCACCCGTCAGAGCGCCCAGCGGGCTCTCCACCCCGATTCGCCGAGCGGGGCGGGGCCGGGTAGGCACGGGGGAGAGCCCAAGCGGTAGAAAGAGGTATGACCGAACTACCGCACGCCGATGCGTCCCCACCGCGTGTGGATGACGCGGCCGACGTCGACGACGTGACCCGCGCCCTCCTGACGGCCTCCCGGCTCCTCGTGGCAGTCTCCGCCCGCTCGCTCGCGGCGGCCGAGGACAAGGTCACGCTCGCGCAGTTCCGCATGCTGGTGGTGCTGGCCACCCGGGGCGCGGCGAAGCTGGTGGTGCTCGCCGAAGCCCTGGGGGTCAACCCCTCGACGGCGATGCGCATGGTCGACCGCCTGATCGCGGCTGGACTGGCCGACAGGCGGCCCAACCCCGAGAACCGCCGCGAGACGATACTGACAGTGACGCCGGGCGGTCTGCGGCTGGTGGAAGAGGTCACGGCCCGGCGCAGGGAAGAGATCGCGGCCATCGCCGCCCGCATCGATCATGGCCAGCGAGCCGCCCTGGTCGACGCGCTCACCGCGTTCAACGCCGCCGGCGGGGAGCCCACCGTACGCGATGGGGATGGCTCGCTCTTTCCTCTGGGGTGGAGCGAACCGGTGCAGCGCCGGAGCGACGGGTAGGCGGCGGCTCGGGGACCGGCTCTGGCCGCCGGATCCTGCGTCAAGGGCGGCGGATCACTCCCGCGGCCAGACCGGCCGCCAGGGCAAAGCCGAGCAGGATTCCCACGGGCCAGAGCCCCGAGCCCGCCAGTCGGCTGAGCAGGGCGAGCATGACGGCGGTGACGGCGACGGCCGTGGCCGCGAGCCGGATCGTGTGCCGCGGGCGGTGTGAACGGCTGCGCTCGCCTGCTTTGAGATCGGTGACGGCGCCACGGAGCGCCAGCACGGCCACCGCGAGGGCGGCGCACAAGAGTGCCGTACCGACGGCCGTTCACCTCCTCTGCTCTCGGAGTACCTCGTACGACCAGGCCGCGCGCCAAGAAGCAGGAGGGGTGTTGACGTTAACAGGGTGGTCCACGGCGCGGTCCAGCGTAGTCAGCCACCTCGGTACGGCCATCGGACCGGAGGTTGGGATGGCCTCGCAGCGCCGAGGCCAGGGCCGGGGTGGCTCTGGCTCTCACCTGCCCTGATCGTCGCCTTCGTCGCTGGGACGGCGCTGCTCGGGCAGGCGCACCGTTGACGTCCCTGGCGAGGGTGCTCGGACTGGGTCCTGTGACGCGCTCGCATGGCGCGGCGGTTCGCCGTCTTCCTGCCGGCAGCGCAGCAGCAGCATCGCCGCGTCGTCGTGCAGAGGTCCACCGACATACGCCACCACATCCTCGCGCAGCGCATCAAGCGCGCGCTGGGGGTCGGGGTCCGACAGCAGGCCGCTCTGCTCCCCCAAGGGGTAGAAGGCGCCAAGGGAATTCCTGGCCTCCGAGACGCCGTCCGTGTAGAGGAGCAGCTGGTCTCCGGGGCCGAAACCGACGCTGTAGGGCTCGGGGGAGTCGGAGGCGGTCCAGATCAGGCCCAGCGGTGGGGCGTGCTGAGGGGGCTCCGGAAAGGCTGCGGGGCTCCCCGGCCGGACGAGCATGGCGGGCGCGTGACCATAGTTGAGGAACGCGACATCGCCCCCTTCCGTGATTTCGGCCAGCAAGGCCGTGACGAACTTCTCGCCGTCCCCTTCGCCCTCCAGGGAGCGCTGGACGGCACGCTCCACCCTGGCGCCTACGCCGCTCAGTCGGGGTTCGTCGTGTGCGGCTTCCCGGAAGGCGCCGAGCACGGTGGCGGCCGTCTCGACTGCCTCCAGACCCTTGCCCTGGACATCCCCGATGATCACCCGCACGCCTCCGGGCACTGGTACGACCTCGTAGAGGTCCCCGCCGATCCGTGCCTCGGCGACGGCCGAGGTGTAGGAGACCGCGGCGCGCAGGTGCCCGGCGCTGCGCGGCACCGGTCTCAGCAGAACCCGCTGCGCGGCCTCCGCGATCGTACGGACGCTTGCCAGCTCTCGTTCCTGGCGGGTGCGCACCACCGCGGCGGCAACCCCGGCGACGGTCACCCCTGCCACCGCTACCAGGGCGGTGTACCCGCGGCGGTTCGGGAACAGACCGTCGTAGAGCCCGAGCGCGCAGCAGAGGGCCATCGCCGCGGCCCCGATGGTGGCGGTACGGCGCCAGCTGCCCGCCAGACCGGCGAAGGCCGGCCCAAGCGACACGAGGGGCAGCAGGCCGACGCCCGGTCCCGCGGTGACGTCGGCAGCTGCGACGAGGGCCATCACCACGAAGGGGATCGCGAGCAGCGCGGGTTTCACCGGGACACTCCCGGAACGATGGACATCCACGTCGTACTCCCGGCTCCTCGTCGGCGCGGCGAACGCGGCACCCGTCCATTTCGATCGACACGGGCAGGGCGGTTGATGCGTGCTCCGCCACGTGTCACGTTTAGACTATGCAAAAGTTTGCCCGGCGAACCACATCGCTATGCCACCGCTACCCACCCGCTGTATTCCTCAGGGCGATGCGGAACTCGGGGGCCATGTGCTGATGGCGCGCCGCCGTTCCCGCCCCGAGCCACCCACAGGCTGGCGCCGCGTCGTCGCCCGGCTCCCGATCGCCTTCTACCGGATCGGCCTCGGCCCGGTTTTCGGCAAAAGGATGCTCATCCTCCAGCACACAGGACGGCTGTCCGGCCAGACCCGCGAGGTGTGCCTGGAAGTGGTGGCCCACGATGGGCTCCGGGGAAGCTGGACGGTGGCCTCGGGGTTCGGGACCGCCGCGCAGTGGTACCGGAACCTGCGCCACATCCCCAAGGTGACCATCCAGGTCGGGCGGACGTTCTACCCAGTCAATGCCCACTTCCTGACCGCAGAGGAAGGTGCCGACGTGATGGCCGCATACGCCGCCCGGCACCCGCGAGCCGCACGCGCACTATGCCGCTACCTCGGCCTGGACAATCCGGCGGACGGAACGGACCTCTTCCGGGAAGCCGGACGCAGGATCCCGTTCGTGCGTCTGGACGAGGTGCCGCCCCGCTGCTGGCGCTGAGAGCTCAGCGCTTCAGGGAACCCGAGCCCAGCATGACCAGGCCGGTCGTGAGGAAGGACAAGCCGATCGCCAGCTCCGGGAAGCCGCGGGCGGGGAGGGCGTACAGGACGACGGCGGCCACCGTGAACACGAAACCGATACCGACAGCTGTGACGGCCATGCGGAACTCGGTGACGTTCCTGCGGAACCAGGCGAGGACATTCACATCCGGCATGGGTGGTCAGCTTTCTGTCCGGGAAGAGGTGGCGCGCCGTGCACACCTGTACGACCGCATGAGACAGGCTACGGCCGCGAGGCTGAACAGCGGTGCGGCTGCGGTACAGACCATCACGACCGTTGCCGGCGCGTTCATCATGCGGGGGAGCGCGTTGAGTGGCACCAGGGCGTACAGGAAGAGTGTTGCCCACGCGTACGGCAGAGCGGTCGAACGGTCGCCGAGACGGGGAGGGACCCAGCCGGCGAAGATCGCCACCGGAAACGGGAGCAGGAGCAGGGTCGAGGCGAGCAGCGCGAGGGCGTGGTACGCCGGGTTTCCGTTCATTGGGGCCTCTCCGGTACCCGCCCAGACTAGATGGCGACGTGCCACGTTGTGAATGCCGGACACCGGCAGGACCAGACAAGTACGCACTCGTAGTGATCGCGGCATCCGTCGCCGTATCCGCTCCCCACGCTGGCTGCGCTACGCCGCAGTTCAGCCCGCGGCTGTGGGCCAGCCGAGCAGGCGGGCGCCGATCACCGCGGTGCGGAGGGCGTAGCGGTTGGACGGATCGGCAGGATCGGCCCCGGTGAGGCTCCGGATGCGCTCCAGCCGGTAGGTCAGCGCCCGCACGCTCAGCGACAGGCGGCGCGCGGCCTCGGTGGCCACGCATCCGCTGTCGAAGTAGGCGGTGAGCGTATCGATGAGGGGTTGGGCGCCGCCCCGCCCCGCGCCGTTCGCAGCGGACCGAGCGTGGTCTCCACCAGGTCGGCCGTGGCTTGCCGGTCGCGGGTCAGGACGGGGTGGACGAGCAGGTCGACGGCGTGCAGCACGGGCCCGTCGAAGCCCGTCCGCTCGGCGAGGTCGAGGGCGCAGAGGGCTTCCTCGTAGGAGTGGACGACTCCTCCGGCGCCGGGGTGGGAGCCACCGATGGCGACCTTGCCGCCGTCGGTGGCCGCGTACGCCTGCTTGGCGAAGAAGGCCAGTACGTCGGGTTGGTCCCCGGGGGCCACGCAGATCAGCCGGCCCCCCTTGGTGGCCAGAAGGATCCGTCGGCCCGGGAAGCGGGCCAGGACCGCCGTCTCGATGCCCCGGGCCACCCGGAAACCGTCGCCCTACGGCTCGGGGCCGACAGCTACGGCCACCGCATGGGCCTGAGAAAGACGAAGGCCGAAGTGCTCGGCCCGTTCAGAGAGGCGGCCGAGATCACTGCGCACGTACAGGAGGTCGTCGACGAACTCGCGGCGCGCGGCCTCTTCTTGACGGATGGCCTGTTGCTGGGCGCGCTCGTAGCCCTCGACGAAGGCGTCCACGGCCTGTTCCACCACCGCAAGCAGTCCACCGGGCGACGAGGGAACGGGCCGTACTGTCTGCACCGCCGCCAAGTGATTGCGTATCAGGCCGCGCAATGGGAGGCCGGACGGCATGCTCCCCTTCCGCGCGTGCCGTTCGGTACGTCACGCACTTCCCCCAGTCCTGACGCGCCCATGACGCTTCCTTGACGCGGGCACCGGAGTGTCACGTTCCGCGAGCGCTTCCGTCATCGGCATCAGGAGCGCGTAAAGACTGCCGGTCACCGGCAGTGTGTGTGGGCGCGGAACGCGGCAGGATCAGGGCACGGGGGAACGCACTACCGCCCGGATGCCGAACCATGGAAATGGGGGGCGGTATCCGGGCGGTAATGCGTGGGCCTTCTTCGAGGCTGGCGCTCAGGTCGCCGAAGGGCCCTAAGAGGTCAGTGCTGCCGGGAGAAGAGCCAGACCGCGACCGAGACCGCCAGGACGAGTGCGCCCAGGGCGGGCGGCAGCAGGCCGGGGCCGGGGTGCAAGTACAGGAACGTGCCTGCTGCGGCCAGGATTGTTCCGAATGCACCCAGAGGCGACACCACCGACCCGGTGGGGGAGGGTCGGGGCATGGCGCGTCTCCTGGCAGGGAGGAACAGGGGCGGCCATGAGCTGCCCGGCCGGACAGGCATCGTTGCTCCCGTTCCGTCCAGCGTCGTACGCATTCCGGGTCGAGCGGGACGCCGTGGCCGACGTGGAGCTTCGCGGAGTCGGTTCGCCGGTTTGCCGGGGATTGAGGCCTATGAAGGAGTTGGCCACGAGGTCGCCCGCCACGAGGTCTCCGTTGTCGGCGAGGACGGAGACGGAGCCCGCGGTGCGAACCGGGCGTGGGCATGATGCGGGCCTGGAGCACGACCGTCCGTCCCAGTGGAAATGGCTGTCGAGGCTGCGCTGACAGTGAAGACCCTGCCCTGGAATGCCTGGCCAGATGGCCGGCCGAGCCCGGGCCGGCCGCGCATACCCGGCGGTTCGCGGTGAGGGGCCGTCCGGGGGAATCCGCAGTCCCGAGCGCACCACCGGCACGGCGTGCGGCGAGACATGGGGTATGACCGCTCACGAACACCGCGCCTGGAGCAGCGGCTCCTACGCGCGGGCGCTCCAGACTCCGCAGCGAGCCCTGTCCCTGTGCGACGCGCAGGGCTGGTGCCTCTCACTGGACCTGGAGCGGTGGTCCGCCCAGGCGGATGCGGGCGACGCCACGGTGCTGCAGCGCTGCGTCGGCCGGGTGCTGGACATCGGGTGCGGTGCTGGCCGGCTGGTCGAGGCACTGGCGGGACGGGGTCACCACGTCCTCGGCATCGATGTCTGTCCATCCGCCGTGATCACGACCGTGCGCCGGGGTGGCTCCGCCCTGAGCCGGTCAGTCTTCGAACCCCTCCCCGACGAGGGCCGGTGGGGGACGGCGCTGCTGATCGACGGGAACATCGGTATCGGCGGTGACCCGCAGCGGCTGCTGCGCCGGGTCCGGGACCTTGTGCGCGAGGAAGGCATCCTCCTGGTGGAGACCGCTGCCGGGGACGTGGACGAACGTCGCCGCGTCCGCATTCATGCAGGAAGCCGGCCCGTGAGCAGCGTCTTCCCGTGGGCCACGGTCGGCACTGCGGCGCTGAGCCGACACGCTGCCTCTTCGGGATGGGCCGAGGCCGAGCGCTGGAAGAGTTCCGGAGGCCGTCACTTCGTCGCGCTGCGCGCCTGCCGTTGAGCCCGGCTCCAGCGCCAGGTCCGTACGAACAGGACCGCGGCCGAGGCCGCGAACAGCGCCGCGGTGATCAGCAGCCACCTGGCCAGGAAGCCGTCCGCGGGGAGGGCGGTCGCGGCGGTGTAGTGGCCGACCTGGCGGAAGACCAGCGGCCACCAGACCAGCAGCAGGACGCCGGAGACGAACGCGGGTACGCGGACGTAGTTCACGCTTACCCGCCGCGCGGGCCGACCGTCGTCGGGGCTCGGGGTGAACAGGGCCTGTACGGCCCGGTCGGTCAGCGAGTACAGGGGGAGGAGTACGAGATCGTGCAGGAGGGCCGCCCCGACGAACCACACGGCCACGCCGACCGCGTCCCCCTCGAACAGACGCAGACCGGCGTAGAGCGCGAGGGCGAAGGAGACGAGGACGAGGAGCAGGTGCAGGGGGGAGGCGCCGTAGCGGCGCCGGAACGCGGTCGGGGCACTCATGCGGGCTCTCCGAAGGTGAGGCGGGTGACCCATTTGGTGTTGTGGACCCCCGGAGCCCCCGCAACGATGGCCCGCGCCGGGTAGCCGTGGTCGGCGGAGAGGATCGCCCCGTTGACGCGGACGGCCAGCAACGAGCGGCTGTCACGGACCTGGTGGTCGCTGAGCACGGCCGAGCGGAACGAGCCGCCACGCTGCACCGACTCGACGAGGACCTCGGGCGTGTTCACACCCAGCCCGACGAGTGCGGCCAGATCGGTGAGCCGGACCCCGCCCCACCGCTGGTCGGTGGTGGACCAGCCCTCCACGCAGGCGATGGGCAGGGCCGACTCGTGCTGGGTCATCGCGAGGAGCTGCTCGTACGTCAGGTCGACCTGACGCCCCGGGCCGCGTACGGTCAGCCGCCACGCGGGGCCGACGTCGCTGGGCCGGATGCCGACCGAGGCAGCGGTCTTGTTGATCTGGAACCCGTTCGGGCCCGAACCCGGGTCCCGGCCGTGAGGGGCCAGCAGCGCGGTCCGCCGCCACCATCCGCCGATGCTCTGCCCCGCCGTGACCACCAGCAGCGCCACCGAACCGAGCCCCACCATGGCCATGGCGCCCCGGCGGGAGATGGTCGGCGCCGCGGGTCTCGGCGCGACCAGCCCGAACGCTTCCTCGCTACCCGCCGCAGGTTCCCCGCGTCGCGGCCGTACGGCCCGCAGGGCTCTGGGCAGCCGGAAGGCCACGTGGACGACGAAGGCGCCGATGAAGACCCAGGCCCCGTAGAAGTGCAGGGTGTAGAAGGAGCCGGGGAAGATGTAGTGGAGCTGGATGTTGAGGATGCCGGTGACGAACTCGAAGCCGGCGCCGCCGACCAGCAGGAGCAGCGACAGGCGGTCGAGTGCGTGGCTGATCGAGCGGATCGGTGGCCACTCGAACAGCTTCGGGATGACCGACCACAGCTTCGCCAGCAGGACGGGCACGAGGACGATGCCCAGCGTCACGTGGACGCCCTGGGTGAGCCGGTAGAGCCAGTACGGGGAAGTCGGCCACGAGAACAGGTAGAAGCCGAGCCACCCCTTGTTCGGTGTCTGGTCGTTGACCGCCGCGAGATCGGGGTTGTACGCCGCGTACGACAGCAGGCCCGTCACGAAGAGCACCGTGATCCCGAACAACAGGACCAGCCCGAAGAGCGAGGTCAGCCGCGGACCGCGCAGCGGGCTGCGCCAGAACTCCGGACGGGCCGGCCCCGGGGGCGGCCCCGCCCGCGCAGGCGAACGTACGGCCTTGCCCGGCCGCGCCAGCGGACCAGGCCCTGATGTCTCGACGTCCGGATGCGCGGTTCCCGGAGTCTTGCCGGGCGAAGCTCGAGCCGCGGCGGGTGCATTGGCGTCTTCCGTCCCTCCGACAGCCGGGGGTGGCACGTCATCCGGCGGCTCGTGTCCGACGCCGCTCGCACCCATCGGGCACCTCCGCATAGACCCGGACCATCTCGTCTGTGAGAGATCGGTCTTCGGAGAGAACATGCCGCACCGCAGCTAACCCCGCACCGACGACACGCCAGGGCTGTTCGTTCGTGCACATTCGAATGGTCCTGCGAGCGTGCAGGGATCTCGGCATTGCGCGGGGCCCGAAAACTGACTCGGGCGGTCGCTCCATCCATCTGTGCATCCGAACGAAAGGAAAAAAGTCATACCGGGCAAGGAGGTCACTGTCGGTCGGCAAGGACCTGAGATGGCCGATCGCGCGTGCACTGCTGTCCGTGGATGCTGCCACGTACGCGGCGGGTTTGAGGCCGACCCCGTCGACTTGGGACTATTGATCGACAACTGAGGCACCCGCACGTCGCTCGGAGGCGCGATGGGAAGTCGAGAGGTCTCTCGGCGCAGGCGGTGGTCGTTACTTGGGAATGGTGGAGGCGACATCGTCCAAGATGGCGTCAGTGACGAGGCCGGTGTCCTCCAGTACATCCATGTGGTCCTGGACGGTGGTGTTGGCTTGGGCTGCGAGCCGTCGTACCACGGAGTTTTTGGTGGATGCGCGGACCTCGCCGATGGTAATGAACACCTTGCCGTGGGAAGCCCGGAGCAGGTCCACGAAGAGTTGGTCGAAGTCGCTGCCTCGGGCTTTTCGCAACTGGTCAACCCAAGCCTGCTGTTCGGCTGTCGCCAGGTCGGGGATGGGCACTTGGAGTGCCTGGGAGTCCTCGCGAACCAGTTGGTCGAGCTTGCTGTGTCCCTCGAGCAAATGCAAGCCGGCCCGTTTGATCGCTTCGCTCGATGCGTTGGTCTGGGCGAGGCGGCCGGCCGGTATCTCCCACAGTCCGGCCTGTCGGACTTTGGTGAGGAAGGTTTTGTCCAGTTCGGTGACTGCGTCGGTGCTGGCCGCCTGAGGCGCTGTCAGACCGGAGGCCGCCGTTGGGAGGTTAGCGGAGACCGACTCGTCGGCTGAGCTGTTCTTGAGCGCGAGCCATGCGGTTGCAGTGGCGATGACCGCCACGAAGGCGACTGCCGCGGCTGTCAGGCGGCCACGGCGACGACGGGACGGGGGGCGGGTGCTGCGTGCATGAGATTTCATCATGCCTCCTGGAGTGCACGACGGTTCGCCGGTGCCGGCACCGGCGCTGTGGCGCCCGGAAGTTTTGGGCACGGCCACGCTAACCTTTGCTCTAGGCAAACGAATTGATTTGGCGATGATGCGCAAAAATGGGAGGTGGGTGGCGGCCACCGGATAGCATCCCGGCCCCTCTCGCGGCCCTGCTCGGCGCGAATCCTGCATCCTCGACGGTCACGACCGAGGGAGCAACACCACGCACAAGTATCTGACCGACACCACTAACTGACACCCCCACAGGAAGGCAGCCATGCCACAGGAGACTTCCAGCCGCACGACACCAGCCAAGGCATTCATCGTGCTCGGGCTATGTCTGGCTCTGCTGGGAGGCGTCGGGGCATGGCTGCTGCTCGGCAGGGGAGCCGCTGAACCGTGCAATGGCCTGGCCGGGGACGAACGTGTGCAGAAGTCAGTGGGCGCGGCCGTTAGCCCAGGCACGAGCTGCGCAGCTCTTGCCGAGGCCATAGTGAACGCATCGGCCGGGAACGCGCCTGGCCGTCACACCCAGGCTCAGGCCCAGGCGCTGAAGGACGTCCTCGTCGTCCTCGGTTCCGAAGATCCAGCGAAACTCACCCTGGATCCCGCCCTGCGTGTCCCTCTCGCCACCGCTCTGGCCGACTACGCACCCGATCTGCACGAGATGCTCGGCGGTATCGGCATCACCGACTTCCTGGCCAAGGCCGCACCCCAGGCCCCGCCGTGGCAGTCCGACGGCACCCACCACCTCACCGTCCTTCCCGACACCCTCAGGGGCATCGTCCGCGCTGTCGCGCAGGACCCCGAGGCCTACGCCTTGCTGCGCATGACGGAGACCCGGACCACGGCGCAGCGGCTCGCGGCGGTACCCGCCGACGCTGCGAACTACAGCCTCAGCGTTCCACCGACGGAGAGCGCACGAGCACTCGGCATCCTCGATGGAATCGCCGACGCGGTCACCCACGGCAAGGACAAGAGGCAGGTACGGGTGTGGCGCACGGCTGTCGTGGACACCCTGCTGGACGGACAGGCCTCCCCCAAGAGCGCTCAGGACCCCCCGGCCGCCCATCTCACGGCGGCATGGCTTCAGAATCTGAAAAATGCCTCCCAGGAGGAGCGCTTCGACCGGCTGCGTACACAAGGTGTCGACATGGCTCGTGAGTGGGCCCAGGAACGGAAGATGGATGAACAGACCCAGCAGGGACTGCTCGCCAAAGTCGAACGCAGCGCACTCAGCGCGTACCGAGAAGTCGAGCTCTGACTGCTGGGCACCACCCATTACGGCGGCCTCTCCGGACTCCTGCGCGTACCCGTCCACATCGCAGCAGCCCTGGCTTCCTGGGCAAGTATGGCTCTCGCGGCCTCACTCGGCGGGTACCCCTACCTCTTCGCTGCCCTCGCTGCGCTCTCCGTCGTGGCCGCGTGTCTCGCCCTGGTAGCAGCAGGAGAAGGACGTGTCCGGCCGCTGTCCAGGTCCGCTCCGAGCGGTAAACCAAGGTCACGTTTGCGCACGCCACACCCTGGACGATCCTGAGTGGACCTCTCAGCAGGAGCCTTCGGTTGCCTTGGCCGTGAGGTGGTGGTCCTGGCGGATGAACGGGAAGCGGCTGTTCGGATCGACTCGGGCCATGGTGACGCGTATGCAGTACTTCGTGTTGGTGTCCTCGGTCGAGATCGTGTAGTCGTGGCCATCGTCCTCGACAAGGGCCTGGGAGACGTCAAGGCCCAGGCCGGGCCCCGTACCGCTGTCTTCCACGGCGTCCCTGATCAGGGTTCCCAAGTGCATGTCGGGGCTTACGTACTGCGTGCTCCCGTTCAGGTCCTCGGCACCTTGGTGAACGGCCGTGCGTAGTTCGCCCTCGCTCCACCGGGAGCTGTTCCGGAGCCCGATCATCGCGCAGATGGCGACGATCGGCGCGATGACGATGAGCGCGAGACCGACCGGGTTGCGGTGGTTGTACACATACCGGTTCGTCCCCCATGCACTCCGCGCGAAGACGGGGTCCTCGCTCAACGGCCCTCCTCCAGGTCGTCGGCGGTGCTCAACGTCATGGGCGTCGGCATGGGCCCTCTGTGGCGGTCGCGATCACATGATGGCGTTCGAGGGCGGCAGGGAAGGGTTTGTCGGGGTCGACCGGGGTCAGGAGCAGGCGCATGCAGAACTTCGTATCGGTGTCCTGCGTGGAGATCGTGTAACCGGCGGGGCCGTCCCCGTACACGCTCACTCCATGGCCGGGTCCCGTGCGGCTCTCCTCGATGGCGTTGCGGATCAGGTAGTCCTGGGGTGCTTCGGGGCTCGCGTACTGGGGTTTGGCGTTCAGGGCGTCAGCGGCTCGGTGGACGGCCGTACGAAGCTCGCCCTCGCTCCAGTGCCAGCCGCTGTACAGCGAGTACAGAACACTGCTCGCGACGATCGGCGTGAGGACGATGAGGGCGCGGCCCAAACGGCTGCGCGGATTGTACACGTACTGTTTGGTGCGCTCGTGCCGTACGAACACGGGCTCGGTCTTCAATGCTCCTCCCTGATGTCGTGCGAGGTGCTGGTCTCCATGGGGCCGCCCTCTCAGGGAGGATGTTCGGCTTGGCCCTTCTCGCAGAGGCTCGCCGCCTCTGGTGCACGTACACGGCGGAAGCCGGCCCTCTCGAGCGGGGCGCCACCGCAGCTGATCGGCTCCCTGGCGCGGTTCTTCACGGTTGCTTTGCGCGTTATGTGGGCCAGGGCGTCGGAGCGCTGGAAGGCGGCGGCCAGGAGTGGGTGTATAGCGGTGGGCTCCACGGCGTGTTGGCGGTCTCCCGTTTGAAGGGGCCGGCCCGGTTGACAATGAGGATCACCATCGTGGCGGTGAAGACCAGGGTGATCACGATGAGCGCCAGCCCGATGGGATTATTGGGGTTGTAGTAGTAGCGGTTCGTCCCCCACTTGCTTCGCCTGAAGACGGGTTCGTCGTCGTAACGCATTTGCTGGATCCCTTGTCGACTGGTTGAGCGATCTGGAGGGGGTTCGGCACGGATATCTCTGCTGTCGCAGGCGACCCCTGTCCTGGCGAGCACACTTGGGGTGTGGATCTGAGACCGCCACCCGTGTGCCGCGCCATCACCTGTGCGAAATCCGCCACCAGCCCAGATCCTCCCCGCTTCCGCCATCCGGCATCCGGGCGGTGTTGCTCTCCTCTCGTGATCTGATCCTGCCCGTTCCGTGTGCGGCGGCGCATTGCCGGTGACCGGCAGCTTTTACGTCATCCTGATGCCGATGGCGGCGCCCCGCTCAGCGCGTGTCACCCTGGTCCCTGCGTCAAAGGCGCGTCAACAGGCGTGAGATCGGGGGAGCGACATGGCCGAGGCGGCAGCGCCAACAGAGCACGTGGTGGGGTGCGCTGAGATTCTGCTCGACGCCTGCGCCACGGGGCGTCGGCTCACCCGCGACGAGTTGGAGTCACGGAGGGCTCAGGGTGCCCGGGCGGCGGACGCGGGACTGGCGCTGCGTGGCCTGATTCGGGACCATCTGGCGGCAGCGCGGGAGGTGCATCCGCGGTTGCCGTCCGGGTCGGTGGGTCCGCTGCTGGCCGCCGTCGAACAGGCGGTGGATGCTTTCGCCGAGGGGTACGAGAGGGCGCAGCACCAGGCGGTGCGGCAGGAGGAGGCCGCGCGCCGGGAGTTCGTCGACGACCTGCTGTACGGTCGCAGTGACCTGGGCCGGCTGGCGGAGCGGGCCGAGCGGTTCGGGCTGCGGCTTTCGCAGGCCCACGCGGTGGCGGTCGCCGAGGGGTCCGAGCCGTACGGCGACGGCTACCCCGTGGCCCGCGGGATCGAGGAGACCGTCCTGGCCCGGTTCGGCAACCGGCAGATCCTTCTGACCACGAAGGACGGCAGGCTGATTTGCGTGGCTCCCGGTGACCAGCCGGACGTCCTGGCCTATTTCGCCAAGCAGGCGTACGCGGCCACGGACGGCGGACGCGTCGCGATAAGCCGGTCACACTCCGGTGCGGGCGGCGTCGTGCACGCGTACGAGGAGGCGCTCAACGCTCTCGATCTCGCGGAGCGGATGGGTCTGGAGGGGCCAGTGCTGCACTCGGCCGACCTGCTGGTCTATCCGGTCCTGACCCGGGACCGGCAGGCCATGGCCGAACTGGTGGAGAGTGTCCTCGGCCCGCTGCGGCAGGCCCGGGGCGGTGCCCAGCCGCTCTTGGACACGCTCACCGCGTACTTCGACAGCGGCTGCGTGGCGACCGAGGCGGCGCGGCGGCTTTCGCTGAGCGTGCGCGCGCTCACCTACCGGTTGGAGCGCATCCACACCCTCACCGCAGCCGACCCGGCGGATCCGCACAACCGCTACACCCTGCAGACCGCGGTGATCGGCGCTCGCCTACTGGGCTGGCCGGATACGGTGGCGTGACAGCGGCCGTCGACCGAGCTGGCCATTCCCGGTCGTACGGAGGGCGAGGCACCCTGACAGCGCCGGTCGGTAGATGACTTCGCCGACTGCGACCAGCGGGGGCGCTGCTCGCGGGCGCAGCCACCGCCGCACTGGTGGGTGAGGTGCTTCCTGGCAGCGTCGGGCCGTGCTGCACGCGGGGCACGGCCGCACGGGCTGGTACCCGTCAGGATGGGCGCAAGGCACGGAACGCCTCGTCGGCCAGGGCGGGGAGGTCGAGGGCGCCATCGCTTTGGACCCAGGCGGCGAGGGCCGTTGTCACGGCGCCGAGGGCGGCCGCCGCCACGACCCGGGTGGAGAGGTCGCTCTCGGCGGGGTTGCGTGACCTGAGAGCCTCGGCGAACAGCCGCTGCGTGGCGTACTGGTTGTCCCAGGTACGGGCGCGCAGGGCCGGTGTCTCGAAGATGAGCCTGGTGCGGATGAGCAGGGCGTCCTTGCCAGTGGCGTACACCGTCTCCAGGCCCTGGCTGAGGGCGTTGCAGACGGCGGTGAGGCTGTCCTCGTGAGGCGGTCGCTCCTCGATGAGCCGGGCGATCAGCGGGTCGTAGTCGTCGGACTCCACGACGGCTTCCTTGGTGGGGAAGTGCCGGAAGAACGTCATGTGGGAGACTCCGGCCGCGGCCGAGATCTCCTCGACGGTGGTGTTCTGGTAGCCCTGGTCCAGGAACAGGCGCAGCGCCTGTTCCTGGATCGTCCGGCGGGTCTGCGCCTTCTTCCGTTCACGCAGTCCGGGAGCCGGCGTGGGGGACGTACTCATGGGCCTGCTGCCTCCGGGCGTTCTCGGTGCTCGCTCACTGCATTGTGCCGTTCCCGAGTATGCGTGCCAGTGCCCTGTCCAGGGCGGCCGGCGATGTTCCGTGCCAGGCCAGGTGGGCGTCCGGTCGTACCAGCAGGCTGTGCTGTCGGCTTCCCGGCAGGGTGAGCGCGGTCAGGCCGCCGACGCCGAGGTGCCGCAGGGCGACGGCTCCCTGGGCCGCGGGTGCCGCTCTGGGCGTGAGCAGGGCCCAGCCCGTGCGCAGTTCCTCGTACAGGCGGGTGGGTGTGCCGTCCTGGCGGGTGCAGGCGAGGTCGGGTACGCGGTCGCCCGGGCGCGGGGCGGAGCCGGGGCGCTGACGGCCGGTACCGAGCGGGCCTTTGCGGTAGGTCAGGGTCAGCTGGGAGGACTTCTCCCAGAGCCGGCGTTGGACTGCGGGCCGGTTGAGCAGGGGGACGAAGACGTGATCACGCAAGGCCCGCGCCCACGTGGTCTGTCCGAGGACCACGCCGGTCATGGCGGTCGTGGATGCGAGTACCTCGCGTGCGATGGGCTTGCGTTCGGCCTCGTATGTGTCGAGCAGGCCGTCGCCGGACCGCCCTGAGGCGACCAGGGCAAGCTTCCAGGCCAGGTTCTCCGCATCGCCGAGGCCGGTGTTCATGCCCTGGCCGCCGAAGGGGCTGTGGATGTGCGCGGCGTCGCCGGCGAGCAGGATCCTGCCCTGGCGGTATGACGAGGCGAGGCGCCGGTGAATCCGGAACGTGGAGGTCCAGAGGACCTCGCGCACGGCGGTGCCGGGAATGCCGGCCTCGTGCAGGAGCAGCTTCGTCAGCGTCTCCATCGGGTCCGCGGCGGATCCGGCCGCTGCGGGCGCCATCAGGCGCCACACGTTCTCCCCCGGAAGCGGAAACGCCCCCAGCATCGCGTCTCCGCGCAGCCAGACCGCGACCGTGTCCCTGGGGATCGGCAGACGTGCCGTGACATCGGCCAGCAGGAAGCGTTCGACGACGGGCACGCCGGGGAAACCGATCCCGGCGGCCTTGCGTACGCGGCTGTGCGCGCCGTCGCACCCCACCAGCCAGTCGGCCCGCTCCTCAGCGTCGCCAAGGCGGAGGACGACCCGGTCCGAGCCTTGGCGCACCCCCAGCAGCTCGCGGCCCCATTCGACTTCGACACCGAGTTCGGCCAGGCGGTCCCGGAGCCGGGCCTCGACCTCGGCCTGGGACATGAGCAGGCCGGGCCTGGTCACCAGCTTCGTGGGCTGTCCCACGGGGAGTCTGGCCAGGGGCCTGCCGTCCACGTACGTGGTGACGTGGGCGATGCGCACCGACCGCTCGGGCAGGTCGCCAAGCGCCCCGAGACGGTCGAGCACCTCTGCCCCGCGAGGCTGAAGGCCCAGGGCCCGCGAGGTCGGAGCCGGTCCAGGCGCCTTGTCCAGCACCCGGACGCAGACTCCCGCCGCGCGTAGTCCGCAGGCCGTCGCCAGTCCGGTCGGCCCGGCACCGGCGATCACAACGGTCATCGTGGGCATGACAGCCACCTCTCGTTAGTCACTAACTTAAGTTAGACAGTAACGTCAGCTCCTGTCGCCCGCACCACCCTGCGATCGGCGTCAAAGCGGCGTAAAGACTGCCGGTGATCGGCAATGTGCGGCGGGCTCCCGTCGGGGCAGGATGGGCCGGGGTCGGACGGGCCCACGCACCTGATGCCGGGTGCCTGAAGGGAGGGGGAGGCGTGGACGAGTTCATCAGGGCCGTTCTGGGCTTCCCCACCGTGCCGTTCACGGCCGCCCTGGTCGTTGTCTTCGGGTTCTGGCTGCTCGTGCTGTGCGGGGCCGCGGATCACGACGGTGTCGGTGCCGATTCCGGCAGCAGTGCTCTCGGCATCGGCGGTGTGCCCGTCACGGTGTCGGCCTCGCTGCTGATCGGCCTGGCCTGGTTCACGAGCCTCACCGGCTCCGTGCTCCTTGCCCGTACAGGGTGGCCCGGCGCGCTGGTCCATTTCCTCGGCGTCGCACTGCTGTTCGCTTCGGTCTTCGTGTCCTGGCGCGTGACCCGACACGTCGTACGGCCCCTGGCCAAGCTCTTTCCCGACGAACCCGGTCCGTCCCGGCTGGACTTCGTCGGTCTGACCTGCGTTATTCGCACGGGGCGGGTGGACGCGGTCTTCGGCCAGGCCGAGGTCGCGGCAGGGGACGGCGCCACTTCGATCGTCCAGGTACGCCAGCACGGCAGCGACCCGCTCACGCTCGGCAGCACCGCGCTGCTTTACGCGTACGACGACGCAGGCGAGTTCTTCTGGGTCGCGCCCTTCGATGCGGCGCTCGACCCGCGCGGCTGATCCGCCGCTCTTTCTCAGCCTTCCCGGGCTTCTCAGCTTCGACTTCTCACGTGGGGACTCCTCATGGATGCCATCTCTTTGGGCCTTGGCACGCTCGTCATCGTCGTTCTCGTCCTCGTGATCGCGGCTCTGCTCGTGGTGACCCGGTTGTTCCGCAAGGTCGAGCAGGGCAAGGCCCTGATCGTCTCCAAGATGCGGAAGGTCGATGTGACCTTCACCGGTCAGGTCGTGCTGCCCGTACTGCACAAGGCCGAGATCATGGACATCTCGGTGAAGACCATCGAGATCTCCCGGACCGGCCGCGACGGTCTGATCTGCAAGGACAACATCCGCGCCGACATCCGCATCTCGTTCTTCGTCCGCGTCAACAAGACCGTCGAGGACGTCATCAAGGTCGCCCAGGCCATCGGCACCCAGCGGGCCTCGGACAAGGCGACCCTGCAGGAGCTGTTCAACGCGAAGTTCTCCGAGGCGCTCAAGACGGTCGGCAAGCAGCTCGACTTCACCGACCTCTACACGATGCGCAACGAACTGCGCGACCGGATCATCCACATCATCGGCACCGATCTGAACGGCTACAGCCTGGAGGATGCGGCGATCGACTATCTGGAGCAGACCCCCCTCGCCCAGCTGGACGCCGGCAACATCCTGGATGCCCAGGGCATCCGGAAGATCACCGAGCTGACGGCCGTCGAGAGCGTGCGTACCAACGAGTTCCGCCAGCACGAGCAGAAGGAACTCACCCGCCAGAACGTCGACGCCCGCGAGGCGATCCTGGAGCTGGAGCGCCGCCAGGCGGACGCGGAGATCAAACAGCGCCGCGAGATCGAGACGGTGCGGGCGCGGGAGGAAGCGGAGACCGCGCGAGTGGTGGAGGAGGAGCGGCTGCGGGCGCAGAGCGCCTTCCTCAAGACGGAGGAGCAGCTCGGCATCCAGCGCGAGAACCAGGCTCGCGAGGTGGCCGTCGCGCAGAAGAACCGCGAGCGGGTCATCGCCATCGAGAACGAGCGGATCGAGAAGGACCGTCTGCTGGAGGTCATCGCGCGGGAGCGGGAGACGCAGCTGACAAGGATCGCTGCCGACAAGGAGGTCGAGACCGAGAAGCGGGACATCGCCGAGGTCGTGCGGGAGCGGATCGCGGTGGACCGTACGGTCGCCGAGCAGGAGGAGTCCATCAAGCGGCTGCGGACGGTGGAGGAGGCCGAGCGGGAGCGGCAGGCCGTCGTCATCGCCGCCGAGGCGCAGGCCCAGGAGAAGCTGGTCAAGGACATCAAGGCGGCGGAAGCGGCCGAGCAGGCGGCTGTGCACCGGGCGGCCGAGGAACTCACCCTCGCCGAGGCCCGCAACAAGACCGCCGATCTCGACGCCCGCGCCAAGATCCGCCTCGCGGAGGGCATCCAGGCGGAGGCCGCCGCCGAGGGCCTGGCCGCCGTCGCCGTACGGGAGAAGGAAGCGGACGCGATCGAGAAGGCTGGCCGGGCCGAGGCCGGAGCCACGACGGCGCGGCTCAAGGCGGAGGCCGACGGCGCCCGCGAGATGGCACTCGCCGAGGCGACCGCCATCGGCGAGAAGCTGAAGGCGGAGGCGGAAGGCCTGACCGAGAAGGCGGCGGCCATGGCCGCGCTCGACGAGGCCTCGCGCGGCCACGAGGAGTACCGGTTGCGGCTGGAGGCGGAGAAGGAGATCCGGCTCGCCGGGCTGGACATGCAGCGCCAGGTCGCAGAAGCCCAGGCAACCGTCCTGGCGACCGGGCTGGAAAGCGCCGACATCAGCATCATCGGCGGCGAGTCGGCGTTCTTCGACCGCATCGTCGGAGCGATGTCGATGGGCCGGGCCGTGGACGGGTTCATGGACAACTCCCAGACCGCCCAGACCCTGGCCGGGCCCTGGCTGGACGGCTCCGGCTCCTTCACGGAAGACCTCACGAAGGCACTGGGCTCGGTGTCCACGTCCGACGTGCAGAACCTGACCGTCTCGGCCCTGCTGATGAAGCTCATGCCGACCGGATCGGGGCAGCTGGACGAGCTGATGGCCAAAGCCCGGCAGCTGGGCCTGGCCGACATGCCGGTGACCGCACTCGCCGGCCTGAACGGCACCGCCAAGAGCTGACCGCCACGGGGGTGCGGTCACGTTCCGGAGCCGCCGCGGAGGGGTCGGCGGCTCCGGAAGAGCACCACTTTGCATACGAGGGAGCTGGAACACATGACCACGGCCACGGCGATGGACGCCCGTACGTCCGAGGTGCTGTCGTACGAGGTGCTGCGCGACCGGCTGGCGGCGCAGGCCGGCGAGCTGGCCCGGCGCGCGGAGGCCCTCAACACCGTCAGGATCGCCGAGTTCGGCGGAGCCGGGCTCACGCTTTCGGGCTCCGAGCGCATCCGCACCGAGCACCGTCGTGTACCCCGCGACATCGCCGCCATCGGGGACGTGCTGCTCTTCGGCTTCAACGGCGCCCCCAGCCAGGGGCGGGAGATGTCCGTCGGGGACGTGCTCGCCCTGTACGACCGCGACCTGAGCCCGCTCCCCGAGGGTGCAGCGCCCGGCCTCCTCGACGACCCGGGCTTCATCCGGGAGTTCGGGGCGCTGCACCGTTACTACCAGGCCGCGCGCCTGCTCCAGCTCCGCCACGTCGACGGCAAGCTGCTGGCCGTCTTCCAGACCGGAGAGCAGGCCGAGGACATCCGCGTCCTGCGCTGGTCCCTCACCCCGTCCGGCGAGGCACGGTTCCTGGATGCCCAGGGCGAGCGCGACCACGTCTTCCCGCCCGCTCACGACGTCGAGTGGCGGGAGACCACCCGGGACGACCACGTTCTGGGCCGCCACCCTCACACCTCCATCGGGGGGCGGCTCTTCGTCTCGACTGTCGGCGGGGCGCTCACCGTCAAGACCGTCGACGACACCGAGACCGGCGAGGGCATCCACCGCGAGCCGGTCGACGAGCCGCTGCAGTCCCTCGCCGATGCCGAGATCGCCTACGCCACCGTGGGCTCGCTGATCCTGCTGCGGATCCGCCCCTACAAGGAGCAGACCAGCCGTCACTTGGTCTTCAACACCGTCACGAACACCGTTGTCCGCCTCGACGGCATCGGCCAGTCCTGCCGCCGGCTGCCGGACGACGAGGGCATCGTCTTCCCCGGCGGCTACTGCCTCGCGTCGGGCACCGTGAAGACCTTCGACACGGACACGACGGACCTGGAATTCGAGAAGGCCGTGTGCGCTCCCAACGGCGAGGACGTCCTCTTCACCTTCCACGCCCGCGCAGAAGGACGCGGCCTGCTGCTCTCCTACAACCTCATCCGCAAGGAGGTCGCCGCCCCCATCTCCTGCCACGGCCATGCCCTGTTCGACGACGGCGCTCTCGTCGTCCTGCGCGCCGGCGTCGCCGAGCCCGCCCGTATGCACTCCGTGCAGATCTGGCACACCCCCTACACCTCCGACACCTACGCCTCATCCTCCGGAAACGGCCCGCTCGCCCGCATCGGCAACGCCGACCTGGTGCGGGGCATCGCCGACTGCCTTTCCATCGCACGCCAAGCCACAGAGACCGAAGCCACGCACTCCGGGGCGGTGTACGAGACGCTGCTCGCCGCCTGCGTCCGGGCCGCCGACCGGTTCCCCTGGCTCGGCGACGCCGAGACCGGGGACCTGCGCGGCCCCCTCGAAGAGGTCCGGTCCACCACCGCACACGTACTGGAGGAATTCGAGAGCGTCCAGGTCCTCACCCGGCAAGCTGCCGACGCCCTCGCCGAATCCGCTCAGTCGATCGCCCGGCTGATCCGCCGTATCCGCGGCGAGGCCCCGGCCACCGCCGAGGAGTGGATCGACCGCATCACCGAACTGCGCCGGGCACAGGGTCGTTTGATCACCCTCAAGGAGATGCGGTACGCGGACACCGACGGCATCGAGGCCCTGGCCGCCAACGTGGAGGGCGACATCACCTCCACGGCCCAGCGTGCCGTCGCCTTCCTGCACCGCGAGAACGCCTTCACCGCCCATCACGCCGAGGCCGAACAGCTCACCACCGACGCCGAGGGCATCACCACCGTCGCCGAGGCCGTCCCCGTCGAGGAGCGGCTGGAGGAGCGGACCTTCGGCCTCCAGACCCTCGTCGAGGTCGTCGCGGGCCTGGACATCGGTGACGCGACCGTACGCACCACCATCCTGGAGCGGATCGCCGAGGTCCTCGGGTCCGTGAACCGGGCCCGCGCCACGCTCGGCGCCCGCCGCCGAGAACTCCTCGACCGCGAAGGGCGGGCCGAGTTCGCAGCCGAGTTCGCGCTCCTGGGCCAGGCCGTCACCGGCGCTCTGGCCGCCGCCGCCACGCCCGAGGATTGCGAGGCCCAGCTCGCCCGACTGCTCCTCCAACTGGAGAACCTGGAGTCGCGCTTCGCCGAGCACGACGGATTCCTCGCCGAGATCACCGAGAAGCGGACCGAGATCCACGACGCGTTCTCCTCGCGCCAGCAGACCCTCCGGGACGCCCGCGCCCGGCGCGCCGAAGCCCTCTCCGAGTCCGCGCGCCGGGTTCTGGAGACGGTCACCCGCCGGGCATCGGGGCTGGAGAACCTCGACGAGATCAACACATACTTCGCCTCGGACCCGATGGCGGCCAAGGTCCGCCGCACCGCCGACGAACTGCGGCAGCTCGGCGATTCGGTCAGGGCGGAGGAACTGGCGGGCCGCCTGCTGGCCGCCCGCCAGGAGGCCGGACGTGCCCTGCGCGACCGCGGCGACCTGTTCACGGACGGCGGCGACACGATCCGCCTGGGCCGCCACAGCTTCGCCGTCACCCGCCAGGCCCCCGAGCTGACCCTCGTACCGCACCAGGACGGCCTGGCCTTCGCCCTGAACGGCACCGACTACCGCCACCCGGTCACCGACCCGGAGTTCGCCGCCACCCGGCCCTACTGGGGTCGGCTGCTGCCGTCCGAGTCACCCCGGGTGTACCGGGCGGAGTACCTGGCCGCGCGGCTGCTGGCCGAGCACGGCGCCGATGCCCTCGCCGCCGCTGACCTGCCCACGCTCGTACGGCAGGCCGCCGAAGCCGCGTACGACGAGGGCTACGAGAGGGGCGTCCACGACCACGACGCCACCGCGATCCTCACCGTGCTGCTGAGGCTGCGCGAGAGCGCCGGACTGCTGCGCTACCCTCCGCGCGAGCGCGCGGCGGCCGCTCTGTTCTGGGCCCACGGCACGACGGAGGGTTTCCGTGACCACTTCGCCCGTCGCGCGGTGTCCCTGGCCAGGGCTCGCGAGACTTTCGGGCTCACCCCCGCCATCGACGGACTGCTGGCCGAACTCACCTCCGAGGTAACCCGGTTCACCGAGGAGGCCGATGTCGGCCGCGCTGCCGAATACCTCTTCGAGGAGTTGGTTTCCGGTCCCGCCGGATTCGCGGTGTCCGCCTCGGCCCGCATCCTCCTCGAGAAGTTCCACCGCAGCGTAGGGGCATCGCCGTACGAGCAGGACCTGGCCGCACTCCCCGACCCGGCCGTACGCCGGCACCTCGTCGACGGCTGGCTCACCTCCTACGCGGCGGCCTGCGGCGAGGACATCGACGCAGGCGACATCGCCGAGGCCGCGGCCGTCGAACTGTGCCCCTCCCTGGAGCGCTACGACGTCACCGGCGAGACCACGGCAACCGTCACCGGCCTGCTCGGCACCCATCCGCAGATCACCGGGCGCTCCCTGAACCTGAGGCTGGACGAATTCCTCTCCCGTACCACTGACTTCGCGGCCGAGGCCGTCCCGGGCTTCCGTACCTACCAGCAGCGCCGCAGCACCCTCCTCGCGTCGATGCGCACCCAGCTGCGCGTCGACGCGTACCGGCCCCGGGTCATGTCCTCCTTCGTCCGCAACCGCCTCGTCGACGAGGTCTACCTCCCCCTCATCGGCGACAGCCTCGCCAAGCAGCTGGGCGCGGCCGGGGACGCCAAGCGCACCGACAGCAGCGGCCTGCTCCTGTTCGTCTCCCCGCCCGGCTACGGCAAGACCACGCTCCTGGAGTACGTAGCCGAGCGCCTCGGGCTGCTCCTGGTCAAGGTGGACGGACCGGCCCTCGGCCACCACACGACCTCCCTCGACCCGGCCGAGGCCCCGGATGCCGCCGCCCGCCGCGAACTGGAGAAGATCGCCTTCGCGCTCACCGCCGGGAACAACGTGCTGCTCTACCTGGACGACATCCAGCACACCTCGCCCGAGCTGCTCCAGAAGTTCATCCCGCTGTGCGACGCGACCCGCACCCTGAACGGGCACGACCTGCGCGGCAAGCGGTTCGCCGTCTGCATGGCCGGCAACCCGTACACCGAGTCGGGGCAACGCTTCCGCATCCCCGACATGCTCGCGAACCGCGCAGACGTCTGGAACCTCGGGGACGTTCTGACCGGCAAGGAGGACGCCTTCGCCCTCAGCTTCGTCGAGAACGCCCTCACCTCCAACCCGGTCCTCGCCCCACTCGCCGCCCGAGACCGCGCCGACCTGGATCTGCTCGTACGCCTCGCCGACGACGACCCCACTGCCCGACGCGACCGGCTCACCCACCCCTACCCGTCGGCCGAACTGGACCGGATCCTCGCCGTCCTGCGCCACCTGCTCACCGCCCGGCAGACGGTCCTCGCGGTCAACGACGCCTACATCGCCTCCGCGGCCCAGACCGACGCGAGCCGCACCGAGCCGCCCTTCCGACTCCAAGGCTCCTACCGCAACATGAACAAGATCGCGGCTCGCATTTCACCTGCAATGAACGACGCCGAACTGACCGCGCTGATCGACGACCACTACACATCGGAGGCCCAAACCCTCACCACCGGAGCCGAGGCCAACCTCCTCAAGCTCGCCGCCCTCCGGGGTGCCCTCACCCATGGCCAGGCGACCCGCTGGGCCGAGATCACCGCCTCGTATGTCCGCTCGCAGGCTCTCGGCGGCTCCGGCGACGACCCCCTGAGCCGGGCGGTGGCCGCACTCGGCCTGCTCGCCGACCGGGTAGCCGCCGTGGAGAATGCCATCACTCGCGCCACCGACTCCCGCCACCTGCCCATCCGCCCGAACGGCAGGCATGCGGCCCGCGAGGAGTGAGTCGCCTCAGGCATCGGAGTGGCGTCCGTGATCGTCTGCGAAGGCGACGAAGACCTGCTACAGCCTGCCCTGGGTGTGGAGGAAGCGCTGGTCGAGGATGACGGCGAGGTCCTCCAGCGCGGTGCGGAGCACGGCGGCGGACAGCATGACGTCGGGCGCGTCCGTGTCGATCTGCTCCGCCGTGAGATGCGTGCGCGAGAGGTGGGACAGCCTGAGTGCCGGCGCCCGGCGGCTGGCCGGCGCCGGGTAGATGCCGAGTGTCCAGGAAACCGTTGCGGTCAGCAGGGAGAAGCCGACGAAGGCTTCCAGTGGGGCGAGGATCCGCAGCCATCCCTCGGTGGGCGCGATGTCACCGAGGCCGAGCGCCGAGATGTTGACCAAGGAGATGTAGAGGGCGTCCGTGAACGACGAGTGCTCGGCGGGGACCAGAGCCCGGCGGTGTAGGTGAACGCCTGCGGCATGTGCGGCCAGTAGATCAGTGCCCATCCCATGACCACGGCCAGCGCCCACACCGCTACGACAGCGACCATCGCGATCGGGCCGGCCAGTCAGGACGCACGACGGCGTGAGGCCACCGAAGCGGACAGCCGCCACAGCCCCGTCATGACCAGCCTGCTCGGACCGCCGTGGTTCGTCGGATGCAGCAGCGTGTGGAAGACATCCCGCAGGACGAACAGCACCAGGGCCGCCCCGCGATGTCGACCATCCCATTCACCTGACACTCCTTTCGCCCGCCGCGGCCCTCTCACCCAATGACCTATCGGTCCGAACCGCAGCAGATCAGGCAGGCTCGTTCGCTCAGTGGAACCTCAAATCCGGATAACGATCGCATCACCAGCCCTTGGGTTTCCAGGGCGCGGGCCCTGGTGAGTGATCCACGTCACTAAAGAATCCATAAAGAGCGTGCTAAGAATGCGCAACTCCGCTTTCGGTACCACCCCTCGCCGGATCGCGGAGTGCCGGCATGCACCGGCTCTGCACGGCCAGGGAGGTCACGGTCCGAGTCCGCGGATCGAGACGCCCAGGGTCGCCGATCGGACAACGGCGTTCGCTCCATGCCCGCCCGCACTCACACCGTCGCACCGCACTGCGCCGGTTCTGCGCCATCGAGGTAAAGCCTGATGTCACTCGACACCATCACCACCTCCGTAGACGAAGCCGTCAGCGGATTCTTCGAGCCCATCGCCAAGTGGCTCGGAGACATCGTCTTCTACTCCGTCCCCGTCGGAGGAACCCAGCTTCCACTGATCGTCGCCTGGCTCGTGGTGGCCGGCCTGGTCTTCTCGGGCTGGTTCGGGCTGGTGCAGATACGCAAGTTCCGCCTGGCGGTGAACGTGGTGCGCGGCAAGTACGACGAGAAGGGGTCGGCCGGTGAGGTCAACCACTTCCAGGCGCTGACCGCGGCCGTCTCCGGCACCGTCGGCCTCGGCAACATCGCGGGTGTGGCGGTGGCCGTCTCCATCGGTGGCCCGGGCGCCACCTTCTGGATGATCCTCTGCGGCCTGCTGGGCATGGCGACGAAGTTCGTCGAGGTCACCCTCGGCGTGAAGTACCGCGAGGTGCACGCCGACGGCTCCGTCTCCGGCGGCCCGATGCACTACCTGCCCAAGGGCCTGGCCGAGCGCTTCGGCGCCCGCGGCAAGACCCTCGGCAAGGTCCTGGCGGTCCTCGCCTCCGCGATGATCCTGTTCTTCGGTCTCTTCGGCGGCAACCTCTTCCAGGTCAACCAGTCCTACGCGCAGCTGGTCTCCGTCACCGGCGGCGAGAGCGGCATGATGGGCTCCTCGGCCGGCGCCCTGTTCTTCGGCATCCTGATCGCCGCGATCGTCGGCATCGTGCTCCTCGGCGGCATCCGCTCCATCGCCTCCGTCACCAGCAAGCTCGTTCCCGCGATGGCCGGCATCTACATCGTCGCCTGCATCGTGGTCATCCTCGTCAACGTCTCCGCCGTACCGTCCGCGATCTCCACGATCATCGAGGGTGCCTTCAACCCCGAGGGTGTCGCCGGTGGTGTCCTCGGTGCGCTGATCATCGGTTTCAAGCGGGCCGCGTTCTCCAACGAGGCCGGTCTCGGCTCCGCGCCGATCGCGCACTCCGCGGTCAAGACCAAGCACCCCGCCAGCGAGGGCCTGGTCGCGCTGCTGGAGCCGTTCATCGACACGGTCGTCATCTGCACCATGACCGCCCTGACGATCGTCATCGCCAACCCGGCCAGCTGGGGCGAGGCCCGCAAGGGCGAAGGCGTCGGCGGCGTGACGATCACCTCGGACGCCTTCGGCACGGTCCTGCCCTGGTTCCCGTACATCCTCACCATCGCGGTGATGCTGTTCGCCATCTCCACGGTGCTGACCTGGGGCTACTACTGCATGAAGGCCTGGACGCACCTCTTCGGCCGCAGCAGGACCAGCGAGCTGACCTTCAAGGTCTTCTACACGTTGTTCGCGGTCGCCGGTTCGCTGCTTACCCTGCAGACCCTGATCGACATGGCCGACGCGGTGCTGTTCATGCTCGCGGTCATCAACATCATCGGCCTGTACCTGCTGGCCCCCGTGGTCAAGCGGGAACTCAACACCTTCCTCGACTTCGTCCGCCGCCGCGACGCCGGCCTGGACACCGAAGCCGACGAGGACGAAGACCAGGAGCCGGTGAAGACCACCGTCTGACCGTCCCCCCGGCGGCCCGGCTCCTGAGTGGGCTCGTACATACCTCGCGCCTTGGTGTGTACGAGCCCACTCATCTGCGTTTCAGCAGGTGAGAACCCCTCTGGTGGTATCCGGGCATCTCCCATAGGGTGTAAAGAACGCGTCAATGGGGCAGCCGAGCTGCCGGTGACGCGCGGTGTGCCGGGAAGTCTGGTCGGCGATGTAGGGGCCGTGTGCCCATTTCCAGCCGACGCCCCGGAAGGCCACCCCAATGATCGACCCGCGCCCGCGCATCGTCTTCGGACTCATGCCGTGGCCCGAACGCCAGGCCATCGCCTCCGCCCTGCGCACCGAAACGATCGGTGGCCTCGTCCTGCTGGCGGCAGCAGTCGTGGCCCTGGTCTGGGCCAACAGCCCGTGGAGCGGGGGGTACGAGGCGATACGTGACTTCCACTTCGGGATACCCGCCCTCGGGCTGGAACTGTCGGTCGGGCACTGGACCGCCGACGGGCTCCTGGCGGTCTTCTTCCTCGTCGCCGGCATCGAACTCAAGCGCGAACTCGTCGTCGGCGAGCTACGTACCCCCGCCACGGCGGCCCTCCCGGTCGTCGCCGCCGCATGCGGCATGATCGTGCCCGCCGCCCTGTACGCACTCACCGCCGGTCTGGGGGGCGGCAGCCTCGACGGCTGGGCCGTGCCGATGGCCACCGACATCGCTTTCGCACTCGCTGTCCTCGCCGTCATCTCCACCCACCTCCCCTCCGCCCTGCGCGCCTTCCTGCTCACCCTGGCCGTCGTCGACGACCTCGGCGCCATCCTCATCATCGCGATCTTCTTCACCAGCGACCTGAACTTCTGGGCGCTGGGCGGAGCCTTCGCAGGCCTGGGAGTCTTCTACCTGCTCCAGCGGCTCCGGGTCCGCGGCTGGTGGTTTTACGTACCGCTCGGTATCGCGATTTGGGCCCTGATGTACAACAGCGGCATCCACGCCACCGTCGCGGGCGTCGCCATGGGGCTCATCCTGCGGACGACCCGCGACAAGGGCGAGGAAATCTCCCCGGGGGCCCGCGTATCGCACCTGGTGCACCCGTTCTCGGCAGGCGTCGCGGTGCCGCTCTTCGCCCTCTTCGCCGCCGGCGTCAGCATCTCCGGACCCGCGCTGGCCGAAGTGTTCACCAGCCCCGAGCCCCTCGGCGTCTTCATCGGCCTCGTCGTCGGCAAGGTCCTCGGCATCTTCCTCGGCACCTACCTCGCCGCCCGCTTCACCAAGGCGGAGCTCAACCCCGACCTCGCATGGGCCGACGTCCTCGGCCTCTCCGTCCTGGCCGGGATCGGCTTCACCGTCGCCCTCCTCATCGGCGAACTGGCCTTCCCCGGCCAAGAGGTCGGTGAGCACGTCAAGGCCGCCGTCCTGATCGCCTCCCTCACCGCGGCCGTGCTCGCCGCCGTCCTGCTCCGGCGCAGGAACAAGATCTACCGGAGTCTGTACGAGGAGGAGACCCTCGACGCCGACGCCGACGGGATACCCGACATCTACCGGCGCACCCTCACGCCCGGCTCCAACGGCTGACGCGAAGGAGAGTGCAGGCGGGCGCAGCACTCCTGGGGCCGGCGATCGTCATCGCCGCCCTCGTGATCAGGACAGCGGTCACCGAGCTGCGAGAACCCGGGGCCGGGCGTCGAGAGCGGCGATTTCTGTGGGATCCGCGTGCGTGGGCGGCCGGGGCGATGGTGGCATGTGTTCTCGCCCTGGCCAGCTGGCGGTCGGCCGGGTCGCCGGCCGCTGCCCTGGGCGTAGCTGGCGGGGACCTTGGTCGCGTACACCAGCGGCGGACGCCCACCTTCGGACTGACTCCCGCACGACCGTTGTCGTCAGACACTTTCGGCTGCCGCCCGACGTTGAACGGCAGCACACCGCGCGCGAGCGGGCACCGTTCCCCACGGTCGGCGCGGACTGGCAGGAGCGCCGAGGGTGTCTTCCTGTCGGCTCAGCCGTGGCCGGCCCGTGAGCCCAGCATGACCAGGCCCGTGATGAGCGTGGCGAGGCCAATGACCAGTACCGGAAAACCGGGGCCCGGCAGGGCGTACAGCAAGGCGCCGGCCAGCGTCACAGGAACGCCGACGATCACGAGGACGACCGCCATACGGCGTTCCGTGAGGTTGCGTCGCACCCACCCAAGGAGCCTGCCTCCAGGCATCGCGGTCAACTCTTCGCCCGCGAGTTCACGCTGCGGGAGGTCCGTTCGGCGCGCAGGAAGCACGCTGCGGCCGCCACCACGAAACCGAAGCCCAGACCCGTGCAGGCCATGACGACGCCCGAGGGTGCGTCGATCATGCGCGGGACGGCGTTCAGCGGCATCACGGCATAGAGGCAGAGGAGGGCCCATGCGTAGGGACGAACGGCCAGCCGCCGCCCCCGGAGCCCGCGCGGCGTCCAGCCGCTGAGCACTGCCAGCGCCAGGGGGAGCACGAGCAGTGTGCCTACCGCCAGCGCGATGCCGTGGTACAGCGGATTTCCGTTCATGGACACCTCTCTGATGCGTATGCCCACGATAGACGGCCGATAAGTGACGCATTCATGCCGGGTTCCGGCAATGTATGGCAGTCCGAACTGCCGTCAGAGCCCCGTCAAGACGACGACGTAAGGGATACGTGAAGCAGCCGGTGGAGTGCCAGGAAGTCTGGGCGGCGGTCTTGGAACTCACTCACGGCTTGGTGGGCCATGGTCACCGTGCTCATCTGGGGCATCAGCTTGATTGCCGACCAACTCGCCTCCCTCTCGGCATGTGCGGTCAGCGCCGCTCTGCTGACCGGTCTCGGGGAAAGCGGCGACTGGCTCCGTAGGCGCTGGTCCTCAGCCAGGTCGGCAAGGGGGCGCCGAGAACCGTGGTGGTCGGGACGAGGTGCCGGGCCAGGGACGTGATCACTGGCCGGCGCACAGGGGGGATCCTGCCGGGCGCTCCCGCTGCGCACATGTCGCCGGGAAGGGCCCCTGAAGGCCTCGCTGCCGGTCCTTCCCCTGAGCAGGGCTCTGCCGGCCGGCCACCCACGCATGCCCGCGACCACGCGTGTGATCGCTGATCGCCTGAACGGGCAACGGCCCGCCATGCCGCTACCTGTTGGAGGAGTCACCCGGTGGAGGACACGTCGACGAGGCCGCCGAGTTGTTCGAGCGGTTGTGTTCGTACATCTCCCGTGCATGAGACCGGAGGCGGCGCATTTCGGGCGGGTCCCGTCGTGATCGACGTGAAGTGGTGTCAGTTCGGCGGACCGGGCGGCGGTGCTGCCTCGTCGCCGCGTCCACCGGCCTTGCGACGTGTTGCGAGTGCACTGGCGGCTTCGCTGTCGGCCTCTGCGGCGTCGGCGAGGGCCTCGGCAGCGGCTTCCGCCGCTTTCGCCGCGTCGTTCGCCGCCTGGACGGCGAGATCGTCCGAGGACGCCTCGCGGGTGGCGGTGGACTGGGGGAGGACCTCGTTGAAGGCGCGGGTGACGTTCTGGAGGGCGGAGGTGACCTCCCCGGGTATCACCCAGAGCGTGCTGCCCGGTGCCTGCGCGATCTGGGGGAGCGCCTGGAGGTACTGGTAGGCGAGCAGCTTGGGGTCGGGGTCGTTGCGGTGGACGGCCTGGAACACCTCGTCGATGGCTCGCGACTGCCCCTCGGCCTTGAGGATCTCGGCGGTCCGGTTGCCTTCGGCGCGTAGGACGGCGGACTGCTTGTCGCCTTCCGCGGTGAGGATCTGGGACTGGCGCTGACCCTCGGCCCCGAGGATGGCGGCCCGCTTGTCCCGCTCGGCCCGCATCTGCTTCTCCATCGCGTCCTTGATGGACTGCGGCGGGTCGATGGCCTTGATCTCCACCCGGTTGACCCTCAGCCCCCACTTGCCGGTGGCCTCGTCGAGGACACCGCGGAGCTGGTTGTTGATGGTGTCGCGCGAGGTCAGGGTCTTTTCCAGGTCCATGGAGCCGACGACGTTGCGCAGGGTGGTGACGGTCAGCTGTTCCACCGCCTGGAGGAAGTTGTTGATCTCGTAGGCGGCGGCGCGCGGGTCGGTGACCTGGAAGTAGAGGACGGTGTCGATCTCGACCACCAGGTTGTCTTCGGTGATGACCGGTTGGGGTTTGAAGGAGACGACCTGCTCGCGCAGGTCGATCACCGGGTAGACGCGGTCGATGTAGGGGATGACGACGTTGAGCCCGGGCTTCAGGGTCCGGTGGTAGCGTCCGAGCCGCTCGACGTTGCGGGCGCGGGCCTGGGGGACGATCCGGACCGCCCGCACCACGGTGAAGACCGCGAGGACCGCGACGAGCAGGCCGGCTATGAGGAACGCGGAGATCTCCATGGCTCACTCCCGGGGATAGACGAGCGCGGTGGTGCCCTTGATCTCGATGACATCGACGGTCGTGCCGGGAGGGATCACCAGCGTCTCGTCGTAGGCGCGCGCCGTCCATTCCTCACCGCCGATACGGACTCTGCCACCCCACTTCGACACCTCTGATGTCACGTAGGCGGCCCCGCCGATCAGGGCGTCCACGCCGAAGCGCCCGTCCGGCGAGGAAGACAGGCGGCGAAGCGCGACCGGGCGGACGAAGACCAAGCCGACCGTCGACACGACCGCGAACACCAGAAACTGCCAGGGAAGGGGCAAGCCGGCGGCGGCGAACACGGCTGTGACCAGCGCTGCACCCCCCAGCAACCCGAGCGCGGCAGTGAGCGTGATGATCTCGACTGCGCCCAAGGCCAGAGCGGCAATCAGCCAGATCAGCCAGGAATCCATGCCTCACGCCTCCTCGTAAGCGAAGGAGAGCGACCATTGATACCTTTTGTGAGATTTTACCCATGAATTCTGTCGGGAACCGGCCGCGCAGTCCGCACGATCCTGACCCGCTTCCTGAACCTCGCCCGGGGCTTGGGCGGCGGCCGCTCCGTGACGCCGTAGCTGAGGACTGAAGCCTTGACGAGGTCCACGCCTTCGAGGAGGGCAGCCTCCTACGCAGGCGTGCGCTTCCGTCGGCCCCGATCGGAAAGGCCGCGATCTCTCATCGTCAGCCGCCTGCGGCATCCGTGGCCGGATCGTCGGTGAGCGGGAGGGAGGCAGTGATCCGTTTGCCCACGGGTTCGCGGCGGACCTGGAAGGTCCGGGCGGAGGCCATGACGATCTCGAGGCCGTGCTGTCCCACGCGGGTGGGGTCTGGAGTCAGGATCGTCGGCAGGGCCGGGTTGCTGTCCCAGACGGTCACATCCACGCAGCCGTTCCGGACTTGGAGGGTCAGCAGGCTGGGGCCGGGCGCGTATTTGCGGGTGTTGGTGACCAGCTCGCTGACGACCAGCTCCACCAGATCCAGAAAGCGGTCCGAGACCCGCAGGCCATGGACTCTCTGCACGTCGGTCAAGAAAGAGCGGGCAAGCAGCCGAGCCCCGGCAATCGGCTCACTGCCCTCGAACGCGGCAGAGAGTGACAGAGCGCGGGGGAGCGGCGTGGTGTCCGGTTCGGTCCCCTCTGCCGTCTCGTCCACGTCGGGCCGGTCTACTGCCGGGCGGCCACCTCGCCCGATCCACTGCCAGGTCATGGCTTGCAGGCTCCGGTCGACGGTCGGGTGGGGGAGAGAGCAGTGAAGGTGCTATCGGCGGCGGGCTGAGGCGGCCATGGCGAGGCCGGTGATCAGCAGGGCCAGGCCGATGATGAGAAAGGGGAATCCGGGGCCGGGCAGGATGTGCATCGCCACTCCGGCCAGGGTGAGAGGCGCGCCAACGGCCGCCAATACCTTTCCGATCTGCCGTTCCGACACGGCATGCTCCTTGCTCCGCGCTGTTGCGGATGTGGGGTCGGGAGCGTCACGGCCGGTGAGGAACGCGGTGAGTGCCCCGGCGAGAAGCGCCCAGGCGGCGGCCGCCCAGCCGAAGCGCTGACCGCCGATCAAGATGATGGCTGAGGCGACCGTCGCGCCGGCCGTCATGGCCCGGGCATTGACGGCGAATGCCCACTGCCGCCGGGCACTGCCCGGATCCCGGAGCTCGGTGAGCGCTGTCCGGATGACCAGGGCAGCGATGACGATCACCGGTGCCAACAGCGAGGTGCCGCCATCGGCCATCAGATGTGGTACCCGTCCGCGCCGACTGTCTCGGTCATGGGAGCGGTGCGCCCGGTCCGGGGTGGGACACCGAGGAGTGGCGGTCGGGGGAGGAAGTGTCACGTGGGGCGGTGGGCATCGCGGTTTGCTTTCGGCGTCGGCGAGAAGGGCGCACTGCCCTAGGGACGCCGACCAGACTTCCCGGCACACCGCGTGCCAGCTCTTGACACGTTGCTTACACCGTATCCACCGGAGGCCGGGTTGTCTGCCCCGCACCCGCCTACGAACGCTTCGATGTCAGGTCGTGATCACCCCTGGCGGGAGGCACACCACCAAGCGGCGATGGCCGACAGAACGAGTGCGCCGGCGGCGACGATTTCCGGCCGCTCACCAGGCGTCGTGTAAAGGGCGGCCCCGGCGATCGTGAGGATCACTCCCACAGCGACAAGCGGTGAGACGGGACAACGCAGCGCCCCCGGGGCCCGCTCGGCGGGTGGTCCACCCCGGGGAGCGGCGCTAAGGAGGCCGCCTCCCGGTTGCCGAGGGTGATGGTGCCGGTCTTGTCGAGCAGCAGGGTGTTGACGTCGCCGGCGGCCTCGACCGCGCGCCCGCTCATCGCGACGACGTTGCGCTGGACGAGGCGGTCCATGCCGGCGATGCCGATGGTGGTGGGGATCAGGGTGACGAGGAGGGCCACCAACACGGTGGTGGTCTGAGCGGCGCCCGCGTGTGCGGCCATGGGCTGGAGTCCGAAGACGACCAGGATGAAGACGACGGTGAGCGCCGACAGCAGGATGTTGAGCGCGATCTCGTTCGGGGTCTTTTGCCGGGTGGCGCCCTCCACGAGGGCGATCATGCGGTCGATGAAGCTGTGCCCGGGGCGCGAGGTCACCCGTACGACGATCGAGTCGGAGAGCACGGTCGTACCGCCCGTCACGCCTGATCGGTCGCCGCCGGACTCCCGGATCACCGGGGCCGATTCGCCTGTGACGGCCGACTCGTCGACCGCTGCGGCGCCGTCGATCACATCGCCGTCGGCGGGGATCAGCTCCCCCGCCTCCACCAGGACCACATCGAGCGGCTGGAGGTCGGCCGGGGAGACGGCCTCGGTCTCGGCATGCCGGAGGTTCAGGCCGTACGTCCAGTGACGTAGGCGCAGCGCGACGGTGTCTGTGCGCGCCCGGCGCAGCGACTCGGCCTGGGCCCGGCCGCGCCCTTCGGCGACGGCCTCGGCGAAGTTGCCGAAGATCACCGTCAGCCAGAGCCAGACACTGATCACCCAGGTGAAAACGGACGGGTGAACCAGCGCCGAGAGGGTGGTCAGAGCGGACCCCACCGCCACCACGAACAGGACGGGCTTCCTGACGAGTTCACGGGGACGCAGCTTGCGCAGGGCTTCCTGGAAGGAAGCCGCCTGCTGTACGGAGTCCAGCAGGGGCCGCCTCCCTGGGCGTCTGCGGGGTGGCCGGTTGACGGGGGCCTGCGACGGGGTCCGGACGGGAGGTACCTGCCGGGTGGCGGCGGGAGGCATGGAGAGACCTATCGGTGGGATCGGCTGGGCCGGACGAGGGATGCACCGCCGGGACCCGTCCCATAGGGCCCCTCCGGCTCGTCACGTGACGTGCGGGTCCCCTGGCGGCACAACGGGCAGGAACCTACCGCTCGTTGAGGCCATGCCGAGCATCCGGAGTCGGCAATTGGCGAGGTCTTGACGGGTGTGCGGTGACTTCCGTCAAGACTCCGTCAGTGACACGTCAACAGGTATGGATCCGCCGGCCTTGCCGGCTCGCGGAGGTGCCGGTTCCTGCGCGTCACGGGGTGCCGGCGAGTACTGGACGGTTTCCGTATGAAGTCCGACAAGACAGCGTCAGCACGGGCGCGGTCCACCCGGCGCGGGTGCATCGTCGCATTGCGGGCATCCGCCCCGCCTGGCCGAGAGAACGGATTGCAGATGGATCTGGAGAATGTCGTCGGGCTGCTCGTGGCCGTTTCCCTGCTCGCTTACCTCGTGGCAGCCCTGATCAACCCGGAGAAGTTCTGAGTCGACACTCTTCGTGGTCGTCCCGAGACGGATGAGCTGGGGTGGAGACCGTGCCCCGATACCTTGTGAGTGACCGTGTCGCACTGACGGGAGCTCCTCCTGCCCTTCCTGGTCGCGCGCTCGTGCCCTTCCGCAGCCGCCTGGCGGAGACGAGCGAAGCACTGATCCGGCTGGTGGCCGCCGCCCTGGTGGTCACCCGTGGCACCCGCCTCGCCGGGGAGCTCGCGGCTGTTTCGCCCAGCGCGCCGGATCTCCCGAGGCCGTGGTGGACCACGTCCGGGGCGATCTCACTGAGCTGCTGGAGCTGCGGGGATGCCGCTTCGAATACGGGTCCCTGCTCGGCCGCCCCCCGGCTGGAGCACGACGGCAGTGTGTCGGTCGGCCGCCGCGCCTGGGATCTGGAACGCAACGCCCGGCCCGAGGGCGAGACCGAAGTGCGCGCCAGCGGCAACGGTCACTACTACGGCCGGTTCATGCTCGCCCCCACGCCGGGTTCGGTGCCTTCGGTCCAGGCGCGCCGGGTGGCTGCGACACTCGCCGACCTGACCGGCTCCGCCCTCGACACGGCGTTGCCCGGCGAGGGCTGAACAGGGCTTGCGTATCCGCGCCGCGTAAGGATTCCGTCAAAGGCGCCACGTCCGGCGTATGGGAGCCGTCAAGGCCCCTTAACGATGCTTCCGGGATGCGGTTAGCTCTGGATCGGCCAGCTGGCCGATTCCCTACTTCCACTTCCTCCAGGAGCTCACGATGGCCGATGTGGCCTTCGTCGTCACCACGATCGCGGTTTTCGCGTTGGTGGCTCTCATCGCCAAGGGGGTGACGAAGCTGTGACTGCCGAGAACATCGTCGGCCTGGTCGTGGCCGTCGCTCTGCTGGGATATCTCGTCCTCGCCCTCGTCAAGCCGGAGAGGTTCTGAGTCCCGATATGAGCCCCGTTCTTGCTGACGTGCTCCAGGTGGCGGCGCTGATCGCCGCCCTGGCCCTGGTGCACCGCCCCCTGGGCGACTACATGGCCCGCGTCTTCTCCTCCGAGAAGCACCTGCGGGTCGAGAAGTGGATCTACCGCAGCGTCGGCGCCAATCCGAACGCTGAGATGCGCTGGTCCGCCTACCTGCGCGCGGTCCTCGCCTTCTCCGCCGTGAGCGTGCTGTTGCTGTATGTGCTCCAGCGCGTACAGCACGTCCTGCCGCTGTCACTCGGCTTCGAGGCGATCACCCCGGACCAGGCGTTCAACACCGCCGCGTCCTTCGTGTCGAACACGAACTGGCAGTCGTACTCAGGCGAGACGGCCATGAGCCACGTCACCCAGACCGCCGGCCTGGCCGTCCAGAACTTCGTCTCGGCAGCCGTCGGCATCGCCGTCGCGGTGGCCCTCGTACGCGGCTTCGCCCGCTCCCGCACGGGCGAGCTGGGCAACTTCTGGGCGGACCTGGTGCGCGGCACCGTCCGCATCCTGATCCCCATCTCGGTGATCGCCGCGATCCTGCTGGTCGCCGCGGGCGCCATCCAGAACTTCGGCGGCATCCACGACCTCACCACGGTGACCGGGCAGCCCCAGAGCATCTCGCCGGGCGCGGTGGCCTCCCAGGAAGCCATCAAGGACCTGGGCACCAACGGCGGCGGCTACTTCAACGCCAACTCCGCCCATCCCTTTGAGAACCCCAACGGCTTCTCGAACCTGCTGACGATCTTCCTGCTCCTGGTGATCCCCTTCTCGCTGCCGCGCACGTTCGGCCGCATGGTCGGCAACGTCAAGCAGGGCTACGCGATCGTCGCCGCGATGGGGACGATCTGGTTCGTCGGCGTGGTTCTGGTGACCTGGCTCGAGTACGCGCATCCCGGCACGGCCTCGCAGCTGGCGGGCGGCGCCATGGAGGGCAAGGAGCAGCGCTTCGGCGAAGGCCCGTCCTCGCTGTTCGCGGTCTCCACCACCATGACCTCCACCGGTTCGGTGAACTCCTTCCACGACTCCTACGGCGGACTGTCCGGTGGTGTGCTGCTGCTCGGCATGATGCTGGGCGAGATTGCGCCCGGAGGCGTGGGCTCCGGGCTCTACGGCATGCTGATCATGGCGGTCATCGCGGTCTTCCTGGCCGGTCTGATGGTCGGCCGTACGCCCGAGTACCTGGGCAAGAAGATCGGCACCCGCGAGATCAAGTTCGCGGCCTGCTACATCCTCATCACCCCCGCGCTGGTGCTCGTAGGCACGGCGGTGGCGATGGCCCTGCCGGACGGCAAGGAGGCCATGACCAACGTCGGGGCGCACGGCTTCTCCGAGGTTCTGTACGCCTACACCTCCGCGTCGAACAACAACGGCTCCGCGTTCGCCGGCTTCGGTGCCAACACGCCGTTCTTCAACACGGCGCTGGGCCTGTGCATGCTGTTGGGCCGGTTCCTGCCCATGGTGTTCGTGCTGGCGCTGGCCGGCTCGCTCGCCGAGCAGGCGCCCGTCCCGGCCACCGCGGGCACCCTGCGTACGGAGAAGCCGCTGTTCACCGGCCTGCTCGTCGGCGCGATCCTGATCATTACCGGTCTGACGTTCTTCCCGGCGCTGGCGCTGGGTCCGCTCGCCGAGGGGCTGGGGTCATGACCACCAACGTAAAGAACCACGAGGACCCGATGCCCACCGCCACCACTACCGGGACCCCGGCGCCGCACAGCGACGTCCCGACGGGCCACAAGCCCGACAGCGGGCGCGTGGGCGCCGGTCTCTTCGACCCCAAGCAGCTGCTGAAGTCCTTCCCGGACGCGGTGCGCAAACTCGACCCCCGTGTGATGATCAAGTCGCCGGTCATGTTCGTGGTTCTGATCGGTTCGGTCGTCACGACCGTGCTGGTGTGTCTGGACCCGACCGACTGGTTCGGCTGGGCCATCACGGCCTGGCTGTGGCTGACCACCATCTTCGCGAACCTCGCGGAGGCCGTCGCCGAGGGACGCGGCAAGGCGCAGGCAGATACTCTGCGCAAGGCCAAGACCGACACCGTCGCCCGCCGCATAGTCGGCAAGGACGAGGAGCGCGTCCCGGGCACGGAGCTGCGCATCGGCGACCTGGTGGTGTGCGAGGCCGGCGACATCATCCCCGGCGACGGAGACGTCGTCGAAGGTGTCGCGTCCGTCGACGAGTCCGCCATCACCGGCGAGTCCGCCCCGGTCATCCGTGAATCGGGCGGCGACCGCAGTGCGGTCACCGGCGGTACGAGAGTTCTCTCGGACCGCATCGTCATCAAGATCACGACGAAGCCGGGCGAGACCTTCATCGACCGGATGATCAACCTGGTGGAGGGCGCGGCGCGGCAGAAGACGCCGAACGAGATCGCCCTGAACATCCTGCTGGCCTCCCTGACGATCGTCTTCCTGCTGGCCGTGGTGACGCTGAAGCCGTTCGCGATCTACGCGGGCGCCGACGAGCAGACGTCGATGATCGTGCTGACCGCACTGCTGGTCTGCCTGATTCCCACCACCATCGGCGCCCTGCTCTCCGCGATCGGCATCGCCGGCATGGACCGCCTCGTCCAGCGCAACGTGCTGGCCATGTCCGGGCGCGCCGTCGAGGCCGCCGGCGACGTCTCCACCCTGCTCCTCGACAAGACAGGCACCATCACCCTGGGCAACCGCCAGGCGTCGGAGTTCGTCCCCGTCAAGGGCACCACCGCAGCCGAGCTCGCGGACGCCGCCCAGCTGTCCTCGCTGGCCGACGAGACCCCTGAGGGCCGCTCCATCGTCGTCCTGGCGAAGGAGAAGTACGGGCTGCGCGAACGCCACCAGGGCGAACTGACCCACGCCTCCTGGGTCCCGTTCACCGCCCAGACCCGCATGTCAGGTGTCGACGTGGACGGCAGGAAGACCCGCAAGGGCGCCTCGGGCTCCATCATCACCTGGGTCAAGGAGCAGGGCGGCCAGGTCGCTGCCGACGCCCAGGAACTCACCGACACCATCTCCCAGGCCGGCGGCACCCCGCTACTGGTCGCCGTCGAGGACGAGAAGGGCGCCCGCGTCCTCGGTGTCATCCACCTCAAGGACGTCGTCAAGGAGGGCATGCGCGAGCGGTTCGATGAGCTGCGCCGCATGGGCATCAAGACGGTCATGATCACGGGTGACAACCCGCTGACCGCGAAGGCCATCGCGGAGGAGGCGGGCGTGGACGACTTCCTCGCCGAGGCCACGCCCGAGGACAAGATGGCCCTCATCAAGCGGGAGCAGGCCGGCGGCAAGCTCGTCGCGATGACCGGTGACGGTACGAACGACGCCCCGGCCCTCGCGCAGGCCGACGTCGGCGTGGCCATGAACACGGGCACCTCGGCCGCCAAGGAGGCCGGGAACATGGTGGACCTGGACTCCAACCCCACCAAACTCATCGAGATCGTCGAGATCGGCAAGCAACTCCTCATCACCCGGGGTGCGCTCACGACCTTCTCCATCGCCAACGACGTCGCGAAGTACTTCGCGATCATCCCGGCCATGTTCGCGGTCGCCTACCCGGGCCTGGACAAGCTCAACATCATGGGCCTTGCCTCGCCCGAGTCCGCGATCCTCTCCGCGGTCATCTTCAACGCGTTGATCATCATCGCTCTCGTGCCGCTCGCCCTGAAGGGCGTCCGGTACCGGCCGACCAGCGCGGACAAGATGCTGCGCCGCAACCTCGGGATCTACGGCCTGGGCGGCCTGATCGCCCCGTTCATCGGCATCAAGCTCATCGACCTGCTCATCTCCCTCATCCCCGGGCTCGCCTGAATTAGGAACGTGCTGATCGCCATGAACAACTCCGTCTCCAACACAGGCCGTCTCCTGGTCGCCGCGCTGCGGATGCTGCTGGTGCTGACCGTCGTGACCGGCATCCTCTACCCGCTCGCCGTCACCGGGGTCGCCCAGGCGCTCTTCCACGACAAGGCCAACGGCTCCTTGGTCAAGGCCGATGGCCAAGAGGTCGGCTCCTCGCTCATCGGCCAGAGCTGGGACCTCCCCAAGAAGAACCCGGATGACGAGGAAGAGGCAGCGCGTCCGGACCCCAAGTGGTTCCAGCCGCGCCCGTCCAACAGCGGCTACAACCCCCTGGCCACCGGCTCCAGCCAGCTCGGCGCGTCCGACTCCCGGCTGGTGCAAGCGGTCACCGATGCCAAGAAGCAGGTGGCCGAGTTCAACGGCGTCCCGGAATCCGAGGTGCCCAAGGACGCGGTCACCGGCTCCGCCTCCGCGATCGACCCGCACATCTCCCCGGAGTACGCGGAGATTCAGATCAAGCGCGTGGCCAAGGAGAACGGCCTCACTGAGCAGCAGGCGGCCAAGCTGGTCGAGGAGCACACCGAGGGCCGCACCGCCGGCTTCCTCGGCGAGCCCCACGTCAACGTCCTGAAGCTCAACCTCGCGCTGAAGGATCTGGCCAAGCGCTGATGCCCGGCCTGAACGGGCTTCGGAGCCGCCGGGACACGGGATTTCCGTGTCCCGCCGGCTCCGCCCCATATCCAGCACGCCCACCGCGGAAGGAAGGCGCCACACAGATGACCAGGGTCCTGGTGGTGGAAGACGACCCGCAGCTCGTCCGCGCCCTGAGGATCAACCTTCAGGCACGCAAGTTCGACGTCGAGTCGGCGACCGACGGCAGTTCGGCCCTCCGCCTCGCCGCCGCCCGCAAACCGGACGTCATACTGCTGGACCTCGGCCTGCCCGACATGGACGGCATCGAAGTCATCAAGGGCGTACGGGACTGGAGCCGCGTCCCGATCCTCGTCCTGTCGGCCCGCCACACCTCCGAGGACAAGATCAGGGCGCTCGATGCCGGAGCCGACGACTACGTCACCAAGCCTTTCAGCATGGACGAGCTGCTGGCCCGGCTGCGCGCAGCGGTCCGCCGCCAGGAGGCCGCTGAGCCTTCGCAGGAGACGGTCCTGGTGACGACCAGCGACTTCACGGTGGATCTGGTGGCCAAAAAGGTTCGGCGTGATGGCCGGGATGTCCGGCTCACTCCGACCGAGTGGCACCTGCTGGAAATCCTCATCACCCACCCCGGCAGGCTGATCAGCCAGCGTCAGCTGTTGCTTGAGGTGTGGGGCCCGACGTACGAAGACAAGACCAACTACCTGCGTGTCTACATGGCCCAGCTCCGGCGCAAACTGGAAGCGGACCCGGCGCATCCCAGATACCTGATCACCGAGCCCGGCATGGGCTACCGCTTCGAAGGCTGAACGACATGAGACGCGGCACATTCCGGATCTACCTCGGCGCCGCCCCGGGCGTCGGCAAGACGTACGCCATGCTCTCGGAGGGGCACCGCAGGATCGAGCGCGGCACCGACGCCGTCGTCGCCTTCGTCGAGCACCACGGCCGCCCCCGCACCGAGGTCATGCTCCACGGACTCGAAGAGATCCCGCGGGCCGAGCTGGAGTACCGGGGTGGCGTCTTCACGGAGATGGACGTGGACGCCGTACTGGCCCGACGCCCTGCCGTGGCACTCGTGGACGAACTCGCCCACACCAATGTGCCCGGCTCCCGTAACGCCAAGCGCTGGCAGGACGTCGAGGAACTCCTCCAGGCAGGCATCGACGTCGTATCCACGGTCAACATCCAGCACCTGGAGTCCCTCGGCGACGTCGTCGAGGCCATAACCGGGGTCCGGCAGCAGGAAACCGTGCCCGACGAGGTGGTCCGCCGGGCCGACCAGATCGAGCTGGTCGACATGTCCCCGCAGGCCCTGCGCCGGCGCATGGCACACGGCAACGTCTACAAACCCGACAAGGTCGACGCCGCCCTGTCGAACTACTTCCGCCCCGGCAACCTCACCGCCCTGCGCGAGCTGGCCCTCCTGTGGGTCGCCGACCGGGTCGACGAGTACCTCCAGGAGTACCGGGGCGAGCACAACATCCGCTCCACCTGGCAAGCCCGCGAGCGGATCGTCGTCGGTCTGACCGGTGGTCCCGAAGGCCGACAGCTCATCCGCCGGGCCGCACGCCTCGCCGAGAAGGGCGCCGGCGGTGAAGTCCTCGCCGTCTACATCGCCCGCAGCGACGGGCTCACCTCCGCCTCGCCCAAGGAACTGGCCGTCCAGCGGACCCTGGTCGAGGACCTCGGCGGCACCTTCCACCACGTCATCGGCGACGACATCCCCGACGCCCTGCTGGAATTCGCCCGCGGCGTCAACGCCACCCAGATCGTCCTCGGCGTGAGCCGCCGCCGCCCCTGGCAGTACATCTTCGGCCCCGGCGTCAGCGCCACCGTCGCCCGCGAGTCCGGACCCGACCTCGACGTCCACATCGTCACCCACGACGCGGCCGCCAAGGGCCGGGGCCTCCCCGTGGCACGCGGCGCCCGCCTGGGCCGATCCCGCATCATCTGGGGTTGGCTGGTCGGCATCGCCGGACCGGTGATCCTGACCGTACTGCTGCGCACCGTCGTGCCCGACCTCGGGCTCACCAACGACATGCTGCTCTTCCTCACGCTGACCGTGGCCGCAGCCCTGCTCGGCGGACTGCTCCCCGCGCTGGCCTCGGCCGCCTTCGGGTCCCTGCTGCTCAACTACTTCTTCACACCGCCACTGCACCTGTGGACCATCGCAGACCCCAAGAACATCGTCGCCATCGCCGTCTTCTTCGCGGTCGCCGTCTCCGTCGCCTCCGTGGTCGACCTCGCCGCTCGCCGTACCCACCAGGCCGCCCGGCTGCGCGCCGAAGCCGAGATCCTCTCCTTCCTGGCCGGCAGCGTCCTGCGCGGCGAAACCGCCCTGCCCGCCCTGCTGGAACGGGTCCGCGAGACCTTCGCCATGGAATCGGTGGCCCTGCTCGAACGCGACAACGAGGTCGAACCGTGGACCCTCGCGGCCGGCACCGGACCCGCTCCGGCCGCGCGACCCGAGGACGCCGACGTCGACATGCCCATCGGCGAGAACATGGCCCTCGCCCTCACCGGCCGCGTCCTCCCGGCCGAGGACCGCCGGGTCCTTGGCGCCTTCGCCGCCCAGGCCGCCGTCGTCCTCGACCGCCAGCGCCTCGTCGGTCAGGCAGAGGAGGCCCAGCGCCTGGCCGAGGGCAACCGCATCCGAACCGCGCTGCTGGCAGCCGTCAGCCACGACCTCCGCACGCCCCTCGCCGGAATCAAGGCATCCGTCACCTCCCTCCGCGCCGATGACGTGGAATGGTCGGAAGAGGACCAAGCCGACCTGCTCGAAGGCATCGAAGAGGGAGCGGACCGGCTCGACGCCCTGGTCGGCAACCTCCTCGACATGTCCCGCCTCCAGACCGGCACCGTCACCCCGCTGATCCGCGAGACCGACCTCGACGAAGTGGTCCCGATGGCCCTGGCCGGAGTGCCCGACGACAGCGTCGAACTCGACATCCCCGAAACCCTCCCCATGGTCGCGGTCGACCGCGGTCTGCTCGAACGGGCAGTCGCCAACATCGTCGAGAACGCCGTCAAGTACAGCCCCGAAGGCCAACCCGTCCTCGTCTCGGCCAGTGCGCTGGCCGAGCGCGTGGAACTGCGCGTCGTCGACCGCGGCCCAGGCATCCCGGACGAGGCCAAGGACCGCATCTTCGAACCCTTCCAGCGCTACGGAGACGCCCCCGCCGGAGCCGGCGTGGGCCTCGGCCTCGCCGTCGCACGCGGCTTCACCGAAGCCATCGGAGGCACCCTGACAGCGGAGGACACCCCCGGCGGCGGTCTGACCATGGTCCTCACCCTTCCCACCGCCGAAGCGGCGACGGGGCCCCACGATGCTCCCCGGGCGGCCCTGACGTGACGCCTCACGTTCTCATCCGCTACGGCCGACAGGAGGGAGCCGGTACGAACACCCTCCCCACCCGTGCGCCGGTCCGACTGCCTGCGGGTACTCTGGGCCGCCGCGGTCCTTGACGCATCCCTGACGGCAGGGCCCGTTGCGGGGACCGTGTCGGAGGGCGGGCGAAGTGGCTGGACGTGTGGCCGGGGTGTGGCGGCTGTTCACCGCGCATCCCGCCCGTAGCGTGGTGTCGGCGTTCGCCCTGGTGATCGCCATCGGCACGGTGCTGCTGATGCTGCCTGCGGCGTCCACCGACGGCTCGGTCACCGACCCGCTCACCGCCCTGTTCACCTCCACCTCCGCAGTGTGCGTGACGGGGCTGGTCGTCGTGGACACCGCCACCCACTGGAGCGGCTTCGGCGAGGGCGTCATCCTGGCCCTCATCCAGGTGGGCGGGTTCGGCATCATGACGATGGCCTCCCTGCTCGCCCTGCTCGTCTCCGGCCGGCTGCGCCTGCGGATGCAGCTCACCGCCGCCGCGGAGACGAAGAGCCTGGGAATCGGTGACGTACGGCGCGTCCTGCTCGGCGTGGCCGGCTGCACCCTTGCCGTGGAGCTCGCCGTGGGGGCGTTCCTCGCCCTGCGGCTGCGGTTCGGCTACGACCGCTCCTACGCCGAGGCCGCGTACTCCGGCTTCTTCCACGCCGTCTCGGCCTTCAACAACGCGGGCTTCGGCCTCCACGCCGACAGCATCGTCCCCTACGCGCAGGACCCCTGGTTCACGATGCCGATCGCCGCGGCGGTGATCCTGGGAGGTCTGGGCTTCCCGGTGCTGCTCGAACTCCTGCGCCACCGCACCCGCAGGCGCACCACGGGGCGGCGCAACTGGTCCCTGCACACCCGGCTGACCCTCGTCACCAGCGCGGTCCTGCTGCTGGTGGGCACGGTCATGACATGCCTGCTGGAATGGACCAATGCCGGCACCCTCGGCGCCTTCGACTGGGACGAGAAGATCCTCAACGGATTCTTCTACTCGGCGATGAGCCGCACGGCAGGCTTCAACTCCATCGACATGGGCGCACTGAACGCCTCGACCATCCTGTTCACCTGCACACTGATGTTCATCGGCGGCGGCAGCGCCGGCACCGCCGGCGGCATCAAGGTGACCACCTTCTCGGTCCTGGCCGCCGCCATGCTCGCCGAAGTCCGCGGCGAACCCAACTCCACCGTGATGGGCCGTCGCCTGGCCCCCCACGCCCTGCGCCAGGCCCTCACGGTCGCCCTCCTGGGTATCGGGCTGGTCATCACCGCCACCCTGGCCCTGCTCACCGTCACCAAGGCCCCGGCCGAGGCGGTGCTGTTCGAGGCGGTGTCCGCGTTCGGCACGGTCGGCCTGTCGACCGGCATCACCGCCGACATCCCGGCCGTCGGTCAGCTCATCCTGATCCTGCTGATGTTCATCGGCAGGCTCGGACCCATCACCCTGGTCTCCTCCCTCGCCCTGCGCGAGCGGACCCGCCGCTACCAGCTACCCGAGGAGCGACCCGTCATTGGGTAACTACCTGAACTCCCTGCGCCACCGCCGCCGCAAGCGCCTCCTCGACCTCGGCGCCCAGCTGCACTCCGACCAGCGCGTCGCCGTCATCGGACTGGGACGGTTCGGCAGCTCCCTCGCTCACGAACTGACCCGGCGCGGCTGGGACGTCCTGGGCATCGACACCGACGCCTCCCTGGTGCAGAAGCACAGTGACGCCCTCACGCACACCGCCGTCGCCGACTGCACCGACCCGGAAGTCCTCCACCAGCTCGGCGTGCATGACTTCCCGAGCGTCGTGGTCGGCATCGGCACCGACATAGAGGCCAGCATCCTCATCGCCTCCAACCTCCTCGAGGAGCGGGTCCCGAACATCTGGGCCAAGGCCATCAGCCGCCAGCACGGCCAGATCCTCGAACGCCTCGGGGTCCACCACGTCGTCCTCCCCGAACACGAGATGGGCGAACGCGTCGCCCATCTCGTGACCGGCCGCATGCTCGACTTCATCGAGTTCGACGACGACTACGCCCTGGTCAAGACCATCACCCCGACCACGATCACCGGTGTCCCCCTCGCCCAGAGCGCGGTCCGCAGCAAGTACGGCATCACCGTCGTCGGCATCAAGCGGCCCGGCCAGGACTTCACCCACGCCACCGCCGAAACCCTCGTGGAGAAGGGCGACGTCATCATCGTCACCGGCAAGACGCGCGACGTGGAAGCCTTCGCCGAACTCGGCTGAGCCGGCCATCCGCTGTCGGGGCGACGCCCGCCCGGCAGCGTGGCGAGACCGCCGCGCCGAGGGCGACGCCCCGCGTGTGCGCCGTACGTGTGTGCGGTAGGACGTGGCCCGCGTGCACTGTGCGTTCAGGTACGGAGGTCTCGCAGTCGGTAGCCGATGAGTCCGACGGCTGCGGCGAGCGTGGCGACGGCAGTCATCAGCAAGGCCGCGGGCCAGTTGACGGGGGCGTCCGGTACGGCGGCCAGGTGCGCGAACGGGGAGAGCCGGCCGATCCATGCCGGCAGGCCGGACCCTTCGGCGAGCACCTTCAGCAGGAAGCCGCCCGCGGCCGGCAACGATCCGATGACGGTGACCGCGCGCGGCGCCCAGCCGAGGGCGAGTACACCGGCGCCCAGGCAGAGGAGTGCGACCGGCAGTACGTTCCAGGCGCCGGACAACGCGGAGGCAAGGCCGAGGTCGGCACCGACGGCCCTGGTCCCGGTCCAGGTGGCAACGCCGGCGACGGTGGTGAGCACGACGACGCCGCCCAAAGCAGCGGCGACCTCGCCAGTGAGCACGGTCGCCCGGGTGAGCGGCTGGCCGTACAGGAGGGTCAGGCGCCGACTGGCTTCGTCTGCGGCGAGTGCGGCGAGCCGGACCGCGACGAATGCTCCAGCCGGAACTGCCAGCAGCGCGAACAGCGTCGCGGTGTATCCCGGGACCGTGCCGAGCCCGGTGAAGCCCGCCTGCGCGGCGAGTTCGGCGAACCTCGGATTGTCGGTGAGGAAATCCGTCATGGATACGGCCAGCACCCCGATGAGCAGGTAGTACGCCCCGACACCCGCAGACCAGGCGGCCAGCGGCCGCGCCAGCCGCCGTACCGCGAACGCCTGGACCGAGCCGAGCAGCCACGTACGCGCAGCCCGCCCGGAGGACGAGCGCAGGTATCCGCCGCGGATGTCACGCCCCCCGGCAGCGACCACGGCCCCCGTGACGAGTGCCAGGCAGGCGGCCAGCAGGACCACCAGAGGCCAGATCCGGTTCCCGTCGTACGGGCGGGCCAGCGCCATCAGACCGAAAGGCGACAGCCAGCGCAGCCACCCAAGGGGGGCGACCCCGTCCCCGACCATCCGCAGCAGCATGCCGATGCCGAGCAGCGCCACCGCCGCGCCACTGGCCGCCGCCCGGGTCGCGAACACCTGAGCGCTCATCATGCCCGCCGCAGCGAAGAACACCCCGCACAACCCCAGAGCGGCACTGTGCACCGCGGCGCCGCTCACAGCCGCACCGGCAGCGACCAGACCGGCGAACGCGGCAGTGCCCGCGGTGAGCGACGCCGCCACCAGGACAGCGACGTGCCATGCCACCACGGCCGTGACCGGCAGCCGCCCGGCCAGCAGCACATCCCATCGGCCGGCGTCCTCCTCGCCCCGGGTGATCCGGGTCGCAGCGAGCAGCACCCAGACCGACAGCACCACCGCCAACGCCGTCCCCGTGCGCCACACGGCGAACCCGCCAGCCTCATCCAACGCGACCGGTTCGCCGAACAGAGTGCGGATTGCCGGATTGCCCGCCAGCGTCTGCAAGGCTGCCGCATCCGCTGGGTCCTTGACCGTGCTTGCGTAGGCAGCCACCGCCACTGCCGACATCCCTGCCATCAGGCCGATCACGAAGAGTGCGCCGCGCCGAGTCTGCCGAAGAGCCAGGGAGAGGACCGCCCGCCCCGCCGAGGCGTCGGGGGCTGCCTGCTCGGCCGGCGAGCTGACGGCCATCACTGCTGTTCCCCGCCGTAGTAGCCGAGGAAGATCTCTTCCAGCGACGGTTCCCGCATCGTGAGGCTGACCACGTCCGCAGCCGCCAAGACCTGCAGGGCGTCCCCGGGCGGGCCGGCGAGGGTGAACCGCACCGAGGCCGCGCCGGTCACCTCGACCGCCTCCACACCGGGCACTCGTGCCAGATCCGGGGGCGCGCCGTTGAAGCACACCGTCACCTCCGTGCGGTGCAGCCGTCGCAGCGCCGTCACGGCGGCGACATCGACGAGCCGCCCGGCCCGCAGGATCGCCACCTTGTCGCAGACCGCCTCGACCTCGGCAAGCATGTGGGAACTGAGGAATACCGTCTGGCCGTTGTCCCGGGCCTCGCGGACGGCGCGACGGAACTCGCGTTCCATCAGCGGATCCAGGCCACTGGTCGGTTCGTCCAGCACGAGCAGAGGCGCCCGGGTGGCGAACGCGGCCACCAGCGCCACCTTCTGCCGGTTGCCCGTCGAGTACGCCCGCCCCGGCTTGGACAGGTCGAGATCGAACCGCTCGACCAGCTCATCCCGGTAGGACCGGTCGGTACCGGGTCCCGTGCGCGCCAGCAGCTCAAGCATCTCTGCGCCGGTCAGCTGCGGCCACAACGCCACATCAGCCGGCACGTACGCAAGGCGCCCGTGCGTCACGGCGACGTCAGCCGCGTCAGTGCCGAAGATCCATGCTCGGCCGGCGGTGGGGCGGGCCAGCCCCAGCAGCAACCGGATGGTGGTGGACTTGCCAGCACCGTTGGGGCCGAGGAAGCCGAACACCTCGCCGACCGGGACGCTCAAATCCAGTCCGTCCAGCGCGAGGACGGGGCCGTACCGCTTGGTCAGGGATTGGGTACGAAAGGCGTGCGAGACCATGCTGGCCCCCTGAGTCGGTACGGCAGGCACACGGCCCCTAACCGCCGACCAGACTTCCCGGCACACCACTCGTGAAGATACTCGCGCCTGGTTGCGGTGGACAAGCGGCAGGCACGAACTGCGACATGCACGCCCAGGTGGAGCCAGCCAGCCGGTGGCGCTCCCGGGCCTTGACGAGCTTTGAGTCGGCGGGCTCATGTGTGCCGCACCAGCCTGTCGTACGCCCGAGCGCCATGGCGCCGCCGTCGCCGATTGAGTGACGGTGCCGAGGTGCAACTGGTCCCTGACTTGTCCGAGAGGCATTGCCGATCGGAAGCGTTGGGCACGCGGTGTGACGACCGGACGTCGAACGGTGTCTGGTCCATAGGGGGTTCGTGTGCTGGTGGTACAAGCCTCGCGGCGCCCTGACCTGCGGAGACGTGGCGGTCGGGGCTGGGTTGTGCAGCGCTGGTCCGGGATGGGTCCGGATCTTGGTCGGGCTCGACTGGGCGGAAATAACTCTGAGACTGCGTGTGTTACCCCCTGGCACGTGCGACAAGGGGGGTGTCGAGCCTGAAACTGTTTTACACGAAGAACGGCGTGACTGAGGTCATGCCGCGATTGGCTGAGGCTGAGGCCGATGTACAGGGCCTGGTCGAGGGGGCGATGGAGACGATGCTCGGGGTTCGATTCCTCGCCTCCGAGTACAGCACCGGTCCCGTTCACGGCGGGCGCATCGACTCGCTGGGGCTCGATGAGAACGGTGCTCCGGTGATCGTCGAGTACAAGCGATCCACTGACCCCGGCGTGCTGTCGCAAGGGCTGTTCTACTTGGCCTGGCTGATGGATCACCGCACCGAGTTCCAGGTGTTGGTCCGCGAGCGTCTCGGGGTGACTGCGGCGTCGCAGGTGCTGTGGAGCGCGCCCCGGCTGATCTGCGTCGCTGGCGATTTCACCCGCTACGACCTCCACGCGATCCGCGAGCACCGGAGATCGATCGACCTGGTGCGGTACCGGCTGTTCGGCGAGCACCACATCGCACTCGAGACGGTCGCCTCGGTCGCCGGGCAGGCCAAAGCGTCTCCGCGCCCGCGTCGTCGTGGCGCTGACGCGCCAGCGCCTGCGCGGCAGGCGTCAGGAGCGATGGCGGAGCTTGCGGCAGCGGTGGACGAGGTGCTCCTGGGGCTGGGCGAGGACGTCTCGAAGGTCCGGCGCAAGCAGTACGACGCGTACCAGAGGCTGCGGAACTTCGCCTGCGTCACGGCCAGGCAGGACAAGCTCCTGGCGTACCTCAAAGCAGCCCCGGCGGCCGTCGACCTCGTTTCGGGCTTCACGAGGGACGTGACGGGGCTGGGACACCACGGCACTGGTGACCTGGAGGTCCAGTTGCACTCGGAGAAGGACGTGGAGCGCGCGCTGGACCTGTTTCGGCTGTCGTATGTTGCGGTGGCGTAGGGCCTGGCGACCGAGCGCTGGGGCCCTCGCCCTGAGCGAGCGGAGCGCGCTGTCCGTGAAATTCGGGAAGGCATTCGGGTTCTCGGCGGGGCCTTTCGACGGATCGAGCGGGGACGTGGCGGTGGAGGTCGCCATCTTCCCCACGATCCCCGGTGTCGGATGACCAGGCGGCCTTCGGCGATGTCGTTGTGGCTGCGCTGGGCTTCGGCGCTGACCTCACGTACTTCGTCGCGGGTACACCAGGGGAAGGGATGGTTGCCCCAGGTCCGTTCCGTGTCGATCCTTTCCTGGAGGGCCGTCTCGATCTCGACGGTGAAGCGGTATCGACTCAGCTGTTTGGCTGCGGTGTTCGCGTAGTACGGCTCCTTGTGGTCGATGCGGGCGAGGACCATGGTGTCCGGGTCCGATGCTGGGGAAGCCGAGGTCGTACAGGTGAGAGCGAGCGGCGTCGCTCGTGGAGCCGGAGATCGTGGTGACGACGGCTGGGGTGGTGGTCTGGGTGGAGGGCGAAGCGGATGTGAGCGTCGGCGGAGGCATGAGGCATGAGGGGCTTTCGGTCGGGGCGGGAATGGTCATCGGCTTGGCCGGGCTGGGGTTCGTGCGGCGGAGCCGGCTCGCACGGCCGGATTTTGAAGGGCGGCTGACGGGCGGGAAGGGGGCTTCACGCCCGGGTCGTTGGTGGCGTGGTGCCAGCGGTTCCGGACGGAGAACAGCGTGGAGAGTGCCCGGCGGCTGCCGGTGGCCAGTTGGTGGACGGAGGTTGCCTCGTCCGACGTCAGCGTCGCGATTCGGGAGGCGACCGTGACGGCCTGACTGAGGAGCGCGCGCTGGAGGATCTTCTGGCCCCAGTGCTCCGGTGCGCCGGCGGGATAGGAGACCAGGTCGAGGACCCTGTCAGGGCCGAACCCCAAGTTAAGCAGGCCGCGTTGCTGGGCTTCCCACAGCAGGGTGATGGGGTCCACGGGCGCCCCTCTGCGGGCGAGGGCCGTCAGGCAGGCGAAGAGGGCGGCGTGCACGGGGACGGTGAAGTCGCTTTCGTGTAGCCAGCGCATCCGCGGCAGGTCGTCGGGGCGGGCGGTCGCTGCGGCCAGCAGCATCCGTTCCTCGTCTTCCGCCTCCGCCGACGCCTCGGCTGCCGGGCCGGATGCCGCCGGGGTCCTGGGCATCGACCCGCGGTGAGAGGGGAAGGCCGTGGCCAGCTCGTCGAGGTAGACGGCGAGCTCGTCGGCGCGGGCCAGTACGGTTCCGGCCGGGTCGGGCCCCGGGGTGCGGGCGGCCTGGGAGAGGAGCCCGGCGTGCCGGCGCAGGAGGCGGCGGGCATGTCCGGAGCGGACCATCTGGGCATAGGCCGGGGCATGGGCGTCTGTGGGGCAGTTGCTGATGAGGATGTGCAGGTAGGCGGCATTCAGGGCGCGGGTCTGGGCGGCGTCGAGGAGCTGGTTCGGCCACACCGGGCTGGTGCGGTGGACCTCGGGCGTGGGCGGGGACACCGTGCGCATCGCCGCGAACAGGCTGCCGTGGGCAGCGCTGGAGAAGTGCTCGGGCTCGAGCGGGCCGATGGTCTTCAGGCGGTCGGGTACCAGGAGCAGGGCGCCGAGCAGGGCCTGCTCGGCGTAGTGGACCACGGGCAGAGGTGCCGGATCCCCGAGGAGATCTTCCTCGGATGCGGCGCGGGCGTGGTCGGGCATCACGCCGCCAGGACGAAGTCGTCGCGGTTGAGCGTGCGTTCCACGTGCGGCGCGATCAAGTGCCCTGCGAGCAGCGGGGGGACGGCGTTGCCGATCTGCGAGAAGCGCTGGCCCTTGGTGCCCTGCCAGGGGTAAGCCGCCGGGAAGGATTGCAGGATCCCGGCTTCCTCGGCGGTGATCCGGATGGCCGGCGCCGCGGCGGAGCCCAGGGTTGTGGCGGAGCGGGTGGTCCAGATGCATTCGTTGGCGCGGTTGCCGAAGAACAAGGTGGCGGCCGGCTCGGTCACGGGGCGGACGGCCGCATTCGCCTGGCTGTTGCTGCGCAGAACCCAGTCCGGTCCGGCCGCGCAGCGAGGCGACGGCCGGGCCCCTTCCCGGCACCTGCACGGCGAGCCGGTCTTGGAGCTCCGGGAGAGGTCCGTGCGGGGCGGGGGGCTTTGCCAGGCGCCGCGGTCGCGGGCGTCGGACAGCGTCTTACGGGAGCCGGACGGGAAGGGTTCGGGCCCGCCCCCGGGTCCGCCGCCGGCGCACACCGTGGGCACGGGCCCGTCCGTGCGGCCCCAGCCCAGGGCTCCGGCCATGGACACCCATCGCTGGCGGCCGGGCCCGAAGAGGGATTCCTGCTCGCCGAGCTTGGCGTGCGTGGGTTCGGGCGGGGCGGCCCGACGGATGCGGGAGGCGATCAGGATCGCCCTCCTCCTGGTCTGCGGTACGCCGTAGTCGGCCGCGTTCAGGATGCCGCTCCAGGTGGAGAATCCCCAGGTGCGCAGCACGGCGGCGTACTGCTTCCACAGCGGTGCGACGTCGGGCACCTCCTCCATCAGCACCCACTCCGGCTCGCCCACGGTGTGGAGGGCATGGAGGTATCGCATGGGCTCGGCTGCCAGTAGCGACCGCGGGTCCTGGCAGGCGGCAAGCAGCTGGGGCCGGGTATCGCGGCCGACCGCGAGGTCGGCAACGGCCTGGTGGACAAGAGGCTGGTCGACAAGCCCGAGACGTTTGCCGGCCATGCTCCATGCCTGGCAGGGCGGGCTCGCTATCAGCCCGCGGGCCCGCCCCACGAAGGGCCGGACCGGGTAGAGCGCGACGTCGGTACGGATCGTGGTCTGCCCGGCTGCGGCGCGAGTCTTGCAGGCCCATTCGTCCCACTCCAGGCCGACGTCGCGCACACCCAGCACGTGCAGGGCATGTCCCCAACCGCCCGGACCGGCGAAGAGGTCCACGATGAGGTCTCTCATACGGCCAGCCCGAAATCGTCCCGGACCGGTTCGGGCTGCTCACCCCGGCAGGCCCACGGCGAGCAGCCGTCCACGACACCGGCTTCGAGAGCCTCCGCGTCCGGAGCGTCGTTCTCCTGCTGGAGGGCGGCCCATTCTGCTGCGGTGACATGGTCGATCGGCGCCTCGGAAAGGGGCGCCCGGGAGCGGTGCAGAAAAGCCTGGCCGAGGAGCGGGTTGCCGCTCGCGTTCGCGCGGGCATTGCCCTGATGGATGGCCGCGTCGAATTCGACGACGTCAGTCCATTCACTGGGAGAGGAGTCCCTGATGCTGCGCCATTGAGCACTTCCGTGAAATGGGCGAGTTGTTGAGAATCGAGACAGGGCCGTGACCTTTCTGTAGGGGCGTGGAAGGGCCCGCGGAGGGCGGTGCCCGAGGCGCTGCGATGCGGGGAGGGTGGGTTGACGAGGACCGTGACTCTGGAGGGGGGCCAGTCGTTCAACCGTGCATGGGTGCGAGCAGGGAACAGCCGATGGCTGACGTCCTACCCTGTGAGGGCGCCGGGCGGGCCGGTCAGGTTGGGCCCGCGGCCAGCCCGGCGCCTGCCCCAGACGAGGCCGCGGGGCTGGTCGACGCGATAGTCGAGGCGGTGCGCGAAGCGGACGATGTTCGCATTCGCGGCTTGCTTCAGTGGCTGGTGCCGCTGGCCGATACGGAAGTCCTGCTCCTGTTGCGCGCGAAGTTGCTGGGTGAGGAAGTCAGCGGCTTCCCGGGCGAGGGCCGAGGGCAGGGGGCTCGTTATGATGCGTTGTATGGCCCCCGGTGCATTGGCGTCGGGTCATTCCTTGCTTTCCGTCCTTGTTTAGAATGTGGAAGCGCACGGGTGTGAGGTGCGGTATCACGCGGCCTTCTTGAAGTCGGCTTGCGCAGGGGCGGCTTTGGCGACTGCCCGCGCGGTGATCGCGTCCGAGGCTGCCTTGGATGCGGCGGCCAGGTCGCCCGCGCCCGGTTCGAGGTACCAGGGGCGCAGGTCGAGCGCGGCCGGGCGGAGCCCGGTGGCGAAGAGGAGGGCGGTGCCCTTGGGCAGCGCGCGGATCCGGTCCGCGGGCAGGATCCGCTCCTGCCGCATGCTGATCGAGGTGGACTTGCCCGAGTCGGAGATGCTGGTGGACTTCGTCTCGACGTCGTGGTCACCGATCAGACGACTGAGCTTGTCCGCGAAATCGGGATCATCGATGCCGGCGCCGATTACCTTGATCGTTGCCGCCGACCACAGGGCGTCCATGCCTGCGTCCGACCACACCTTCTGACCCTGCCGGTAGCTCTGCAGGATCGTGATCGGGATGATCCCGCGGGAACCCAGGTGCGAGTACAGGTCCGGCAAATCGGAGATTTTGCACACGTTGGCGGCCTCGTCGAGGATCGCGAGCATGGGCGGATCGAGGCGCCCGCCGGTACGTTCGGCTCGGGTGGTCGCGGCCCGCATCACTGAGTCCGCGCACGCAGCGATCAGCGCGGAGGCTCCGCCGCCGCCATCCTTGGAGAGCAGGAACAGCGTGTCGGTGGAGGCCACGAAATCGGCCGGGCGGAACTCCGGGACGTCCTTCTGCGGGGTCACCCAGGTGGCGATGTCGGCGCTGAGTAGGGCGGACGCGTACTGTCTTGCGGTCTCATACACCCCGTCGCGCGTTTCGGGCGGACCCTCGACCGTTCCCTTCAACTGGGCTGCGACAGCGGTGAATCCGTGGTCGCGCAGGATGTCGAGGGGGCGCCGGTCGGCGGGGAAGGCCAGCCACTGCATCACGTCCGTGATCGGGCGGTTGTCGAGGGCCGCAGCCAGGAACAGCTGGCTCAGGACGTTGCTGCCGGCCTTGGACCAGAAGTCGCCCTGCTGGCTTGCGTCCACGGAGGCGGCGAGGAAGTGGCCGGCCAGACGTCCCGCGCCCTCCAGGGACTTCGCGTCGGCCAACGGGTTCCACCACATGGTGCGCGGTGCGTGGGCGATCTGCTGGGGGTCCATCGACCACACCCGACCCACCCGGCTGCGGGCGTCGAAGCAGGCCGTATAGGCGTCACCGGCAGCCTTGTTGCTGGTCAGGAGCACGGCGCCGGGGGCGGCCAGGATCGAGGGAATCGCCAGCGAGGTGGTCTTTCCGGAGCGGGGGGCCATGATCGCGACCGCTACGTCCTCCCACCCCATCCGGACTTCGGTCTTGCTGCCCTGGAGGTTGCCGAGGAGGATCCCGGTGTCGGACGGGGCGATGCGTTGGGCGTCCTTCAGGCTCAGGCGCAGGCTGCGGGCTTTTTCGGTGATCGCGGTGGCCAGGACCGGTGCGATGTCCTTGGCCTTCGCGGTGCCCTCGATGCGGCGCTTCTTGTTGCCGCCGAGCGTGCCCTTGTGGCGGCTCCACCACAGGCCGCCGGCGGCGGCAAGGGCGAGCAGGGCTAGGACGGGCAGGATCCGCGCACCGATCAGCAGGGACGTTTCTCCCAGGTCGGGCCAGAGCTGGTCGGGACGTATCAGTGCGTCGGCGGGCCGGTAGGCGGCCCAGGCGTTGCTGGTGGCCAGGGAGGTGAGGTTCCCGCCGAGCCAGGCGAGGTGGGTGAGGGGGATGGCGACGGCGAAGGCCCCGAGAAGGGCCTTGAAGGCTATGTCGTAGCCGTCGGCGGAGGAGCTGGGCTGAGACAAGGGCGCGCGATTCCATTTGGCGGTCGCGGCGGGTGAGCCGTACGACCGGGCTGAGGGGGATGTGGGTGGTGGTTTCGATCCGAGGGCCCGCGGCGGTGCGTACGGCGGTGGTATGGATCTCCAGGACGGCGCGGCCGTGGACGAACCAGCCGTAAAGGGCGTTTCACGCCTCCGCGTTACGGGCGTCAACTGCAGCCTGGCGGGCCTCCGCGCTTGCATGAGGATGGGCAGCGAGGCGGGTTCGGCACTCCGTCCTGATGGCCGCTATCTGGTCGAGCGCATCGCGCAGTTGAGTCAGTTGCCAGGCCCAACGGTTCTGGACGGAGGAGGCGGGGACCCGTTCGAGGTCGGCCTCGGCGGCGTCGAGCAGGACGCCGGCCTCCTCGCTGACCGGTTCGAACGCCTTCCACACCACGTGGTCCCGGTCGGCCTTGCGGTCGTCGTAGCTCTCCGGGTCGTACGGCCAGCCATCGAGATCGGTGTGCTCGTCGGAGTACAGGTCCCAGGCGTCGACCGCCGCATCCGCCGCGCGCAGGAAGGCCGCAAGACGGCTGACCATCGCCTGAAGGCCGGGGACGGCAGTGCTGCCGGAGGGGGGCGGATTGGAGCAAGGGCGGGCCTTCTCGGGTTTCAGGGGCGGGATGTACGGGAGTGCGCCGGACTTGCCGGGGCGGCGGCCGGGGCCGGTAGGCGGGTGGTGAGGTGGGTGCGGCGCTGGGCGCGGGCCTGTGCCCGGGCGGCGTCGATGCGGGTGAAGTGGGCTTCGACTGCCTGCTGGGGAGTGAGCGGGCTGGGGTTCTGCCGGGCGCTGTAGTGATCGAGGTCGTACATGCCGCGCAGGACGGGGGCGGCCGAGACGAGCTGTTCGGCCAGGCCGGCCATGAGGTGGTCCGGGACCGGGCCGCTGATCCACATCTTCCAGATCGGCGCACCGGTGTGGTCGGGCTGGACGATCCGCCAAGCCATTTGGTCGGAGCAGTCGTTGAAGATCGGACGCAGTTCGGCGCTGATCGGCAGCTCCGGTGCAGGCGAGCGGGCCTGGCCGGTGCCGTCCGGCTGGCGCTCCAGGGCCCAGCCGGCCATCTGCATGTGCTCCCACGGACTGCTGTCGCCTCGGCGCGGTCCGTGGAGAAGGCCGTCGGTGAATCCGGCGATGATCTCCGCCGGCACCATCCGGTCGAAGGAGGCGTTCCACGTCCAGTCGACGGACTGGATCCGCCACGGCGAGCCGGAGGCGAACGGATCGATCACCAGCTGGTGCCGGGCCTCGTCGGGGCCAGCCAGGGCGATCCGGAGGTCGCCGGGGGCGGAGGTGAGGGTCCAGCCGGCGGCGAGCAGGGCGTGGGTGACGTGGCGTGGGTCGCCGGGCCCGGCGAGGGGGCGGGGCGTGGTCTCGAAGGGGATCTTCGTGGCGTGGTCCTCGGCGTACGAGGCCCGCTGGGTGGGGCTTACCGCCACGGGACCGCCTGGGCGGGTGCCCTGCGGACGGAGGCAGTCCGCAGGGGGTCCAGGGTGAGGTCGAGCAGCCGCAGGTCCTGCAGGACGGATGCCGCCTCGATGTACTCGCCCAGGGTCGCCTCGACGATTTCGGTGCGGGGAACGGTGGTCTCCTGGGCGAGGTAGCGGGCGATGCCGCGCAGGGCTTCGCCGAGGCGGGCTGCGGTACCTGTATCGGCGTCGACGAGCGCGGCGATCAAGGGAAGGGCATCGGCCAGGCTGGGACCGGTCCGCAGGTGGGCGGCGAGGCGGTGCAGGGTCTGGGCGGACGCGCGGACCTCTTCCGCGGTCAGCTGGGTGGTGGGTTCGTCGGTCATCGAAAGCTCCGGGGAGGGGAAAGGCGGTTCAGGAGCGCGGGGGTATCAGGCCGTGACCGGGCGGTGGAGGCGCCGGGTGCCGGGCCGGGACTGGTGGTCGGGGTGAGATGTCGCCCAAGGGCGCGGCCGAGGAGGGGCGACGATGGACCGGGCCGGTCATCGGGTTCTTGCATAGCCGGGTGCCTTGCTGGTCCGGGCACGGGATGAGACCCAGTTGCGGCCCCAGGTGGCGGCGCGGGCGGCGGAGAGACGGGCCTGCTGCCAGGCGCCGAGCTGGTCGGGGCGCACGGACACGGAGGTCGCGCGGATCCGGTTGCTGAGCGGGACGTGTCCGCGCGGGCGCATCACCGGCTCCGGGTCGGCCAAGGCCGTGGTCAGGGACTGCATCAGGTTCAGCGGGGTGCTCGCGGTGGCCTGCACGTTCCACACAGGCCCGTGCTCGTTGCGGGCGCCGACCCACCAGTGGTCCTGGCTGCCGTCACCGCCGGCTTTGACGTACTGCACGACGGCGTGCCGGTCGGGGCTCTGGGCTACGAAGTAGTCGTCCTGCTGCATGCTCCACGACTTCTCGGTGAGCGGCGCCCACACGTTCGGGGCGTGCGCCGAGCGCGGCTTGGTGAGTGCGTCGGTCAGGCCCGCGACGATCTCCACCGGGGTCTGCGGGGTGAGGGTGACCTGCCAGGCCGGCTGATGTCCCTGGGCGGCGCCGTGGATCTGCCAGCCGCCCGGCGGCTGGTAGGCGACGCGCACCATCTGGTCGGGCGAGTCGAAGGCGAGCGTCGTGCCGGACTTGCGGGTGATGTCCTTCCAGCCCGAAGCGCGCAGGAACTCGCTGACATGCCGCAGGTCGCCGCCGCCGGCCAGGTAGCGCGGTTCGATCAGGTAGTGCTGCTCAGCTTGCTGGGCCTGACCCCAGCCGGTCCACTGCTGCTGTCGGCTCACCGGTGCCTCCCACGCGCCACCAGGGCGGTGGCCTGCGTGGCCGTCGGAGGCGACGTGGTCAGGGGGTGGCGCGTGGCGATCTCCTCGAAGACTTCCTGGTGTTCGTCCAGGTCGAGGGCGAGGTCGTACAACGTGTTGGCGGTGCGCCCGAGAGCCAGCCACATCTCCGCCGGGAAGACGCCGCTCTGGGCATGGTGCTTGGTCACGTAGGTACCAGTGCCGACCAGGGCTGACAGCCTGCCGAGGACGCCGCTGTCGGCATCCAGGACCTGCCGGAGGATCTGGGCGGCCTGCTGCGGCCCGGCCTGGGACAGCCGCTCGGATAGCTGGTCGAGCTGCAGGGTGATGCCCGCGGTGAGGGCGTCGGCGGTGACGGGTGGGGTCATGGGCGGTCCAGGGTGCTGTGCGTTACCCACGACGGCGGTCAGCGGGTGTGGCGGTGGATGGAGGCGGCCGGTGCGCCAACGCGGCGCGGCGGTGACATCGCGGGCCGGGGCCGGTCGGTGCCTGCGGCTTTGACGACGACGGCGCGCAGGTAGCGGCGCAACAGGAAGCGGGCGAGAGCCGGTCGGCGGGCCGCGCTGAGCAGCGGGACACGGGGCCGACCGTCAGGAGTGTCAGCCGATGGCTGGGGGCGGTTGGTCTGGCGCGGGTCGGGCACGGTCACCGGGTTCGGGCGGTGGTCCGGGCACCGGGCTGTGGCGTGGGCAGCGTGGCCTCCGCGGCCGGGCGGGCGGCGGCGCGCAGCACGGTGGGGATGCCGAGGCGGGCGAGGCGGGCGCCGGCGGCCCGGACGGCGTGGGCCTGAGCCTGGGTGTCGTCCCCGCCGAGCACGTACGCCTTCGCTGCGCTCTCCCAGACGAACCCTTCAGCGAGAAGGACCTCGGCTGAGGGACGGGTGGTGGTGACCGCGGCGAGCGAACCGTCCTCAAGCCAGGTCATCACCACCTGCTCCTGCCGCGCGCCGGGCCCGGGCGGCGGGGGGTTCATCGCGTTGTGCCGGACCTGGGCCAGGGCGATGTCGTAGCGCGGCAGCAGATCTGCGGTGACGGCGCGGGCGGCGCGCTCGGCGTCGGCGGGCACGGCGATCCCGTCAGGCTCGCGTACCCCGGCGTACGCCTCGGGGGCGACGCCGGCCGGAGCGATGGCGGCGACGAGGAACTCCTCCTCATGCCGGGGGTGGACGGTGACGTACAGGCCCATGCCGTCGTCGCGGACGAGGTGGGCGTCGGCGCCCAGGGCGTACTCGGCGAGCGCGGAGGCTACCTCGTTGAGGTCCCATACGTTCTCGGCGTGGGTGAACTGCTCCTCGTGCCCAGCGTGCTGGTGGTACTGGACGGTCCAGTGGCCGGGGAGTTCCTCGGAGAGGATGGTGGCGAACGACTCCACGTCGCGGCCGTCGTCGTCGGGCAGGGGGCGGGGGGCGGGCATGGGCTCCTCGAACTTGGGGCGGGGGTCATTGGGTCCGTCCGGAGGCGGTAGGGGCGGGTGAGGCTGGCGGGGCGGCAGCGGGGAGGGCTGTTCCTGGCCTGGCCGGGGCCGTGGTGCGGTCGGCGAGTTCGGCGCGGGTGTGCAGCAGGTCGGCGGTGATGGGACCGAGCCGGTGCTCGGCCAGGTAGCGCACCCGGGCCGCGACGTGCCGGTCCGCAGGTCCGCCGAGGCCGTCGTAGACGGAGGCAAGGGAGTGGAGAAGCTGCCCCAGAGAGGCGAGGATGCCGTCGTGCGCCGCGGTCACCTCCTCCAGACGGTCGGACACCTCGGCCGGGTTGCCCGCTTCTCGGATGGACTCTGCGAGGTTCGCGATCGACCGGCCCGTCGTCACGTAGCGGGGATCGGTCGTCGAGGTCGCGAACTGCGGGTCGGCCTGTACCCGGTATCCGGCGGCCTGGAGCCGGGCGACGGCGAGCTTGGCCACGGCCGCCTCATCCGCCGGCTCGACGGTCGGCGACATCGGGTGCCAGGTGACCCCGCGGACCTCACGCAGGAAGAACGTGCGTTCCAGGATGCCGTGGGCCAGCCCGTCACCGCCGTGGGCGGTGATCCGTCCGGTGTCCGCGTCCCTGGTGACTGTGATGGGCGGCGCCTTGCGCGGGGCGGCAGGCTCGTTCACCGGGCCATCGCACGGGCCGAGGTGGCTGCCTGCACGGGCAGTGTCGGCGCAACGGGGGCCGGAGGCGCGGGAGGCTGGAGTCGCGAGGCGATCTCGCCCAGCTGCTCCTGCAGCCCGTACAGGCGGCGGGCTGCCCAGAACAAGTCCCTTGCTGCGGCGTCCGTTTGGTTGTCGGACAGCGCGGCGGCCTGCCGACCGACCTCCTCCACGAGCTGGCGCACGGCGGCGATCGGGCCGGACTGCTCGGCGGCGAGCTGTCGCAGGATTCCCGCGAGCGGGCTGGTCGCGGTCGGCACCCGCGGGGAGGCGGTGACCGCCGGGCCGGCTGGCGGGTTCTGGGGGCCGGAACGCTGCTGGGGGATGGAGTGCAGAAGGAGGTCGGCCGCGATGTTTCGCGCCTCGGTGACCAGGGCCTGCAGGAGTCGGCGGGGAGGGGTGCTCCAGGTGCCGTCGGCGCGGATCAGGTTGGCGATCACGTCCAGGCGGCCGGGCTGGCCCTGGACGGCGATCCACCGGCATGCCGCGTCGTCGCCGGGTGGCGCGATGCCGGCGGCACGGGCGATCCGATAGCCGATCTCGGACCACTCGGCGTGGTTCAACTCCCGGTCCAGCGGGTGCAGGTGCGCGGTGATGTGGAGGATCGCGCGCCGGTCGCCGCCGGGCCCGGAGACGAGTGGGTGCTCCAGCGACGGGTCGGCGAGATGGTCGGCCCACCTCGCCGACTCCCATATCCGGTCGTCGTCGGTGTAGTGGTCCAGCCGGTTCCAGTGGGCCACCACCGTGCCGCCGGGCTCGGTGGTCAGGCCCTCCTGCATGCTGATCTCGCGGCCGAGCGCCTCTGCGAGGGCTTCGTCGGCGGTCACGTCGCGGGAGTGGACTTCAATGATCATGGTCTCGCTCGGGGTCGGGCTTTTCGAAGGGCGGCTGCGGGCCGGCGGCTTCGCGCCGTGGCAGGATGGCGGTGATCACCGGCCGGGGCGGGCGTCGGCGACGTGGACGAGCTGGGCGTGGGCGGTCAGGGAGTACCAGCGGCAGTCCACGGCCTCCTCGGCGTCCCCGAGGCGCTTGACCAGGTACTCCCGGAGCGCCTTTTGGTGCATCAGGCACTCCGGGCACCGCTTGGACAGGTGCACCAGGTAGCGAGGGTGGGCGGTGGCGTAGGACCGGTCACCGCCGGTGGGGTCGAGCAGCCTCCAGCCGTTCTCGTCGGTGGGGGTGTGCCAGGAGGGGGCCACGACCTTCATCGCGTCGCCCCACAGCTCTCCGCCGGCGGCGCCCTTGAGGACCACGACGTGCTCGCCTGGGCGGAAGTGCTGGTGGGTGATGTCCCGCTCCGGGGTGAGCGGGTCGGGCGGGAGGTACACGGGGTGGGTCTCGGGCACGGAGGTCCTTCCACGAAGACGCTGGGCGGCGGTGGAAGACAAAGGGTCCGGAGAATCCCCGGTTTCCGAAACCGGGGATCGGCGGCTATATTGCGCGCCGCCCGGCCTACCGGAACGGGTTCTCCGTGGGCCGGTCGCGGTCGTCGGCGGCCTCCAGCAGCTCGGGCAGATCGGTCCCCTCAGCCTCGCGCTGGTCGACCCACCACCCGGCTCTCGTCAGCAGCCGGACCTGCTCCTCCAACTGGGCCCAGTCGGCTTCGTCCCAGGTCCCTTCGGCGACCAGCGCGGTGTAGGCGCGGGTCACCAGCTGGTGGCGGCTGCGCTCGCCCCAGCCCAGGATCTTTTCGGGGCCCTCCAGGGGCGGCATGTCGAACTGGGTTGCCCAGTCCGCAGCGGCGGTCTGTTCTTCGGCGCGCTTGGCGGCCAGCCACTCGGCCGTGCTGGCGGCATCCGCCTGCTGATCGGCCCGCCAGCAGCCGGTGCACTGCCGGGCGGCGAGCCAGCGGGCGTATCCAGCGCGCTGGTCCGCCGAACGGCTCGACAGGTCATGGGTGTTGGTGTGTCCACAGCTGTGGACGATCTCAAAGGACGTGGGGATGGCCACGGAGAACTCCTTGCAACAGAAGGGGTGGAGGGCTGGACCGGTCGCGTGAGCCGGTCGCACAGCGTTAGGTCTCGGCCCACTGGTGACGCGCTCCGGATGCGTGGCCGGTCAGGGTGCCGGCAGTGGTGCGGTGGAGGGTGATGGTGGCGGTCGGCGGCAGGGCAGGTGTCCTTGGATCGGGGTAGGGGGTGTGTCGGTGCGGTGTGGCTGTCAGGCCGGGGAGGGGCCCGTCGTGGTCACCGGGTTCGTCTGGCAGCCGAGGAGTGGGCGCCGAGGGTGGGTACGGGCGCGGAGGCAACCTGGGGGGTGTTTACGCGGTGCTGCGGAGGTTGGGCGGCGGCGGCCCGGGCGATGCGAGCCAGCCGTTCGGACGCGGAGTTCGCTCGGACCGGGGCGTTCGCTGGGGCCGTTTCGGCTGGATCGAGGGAGAGGTCCGCATGCACGGTGAACCCATGTCGGCGGAGGTCATGGACGGTCTGCCGGGCGCGGCGCCGCAGGTCGTGATCGGGCTGGGTCAGCCGGAACAGATCCGCTCGGCCCGGTACAGGTTCGAACTGCTCGCGCTCCAGGTACCAGGCCGCGAGGTGGGAAGTGATGGCTGTGGTGGGACGGGCGACCACACCGTGCTCGGCGTGCAGCCCGAAATGGAAGTGCGGTTGCATGGGGGGCGTCCAGATGGGTCGGGGGAGGTCATCGACTGCAGGGCGCTCGTCCGGGGACGGAGGGCGCGGCCTTGGCAGCAGCGGGAAGTGCAGGCCGGACCGTGGTCGCAGGGCCGCCGGGTCGGGTGGCGCGGGCCTGCCGCAGCAGGGCCGGCGCGTCGGTGCGCCATCGGCGGAGGGTCTCGGCCGTGCTGGGCGGCAGGGCGGCAGGCGAGGACGGTGCCGCCGGCCACGAGGGTTCCGCCGCGTCCGGGTGAAGGAGCTGGTGGAGGCGGTCCAGGGAGGCGGAGCCCTCGGAGCCCGACACGGGGCGCACACGGGAGAGGAGTTCAGCGGCGTGGGGGCGCACGCGGCGTCACTCCACGGAGCTCTCTTCGAGGTACTGCTGTTCGGTGTGTCCGAGCGTGGCCGGATCCAGGCGGGTGCCGTCGCTGTAGAGGCTGGACTGCTGGATTGCAGTCCACTCCACATGGAGTTCCTCGAGCCTGCCGTGTGCTGCCTCGACGGCGGCCAGGAGTCGTTCGTGGACGGCCTGCTCGTACGCGGGCAGGAATGTGCCGGTGACCAGGCCGGCGGCGTGGGCCGCTTCGGAGGGCAGCACGACTGAGCGGGGGGCGTGCGGGTCGGCGTAGTTGTCGTCGAAGGAGGCGCTCGCGAAGGCGCCGAGCAGGTACTCGTGGGCGCTGCCGAGCCGTTCGACCAGGAGGAGTTCGATGCCTGCGCCGTTTGTAAGTTGGGCGGCGTACGGGATGCGGCCGTGTTCCACAGAGTCGATGAGTTCGCCCGTGTCCCACAGGAGCGGGACGAGGTCTTCCTGCCACACCGGGTGGGCGTAGACCTCGACCTTCACCGTCCACGTCCCGGGCAGGCCGTCGGCCAGCGCGGTGGCGTAGTCGCCCAGGTACGGGCGGGCGCCGCCGAAGAGGAGCACGCGGTGTCGGCGCGCGTTCTCCGCGAGAGCAAGCAGGTTGGGCTTTGCGCTGTCCACGTCGCGCAGGGCGTACGTGCCGTCGGGGCGCCGCTCGAATCCGGGCGTGAGCTGAAGAGCGGTGTTGGCCCACCGGTACTGCTCGCCCACGGGGACGGCGACCAGGCCGTCGGCCGGGCTGAGGGCGAGGATGATCTGTGCCAGGCCCCTGGGGCGGGGCGTCGTGCGGTCGTCCATGCTCACGCCCGGCTGGCGAGGGCGTTGCGCAGGCCGTGCCCGAACGCGTGGGCATGGCGGCGGGCGGCCAGCTCCAGCTCCTCGTACTGCTCGCCGCGGGTCATCTGACCGTCGTGCTTGCGGTACCGGTAGACGGGCAGCGGGAGCAGCACGCCGGGGCCCAGCGCGGTGACGCCGACGGCTGCCATGTAGTCCTCGCCCTGGACGAGTCCGCCCATGCCGCCCGCCGCGCGCACGAGGCGGGTGCGGGCCAGGATGGTCGTCGGCCCGACCGGGATGGTGTCCTGCGGCCGGGGCCAGTACGTCACCACGTCGCCGGCGGCGTGATAGCCGGGCGGGGCCGGGCATTCCCACAGGCGCCGGGAGCCGTCCGGCAGCCAGTCCTCGCTGTATCCGGCGACCCACCCGAGCTCGTCGGTGAAGGTCTCCAGACGTACGCCCAGGCTCCAGTCGGGGAAGACGTCATCGTCGTCGGCCCAGTTCACGAACTCGGTGCGCACCTCGTTCAGGCCGAGGTTGCGGGCGCAGGCGGCGCCGACCGGGCGAGGCAGGGCGAGGGTCCGGATCCGGGGGTCGGCGGTGATCGGGGCAGGCACGAGGGCGGGGTCGGCGCCGTCGAGGACGAGGACTGCCTCCCAGGGCACGGTCTGCCGGGTGAGGCTGGCGTGCATCTCCTGCAGGTAGGGCAGGCGCTCGGGGCGGAGCTGGGTGGCGATGACGACGGTGATCTGCGGGGCGGACAGAGATTTCTCCGGAGTGCGGTCCATGGGCGGGGCGTTCAGCGGGTGATCCGCGGTCGGGCGGGTGCGGGTGCCGGGGTGACCGGCTTCGTGATCTTCAGTGGGGCGGCGGGGGCCTGGATGGGCGCGGGCCGGTTCGAGTCCCACAGCGAGGGGGTGCCGGAGATCCGGGAGAGGGGGTCAGTGTCCCAGGACACAATGGGACCGCTGTCGTACCAGGTCAGGGCGATGACCTCGATGCCGTGGTCGTGCAGGACGTAGCCCCATTCCAGGCCCATGGCATCGGCGTTGGCGTCGGTGACCGGGATCGGCTTCGCGGGGGTGCCGTCAACGTTGAAGACGTTGTCGAAGGGAGCGCTCGGGCCGCGGTCGCCGTGGGGGTCGAGGCGCTCCCGCACGTTGTCGGGGGCCCTGTCCAGGAGGTCCATGCCGAGGTCCTTCCAGTCGTGGGGGCCATCGATGAGGTGCCGGCGCAGAGCGTCGAGGTCACCGCCGAAGCGGTAGCGGGCGGCGCCGAGCAGGAGCGGGAGCTGGTTGTCGGGGTAGCCGTCGTAATGGCAGTAGATGCCCTCGTAGCCGGTACCGGTGGGACGGGCGATGAAGCTGCGGGTGCTGATGGCGGTTTCCTTCGGGCAGGTGGTCAGCGGGCACGGGCGGCCGGGGCTGCGGGCAGAGCGGGTACAGGCCGGGCCACGGCCGGTGGGCGAGGCGGGAGCGCGGCGGCAGGAGTGGCGTGACGCAGGTTCACGCCGATCCCGTGCGCGGCGAGCCGGAGTGCGACGGCCTGGATCCGTACGGCGCGGCCAGCCTCGCCGTAGGAGGCGGGGAGGAGGAACGCGGCCTGGTGGGGCACGTACTGGAATCCGTGGACGTACAGCGCTTCCCTGGCTTCCTCCGGCACGTCCTTGTACGGCGTCCCGAGCGCCCCGTCCTCGTACCAGGTCAGGGTGAGGGTCTGGTCGACCTGCGGAGGGGCCTTGCGGTGCGGGGGTCCGGGCCGGTCGATGAGGCTGCGGCGTACCGCGTGACGAGCGATCTCGTAGCGGGGCAGCAGCCGTCGGGCGATGTGGGCGGCGGCCCGGACGGAATCGTTGGGGACCGCGATGCCGTTGGGCTCCTCGACCCCTACGAAGTGGTGCGGCTTGACGTCGGGGCTGAGGGGGGCGACGACGAACTGGTGGGGCCGCAGCGGCCTGTCGTTGACCTAGAGGTGCTGGCCGTCCGGGCCGTGGAGTACGGCCTCGTGGCCCAGGACGTACTGGTGGACGATGTACTCGACGTGACCGGTGTCCCAGAGACGTTCGATGGTGTCGAACTGGTCTTGGTAGGTGGGATGCCGCTGGTATTCGCTCGTCCACTGCCCGGGGAGACGGGCGGCGAGCGCGGCGGCGAAGAGGGACAGGTCGGTGCGTGCTGAGGGCATGGGTTCCCGGGTTGGTTGAACGTTTCTGCGGTCAATGCATGCGGGCGTCTGTGTCGAAAAGCTGCAGTTCAGCGGGGTGCAACTGGTGCTGAACCACGAAACTTCGACCCGCGACCTTCCACAGGCCACGGCCACGGGTGAGGTGGGAGAGCGCTCCGGATTCGACGTTGGTCAGACCGAGGAGTCCGGCGGCGGCTGCGAGCTGGTCGGTCTCCTGGCGGTAGATCACGCGGGTGGAGCAGTCGGCCATCAGGCCTTCGGCCAGGGCCCGGCTCTGGCTGCCGGCGTCGCCTGCGGTGAGTAGGTCGGACAGCCGGTGGATCACCATCAGGTTCGCGATGCCCAGGCCGCGGCTCAGCTTCCATTGGGCCTGCATGCGCATCAGGAGTGCCGGGTGGCGCATCAGTCTCCACGCCTCGTCGTAGACCACCCATCTCCGGCCGCCGTACGGGTCGGTGAGGGCTGCCTCCATCCAGGCGGAGGCGCAGGTCATGGCGAGTACGAGGGCGGCGTCGTCGGTGCCGCCCAGGCGTGAGAGGTCGATGGACAGCATGGGCCGGTACGGGTCGAAGGCCGTGGTGGAGGGAGCGTCGAACATCCCGGCCAGGTCACCGAAGACCAGTCGGCGCATGGCGTGGGCGAGGTCGCGGGCTGCGTCTCCGAGGCGCCCGGCGAGAAGGCCGCCGGCCAGGTCGAGACCCGGCTCGTCGGCGAGGGCGTGGGCGACGTCGCCGAGCAGCGGGAGCCTGCCGGACGCGGCAGCCCGGGCGACGGCGGTGCCGAGCGCGACGTCTAGGACGGTGTGCTCCATCGGCAGCAGGTCGCGGCCGAGGACCGTACGCGCCAGGGAGCCGAGCAGCAGCAGGCGGCGCTTGCGTACCTCCCCCTCCCACTCCGCCCCCGGTACCGAGGGAGGCCGGGGCGGCGCGTCCAGCGGGTTCAGCCTGCCGGGGAGCCCGGGCCCGAGGGCGATGGACGCACCGCCCAAAGCGTGGGCGACGGCCGTCCATTCCCCCTTCGGGTCGCACGGCACGTACACCCGGTACCCGAAGGCGACGGAGCGCAGTGCCAGGCTCTTGGCGAGCGCGGACTTCCCCTGCCCGATCACACCGGCCAGCAGCACGTTGGGATTGGTGAAGCCCTCGACCTTTCCGTACAGCTCGAAGGGGTCGAACGTGAAACTGCCCTCCGCGTGGAGGTCTTTGCCGATGTAGATGCCGTCGGCGCCGAGTCCGCCTTCGGCGAGGAAGGGGTAGGCGGCGCTCGCGACGGCGGTGGTCATGCGGTGGGCGGGGAGCTTGAGGCGGCTGCCGCGGGCGGAGAAGGGGCCCGGCCGCCCTGCGGGTGGGTAGGCCGCCTCGGGGTAGACGGCCTCGGCGGGCTGCTGTTCGGAGCTGGGGCCGGCGGCGGCGCGGGCGCGGGCCTCGGCGCGGGCGGTCTGCTTGCGCAGGGCACGGCGCTGGGCCCGGCCGATGCCTTGTGGCGTGAACAGGGGGGTCGCGCTGGCTTCGCGGCGGTGGGACAAGAGGATGCTTCCGGGGTGGTGGCGGTCAGGACGCGAGGTCGGCGGGGGTGGCCTTGCGCCGCACTACGTGGGAAGCGGCGAGGTGCCGCTGGCAGATGGTCAGCACGGGCGGGCCGTCCGGGAGCCGCTCTGGGTGGCAGCCGGTGCCGTCAGACGCGGCGGGGAGCAGGTGGAAGGCGGCGTGGACGGCGTCGGCTGCCTGCCACAGGCGGGTGCGGGCCGTGGCCAGGTGACGTCCCGAGGCGGGTCGTTCGGGCCGGGTGTGCTCGGCGAGCTGCTCCAGGAGGCGGTGCAGGTCGGTGAGGTGGGCGTGGAGGGTGTCGAGGTGGTGTCGATCGCTTGGCTGACCGGCACGGGTGGCGAGGAGGCGGGTGTGGTGGCGAAGGCCGGCGGTGGCCGCCCGGAGGTACGGGAGGGCGTCGCCGACGGGGTGTTCGTCAGGGGTCAAGGGGCTCCTCGTGGAGGGGGACGCCGGGGGCGGCGGGCGGATGGGGCTAGAGGGTGTTGCGGGCGAGGGGGAGGGCGCAGGCGGTGAAGGCGTCGGTCTGCTGGAAGAGCAGGCGCCGCAGGTCGACCTGGGCACTGGCAGCGGCGGTCTCCAGCTGGGCGCAGGCGGCGTCCAGGGCCTGGTCGGTGTCCGCGGAGACGGTGAGCAGTCCGGTCAGGGCGACGTCGGCGTGTCCGGAGATCAGTTGCTTCTCGCGGGTCTTGACGTCGGCGTACTCGACGTTGTCGGCTTCGGACTCGACCTGGCCGCGGCGCCGGCGCTCGGAGGCGTCCGAGATGATCGCGGACTTGCGCCGCTGGACGTCCCGCAGGGCGGACTCGATGCCCTGCGGCGCGTATACAAGGGAGAAGCTGCGGCGGACGCCGGTGCTGAACATGATGCTGTGCAGGAAGCCCGAACTCGTCTCGGTCCTCGGCCAGTTCTCGATCCAGTACGTCGCGTGCCGGGCGCTGTCGGTGATGACCCGGTCGGTCTCCTCAACCTGGGCGACAGGGCCGGCGGCGGCCGGATCGGCTTCGGCGCGGCCGGTGGAGGACCACTGCTCCAGCCGGGCGGTGGCGGCGGGGTCGTACGCGGTGCGCAGCACGGCGGCTATCTCGCGGGAGCCGAGCCAGCCGGTGACGGTGAGCCCGGCGCCGCGGGCGGCCTGGGCGACGGACGCGGTGGTCTGTGCCATGACGGTGAACGCGCCGTGGAGTCCTCCGCCTGCCTGGCCGATCAGGCGCTTGGCGGCCTTGAGGTCCAGGGCGATGGCCAGGTATGCCTCGTGGGGTGCGGCGGCGGGGCCGGCGGAGTCGACGAGCGCGGAGTAGATGTGTCCGGCCACGGGGGTCTGAGGGTTGCCGTGCTCGGTCCAGTGCCGGGCCAGGCTGTCGCCGGAGTCGGGCACGGTGCGTTCCAGGACTTGGACGGTGGCGACGTGCCCGGTGCGGGCGATGCCGGCGAGCGCCCTGCCCCAGGCGCTCACGTTGGCGTTCTGGGTTGCCGGATCGAGAAGTGCGAAGGCGCGGGAGCTGACCCGGGCGACGGCGGTGAGGGTCTGGCGGTGGGGGTCGTGGATCGCGGAGGCGCCGGAGGCGGCGGTGGCCACGCGCAGGGAGGCGGTGGTGCCGGGCAGGTGCAGCAGTCCCTCGACCTGGGGGCGGGAGACGGGCCGGGCCCGCCACATGGTCTGACCGGTACGGCGGCGGTGGGCGTAGCGGGCCACCAGGGGCGCCCAGTCGATCAGGGACCGGCCTTCCCGGCGCACCCCGACCAGGACGGCGGTGGTGATCCAGACGGGGGCCAGTGCGACGGCGCCCATCAGGCCGACGGTCAGCACGGCCACCAGCAGCAATGCCAGGGTCGAGGAGACGAGGACTAGCTGCGGGAGGGAGAGGCCCAGCAGGATCCCGCGCCGTGACCGGGTGGGGAATTTGACGGTGAGGGGGAGGACTTCGGACAAGGACGGTTCCCGGGGCGGGTCGGCCCGGGGCAGGGAGTGTGGTGGCCCTGCCCCGGGGTGGGCTGGCGGAGGGACTACAGGCCGGTCGGCGAGCCGGTCTGGGAGGCGCTGTCACCGTTGGCCGGAGCGCCGTGGGCCGGAGGCATCGGATCGGCGGGCGCACTGGTGCTCCACCCGCTCTGCTGGGACCCGGGGCCGCTCCAGCTCGGCGGACCGTCTGCCTGGCCGGTGTCCTGGCCGCTTCCGGTCCGGGCCTGCGGGGGCGCGGCCTGCTCCATCAGGTCGTGGAAGCCCCCGCCGGAGCTGCCGCCGGAGTCGCCCTTGCCCATGTCCATGCCGCCGGTCGGGTTGGAGGCGATGTCGCCGGGGAAGCCCCCGCCGCTGCCCGCAGCCTCGGCGCCACCACCGGCAGCGCCGGCTCCGGCCGCCGCGCCGCCGGTGGCCGCCGCAGCAGCCTTGCGCGCCGCGTTCTCGGCGTGCTGACGGGCAACCGTCGCGCCGGCGCCGCCGGCGCGGTGGAGGGACTCGCCGTCGGTTCCCTCAGCGGCCCAGTGCACGAACTTGAACGTCATCCACGGGCACAACAGGATCATGAGCATGATGACCATGCCTGCGGCGACGTCCGCGAGGGCGGCGACGCCGTCCTTGGCTTCGGTCTTGCCCATGGCTGCGATGCCGAGCACGAAGATGATCGTCATCAGCAGCTTGGAGACGACGAGGGTGGCGGTGGCCTCGATCCAGCCGCGGCGCCACCGTCGGGCGACTTCCCAGCCGCCGCCGGCTCCGGCGAAAATGGCCAAGGTGACGAGGATCAGGATGCCGACCTTGCGGACCATCATCACGCCCCAGAACAGGAACGCTCCGATCGCGCTGCCGAGGGCTGCGACGACTGCGACGAGCCAGCCCATTCCGGCGATGGAGCTGATCTGCTGGACCTTGACGATCCTGCGCACGGCGGAGGAGATGTTCGTACCGGAAGCCGCGAACAGCCCGTTGGACAGGGCGTCGACGACTTCGATGGCGACGGTGGTGAAGGCGATGGCGCAGAAGGCGAACAAGACGCCGGAGGCCGTTCCGGTCACCGCTTGGGCGAGGGCTTGGCCGTCGCGTTGGATCGCGGCTCTCACCAGCTGCGCGCAGAACGTCGCGACGAGCATCAGCAGGCCGATCGGCAGAATCGTCTCGTAGTTGTCGCGGAACCATCCCGCTCCGAGGTCGATGTTGGTGGTGCGGTCGATGGCCTTGGACGCGAGGTCCGCTGCTGCGGCGGCGACGTCACCGGCGCTTTCCGCCATCCACTTCCCGATCGCGCCGACGGGATCGGAGGCGAAGTCGATCACATCGCCGGCCTTGCAGAGGTAGCCGGCGACAGGCAGGTCACAAAAGCCCACGTCGGGCGTCCTTTCGGGAGGTACAGGCGGTGGCTACGGGGCGACGCGCGGGGCTATGGCGACCAGGCGGCAGTCCTTGCCGGGTCGGCACTGGACGGCGAGGGTGATCTGCCGGTCTTCGGCACCGCCTCCGCCGCCGTTCCAGGCGAGCTGGGTTTTGCCGCGCACCGTGACGGCGTAGATGTACGCCTCGGTGATGGCTTGCGGGTTGTCGGCCAGGGCCTGCTTGAACGCGTACGGAAAGTGCGCCTCCGACGTGGTGGCGCTGGCGTGCTGGCCGTTGTCCTTCAGCCGTGACCACAGCACCGGGTCGGGGATCTGGGCCTGGACGGAGTCCCAGTCCGCGTATGCGGACTCGCCGGTCATCCAGCTGTGCATGCCGGCGAGCTGGGCGTCGCGGCTGGTAGTGCGGGCATCGAAAGTCCACAGCATCACCGCGCTCGCCCGGGCGAACGCGAGCGGATCGGAGATCGGCGGCGGCCCGGCGACCGCGGACCCCGCTGCGGGCGCTGTCGGTACGGGAGCGGAGGGGGCCTTCGGTGCACCGGTCGGGCTGGTCTGCTTGCCGGATGCCTCGGGGCTCTGGTGGCTCCCGGTCCACCAGGCGACGGCGCCGGCGAGGACCAGCAGCGCGGCCAGTACACCGGCGAAAAGCAGGACGCGCCGGGGTGGCTGCCAGCCCAGGCCGAGCACGTCGAGGGAACGTTTCCTCATCGGACCTGCTGGCCGAGCGCGCTGAAGAACGCCACGATGCCGTTGGCCGCGCCCAGACCGAGGGCCGAGGCCGCGGCTACGACCGCGCCCTTCTTGCCGTTGGCTTCGGCCTGGTGGCCGCCGGAGTGGTGGCCCCAGGCCCAGACGCCGAGGCTGACGGCCAGGGCGCCGACCACGGCCACGATCCCGAACAGGTTGATCGAGTTCACGACGGTGCGCAGGACGTCGAGGCCGGGCAGGCCGCCGCCCTTGGGTGAGACGCCCGGATCGTAGGCAAGCAGGGTGATGCGTTCGGACAGGGGTGGAGTGAGATTGGCGGGGGAGATGGTGGTGCGCTCCTTGCATGCGCAGGACACGACGGGCCCTGCCGGGAACAGGAAGAAAAAGGGGGGAGGGGGAAGGGGCGCTCTGCGGCGCGAAGGTGGTCCGGTCCGCCCGGTGCCTCAAGGGCTGGCCGGGCGGACCGGTGTCACGGGAGACGGCGTGCGCTGTGGGCGGCGTAGTCGGCGAGGGTGCTGAAGCGGACCGGCTTTGTGGTGCGCGGGGCCTCGATGACGTAGCCGTGGCCGGCGTAGATGCCGACGTGCTCGGGGACCGCCGGGGTGCCGCGGCTGAACACCAGGTCGCCGGGGCGAAGTTGGTTCAGCGGGACGGCGTTGCCTTCCTTGACCTGGGTGTACGTGGTCCGGGTCAGGGTGATCCCGGCCTTCTTGTACGCCTGCTGGGTCAGCGAGCTGCAGTCGCAACGGCCCATCGGGTCCGGACCGTGCGGATCCAGGCACGAGCCGCCCCACTGGTAGAGGGTGCCGAGCTGGTTCATGGCCCAGGTGATGGCCGTCTTGGCGCGGGGGTCGGCGTCGGCGGGGATCGAGTACCCCTTGGGGACCGCCCCTTCGGGGATCGGTCCGGATCCGCTGCCGTCTTCGCCCGGAGCGCATGGGTCCGTCGCCGGGATGCCCGGGGTCTGGCCTTCGGTGGGCGGCCCGGAGCCCTTCAGCGTCGGGGCGATGGCCTGCTGCAGAGCGCGGGCGAGAGGCTCCCACTGGGCGTAGGCGTCGGGGAATCCGCTCAGCTGGGCGGCCTGCGCGGCCTGGGTCACCGTCATCTGCTGCCAGCCGGGAACCTTCAGCAGGCCCTGGTAGAACTTCGTGCTGGCGTAGACGGGGTCGCGCACCTGGGCGGGAGTGCCCCAACCCTGGCTGGGCCGCTGTTGGAACAAGCCCAACGAGTCGCGGTCGCCGTAGCCGAGGTTGCGCAGCCGGGATTCCTGGATGGCGGTGGCCAGGGCCACGATCTGGCCGCGCTCGGGCACTTCGAGCGTGATGCCGGTGGCGACGATGGTCCGGGCGTGGGGAATCTGCTCGGCGGGCAGGTCCAGGCCCTCGACGTGGACGTTCTGAGCGCCTGACCCGCCGAGGACGGCGGTGACCTGGCGCCGTACGGCGTCGGTGTCGACCGAGTCGGTGACGCAGGAGGTGCCCGGGCGCGAGGAGTGGCTCGCGGCTGCGGCGAGGACGGCGGTGCCAGCGAGCAGCGCGGGGGAGAGGCAGAGCACGCCGATCGCGGCGGCGATGCCTTTCACTCCCGGGCGGCCTCCGGCCGGCGGGCTGCGGGGATGTCACGTGGGGATGGAGAGGAAGAGGTCACGGGGAGGTCCTCGGGGTGGGCCCCGGCCGCACGGTGTGAAAGGGGGGAGGGCCGTGCGGCCGGCGCGGTGGAGGTGGGCGAAGAGCCCCGGCTCGGGTGCGTGTTGCCTCACACACCCGGTGGGACGGGGGAGGTTACGGGCGGAACATGGGTGTGCCTCCTGGGACGTTCAAGGAGTGCCCGCAGCGGCGGGCTGGTGAAGAGCGGGACGGCGGGGCGTCTTACGGGCGGAACATCAGCGAACTCCTGGAGGGGTGCCGGGGCGGGAAACCGGGATCGAACTGGGGTGCCAGGTGAGCGTTGCCTCGCCCACCAGGGCGGAAGGGGATTACGGGCGGAACATGAGCGGCACCTCCTCGGCCGGCGCAGTTGCGGGGAACACGGGCGAGGTCAGCAGGGGCGGGACATGGGCGGCCTCCCTGTCAGGGTCTGGAGCGGGCGAGCGGGCTGGGAACGGCGAGGCAGCGGGCGATGGCTGCGTGCGGGGTCACGGACGGAACACAGGGGCCTCCTGCGGGAGAGGGAGAAGCGGGGGAGGGTCGCCATCAGCGGTGTCCGCCGGGCAGTGACAAGACAGTAAGCCCGAATCCCCGGTCACCGAAATCACGGGCCGATTCCGCACAATTTCCGGGGTTCTTGGTCGGCGATGCGTCTCAACCGGGAATCGTCACCTACAGTTTGGGACCTCCCCGCGCCGCCTGCCCGCATGTCTTGCGATGGCCGCCGCACGGTCTGGAGCCTTCCCGTCTGCATCCCTCACCGAATTGGGGTTCCCCTTTGTCATTTTCCCTTCACCAGGGCGACGCGCTCAGCGTGCTCGCGACTCTGCCCGACGGCTGCGCCGATTCCGTCATCACCGACCCGCCGTACAACAGCGGCGGCCGAACTGCCAAGGAGCGCACGAGCCGCTCTGCCCGCCAGAAGTACGTCTCCGCGGACGCCCAGCATGCGCTGCCGGACTTTGTCGGCGAGAACATGGACCAGCGCTCGTACACGCTCTGGCTGACCCAGATCATGACCGAGGCCCACCGGGCCACCAAGGTCGGGGGTACGGCGCTGCTGTTCACCGACTGGCGGCAGCTGCCGGCGACCACGGACGCGCTCCAGGCCGCTGGCTGGCTGTGGCTGGGTGTCCTGACCTGGCACAAGCCGCAGGCCAGGCCGCAGAAGGGTAAGTTCCGGCAGGACTGCGAGTTCATCGTCTGGGGCGCGAAGGGCAAGATCGACGCCGCCGCGAACCCGGTCTACCTGCCCGGCTTGTACAGCGCCTCGCAGCCCTCGGGCAAGGCTCGTCGGCACATCACGCAGAAGCCGGTCGAGGTAATGCGGGAGCTGGTGAAGATCGCCCCTCTCGGCGGCACCGTGCTCGACTTCTGTGCCGGATCGGGCAGCACCGGGGTCGCCGCGCTGCTGGAGGGTCGCGACTTCATCGGCATCGAGAAGACGAAGGAGTACGCGGCTGTTGCCTCCGAGCGCCTCACCGAGACGGTCCGGCAGGTGTATTCCCAGGGCGATTTCGACCTGACCTCCTGACCGGGCTGTACCACAGCCCGATCCCGTGGCAGGCGGAATATAGCGGCAGATCCCCGGTTTCCGAAACCGGGGATTCTCCGGACCATCAGGGCCATCGAATTCACGGCCCTGGCTGCAAGGAGAACCCCTTTCGTGTCCGAATCTGCCGAGCCCCGCCATGGCGGGGAAATAGAGCCGGTCCGTCTGCCGGACGCTGACCTCGAATCGATCGAGGCGTCCGTCCGCAAGCTGCTCGACCAGTCGGCAGAGCAGGCCCGCATGATCGACACACTGGCCTCCGCGCCGCCTGCGGACCCGATGGCCGCGAGCATGCCCTTCGCCGGGTTCCCCGGCATGCCGTCGTTCACCGCCCCCACCCCGCCGCCGGACCCCAAGCCGATCTTGGAGCTGGAAGGCGAGGAGTACGAGGACGAAATCGCTGCGCTGACCGACTGGGTGGACGACCACCTCATGGACGTCTACGGCGCCGAGATCACCACCGCGGCACCATGGTGCGAGCAGTGGCAGGAGCACCTCGACGTCGTCGCGTGGCTGCACGCACTGTGGATGGCCTACCACCAGCACAAGGACGCCGAGGCCGGCCCCAGTGGCATGTTCGTGTGGCACCGGGACTTCCTCACCCACTGCATGGCCTACGTCCGCGCCCCCGGCGGCCCCCTGAGCGCCTGCCAGACCGACCCGGACCGTGCCGAGCACCGCCTGCTGCGCGGGCCGGGCCCCTCCACACGGTCCGCCGCCCGCGAGTCGGAGGCCCAGACGACCGGCGGCGCCCCGGCCTCGGACGGGGCCGGGTTGTGACGCACCCACCGCAGCCTCCGCCGGCGTTCGGCCTCTCCTTTCACCCCGAGGCCCTCAATGACCTGCTCGCCGCTCCGGGTGACATGCGCGACCTTGGGCTCGCCCTCATCCAGGACGTCGTGCGCGCCCAGGTGAGAGGGCCCGAACTCACCGCCGAGCTGACCGGCTACCGCAAGCTCTACCTCGGCTCCCGGGTGCAGTACCGCATCGTCTACGACTACCGCCCGGCCCCGCCCGGCTCCAGCCACCGCACCAACGTCCACATCGTCGCCGTACGCCCCCGCGCCAAGCACGACATCTACGACACCGTCCGGGCCCGCGTCGGCCGCCCCCGCCCCGCAGCCGGGCCCCGCGCGTACGCGGCTCGTTCTCTCTCGCCACAAGTCCGGCCGCGCCCTGCCTTCACAGCGGCGCCTCCAGCCGCGGCGTTCCCGGTCCCCGGACTCCCCGCACCCGCCCGCATCGCCACCACGAATTCCCCGAAGGGTCCTTCGCGATGACCAACCTCACCGCCCAGTCCTCCTCCCTGCTCCAGGCCCTGATGACGGCCCTCCTCGAGCCCCGGCCGGCTCCGCACCCGCGCCACCAGGCCCTGCTGGATGCTCGCGAGCGTCAGCTGGAAGTGGAGGCGGAACTGAGCGCCTGGGCCAGCCGACCCCAGCCCACGAGCGAAGCCGCCCAGGATAAGGAACTCGACGACCTGAGCAATCTGCTGGTCGAGCACGCCAAGGCGGGCCGACAGGTCTCGTACCTCCTTGGCGCCGACACCTGCTGCTCGCCGTGCGCCGACTCCGAGCAGCCGCCGACCGTCCTGAGCCGCACCGCCGACAATGCGGTCTCCGCCTTCGCCGCCCCGTGCATCCTGGCCGCCTGCCTGGACGCCTTCGCCTTCCACGGCAGCCCGGACGCACTGTCCTCCGTCGACCTCGTCGCGGAGCTGCGTACCCTGCCCGGCTTCGCCGAGGGCCGCTGGCCGTACGCCGAACTCACCCAGACCCGCCTGGCCACCCTGCTGCGCCCGTACGAGGTGGCCAGCCGCGACATCACCCTCGGCGACGGCCGGCGCCGCAAGTCCTACCGCCGCTCGGCCCTTCTGGCCGCCATCCCGGCCGACTGTGACTGCCGTCCGTCGTGAGCGCCTGCGAATCCCCGGCAACCGCCCTGGACGCCGCCATTGAGCAAGTCGTCGGCGACCTGACCGTTCTGCATCACGACCATCTCCGCGGGCTGCTCCTGGCGGAGCGGGCCGCGCTCGCTGCCGTACACCGGGAACTGGTGAATGCCGAGGGCGCGGTCGCGTACCACCGCAACGTACTGAAGCGCCTGTCCTCCGGCAGCTACCCCGTGGATACCCCGCTCCTGGACCGCCTGCGCCGGACTGTGCACGACCTGGCCCAGGCCACGGCCGCCCGCGACCGGCTGCAGGAGGGTGTCGCTGCCGCCTTGGAGGCGGTCAAGGCCGCCGCCCCTGCCCTCGTCCCCGCTGACGACGAGCTGACGGCGCACGACTTCGCGGCGCTCCTCTCGCTCGCCGGCGGCGGCACGATGCGCGAACACCTCCTCACCCACCGGGTCTCGGTCCGAACAGTCCAGGGCCGTCTCATCGACCTTCCGGCATTCCAGCGCCTGGAATCCCACGGACTCGTCACCCGGGACACGTCCCGGGCGCTAACCGTCGGCCAGCCGGTCGCCTTGACCGACACCGGCCGGACCGCGCTGCTCGGCACCCGCCGTCCACCGGCCATGGCCACGCCTTTGCCTGCCCGCCCGGCCGGGGCCTGGCCGGCACAAGCCCGACAGCACTGACCCAAGGTGCCCCGGGGTTCGTCCCCCTCCGCCCCTGAAGAAGGAAGCCCGCCACACGTGCCTCTTCACCAACCCGACTACGAACTGGACGGCTTCGAGCCCGCCGATGACGGCCATCAGCAGCACTACGAAGATCTCGACATCTCTTCCTTCAAGGTGCTCGGCGAGTACCGCACGTACACCGACGCCTACTTCGTCCTCCTCGACGAGGGAGCCACGTACGTCATTCCGGGAAGCCCGCAGCTCCGAGCCGTTCACGTTTCCCGTGACCTGCGCGCCCGCACCTTCGAGGTCGACTCCAAGGAACTCCCGCTGTACGCGATGGCCCAGTCGTACCTGATAGCCCGAGGCTGTCCCTCCGACGCGCTCGACGCACCGGAGGGCGTGCACGACCCCGCAGACGACCGCACCAGGGCCCTGGAGGCGCGCGTCCGCGGAGATGGTGACCACTTCGCCCTGCTGGCCAGCTACACCGACGACATGCGCGACCCCGTACAGACGGTCGTGATGCTGCGCTCCCTTGACCCCCAGGCGGCGCCGGAATTCCGGATCCTGCTGGAGCAGTTCGACTGGGACTCCAACAGCCACACCCTGCGGGAAGGCGGGTTCGAGACCTACGCCGCAGCGGTCGATTGGTGGGAGGCATGGTCGGACGAGGAGGCCCCGGCGCTACCGCCGCCGGCTCCGACTGCACGCCGCAGCCCGGCCCAGACCGCGCCGGCGACACCCTTGCCGCCGGTCTCCCGTCGGTCTCAAGGACGCTGAACACGGCTTTCGCCGAGCCCGTTTCGGCGGACCGGCGGCGCGCAATATAGCCGCCGATCCCCGGTTTCGGAAACCGGGGATTCTCCGGACCCTTTGCAACACCACCGCCCCACTGAGGGCGGTCACTTCCTGTTGTTCTGCCTGGTCTGGAGCCATCCGCTGTGTGCCACACACCCGCGTCCATCACCGCCACCGTCCTGAGCGGCACCCCATCCCGTTGCGCCGCCTCCGCGGTAGTCAGCTCCGTCACGCCCCTTTCGGCTCGGCGGGCCGAGCCGGTGCTCGCCGTCGCCGTCCGTGCCCGTGCCGACGGTGACTCCACGGCCGTCGGTGTGCTGCGGCGCGGGGAGCCGTTCACGGCTTCGGTCACCGACGGCGCCTGGCTGCACGTCACCACTGCCTCGGGCATCACCGGCTGGGTTGACGACGGTGACCTCCGTCGCGACGGCTGCCGTCGCCCGAACTGACCCACCCGTACGTTCCCCTCTTCCAGGAGCCACCTTTCGTGTCCGACATCCCCGACGTCTTCGACGGCGACGTGCTCGGCTTGTTCGCCGAGCGGATCGAGGCCCAGTTCAGCCTGGGTCTGCCCGAACTGGCCCAGGCCGTCCAGGCCGCTCCGCACGCCTACCCCAGTGCCACCCAGGTGGTCCGCTGGTACGCGCTGCTCACCGAGGCGCAGCAGGGAGTGGAGACGGCCGAGGACGCTCTGGTCTCCGCGCTGGAGACGGCGCCGGGGGACGTGCTGGACGACCCGGTGATGGAGTTGGCCCACCGTGTGAACTACGCGGTTGCCGCTCGTGACGGTCGGGCGCAGGTCCTCCGGTTCCTCTTGGAGTCCCCCGTCGAGCAGGCCCGCATCCAGCGGCGCTTCGGACCCCGGGTGACAACGACCTTGCCCACTGCCGTCCCGGCACAGCCCGCGCGGATCAGGGGCGGTGCCCGATGAGCGATGCTCGCAAGCCCAGTACCCAAGACGCCCGCCTGGAGCAGGTGTTCGGCGGGCCCTTGGGCCAGCTGCACCAGCGCGCGGTCCGCCCCGGCAGCTCGCCCGCCCTGGTCCGGGCCTTGGAACTGCGCGCCTTCCTCGCCTTGGCCGAGGCCCAGGTCGTACGCGTCCGCGACCGTGTCCACGCTGCCATGGCCCCCGACGCCGAACTGGACTCGCTGTCCTCGGACACGCTCCGGTTCGACGCCGAGTGGCTGGAGGCCGCACTGGCCGGCCGCACCGGCTACCGCATCGCGCTGGAGAAGCTGCTCTCCGCGATGCCACCGCCAGCCGCCCGGCCGCCGGCCGCCCCCCTCCAGGTCCGGTCCGCCGTCGTGGGCAGCGGCCTACGGCCCGCGCCCACCGGCGCCGAGGACGTGGCGGCGGCCCGGGGACGCTGAGTGCCCGATCCGTACTCTGCCTCCCGGGCGACGGGCGCGCAGATCGAAGCGCTCTACGGCCGCCCGGTCACCGGCCTCGCCGCGGACGCCGTGCCCGGCAGCATGCGCTACGCCCTGCTCAACAGCTTCGCCGCCCTGCAGTACGCCGACCGCGCCGTCGCCTTCCACACCGAGCAGCTCCACCGGCTGACTCACCCCGACCGCACGATCGAATCCGTGGATGTCGGCCACATCTCCGACGCCACCCGCCGCCTGGCACACGCAGTCACCGTCCGCGACTCCCACGCCCAGGTTCTCGGCGACGTTCTGAACAGCCTGGCTCGTGTCCCCGACACCGAGTCCCCGGCGCCCGCCTCCCAGGCCACGGCCGTCACACCGGCCATGCCGCCGGTCGCGTCTGACGGGCCTGCCCGCTCGCGCTGACCCCCTCCTTTCTCCTTCTTCTCGTCCACCCCGCGCCGTCTGGAGTTACCGCCTTGGCTGCTGCCCACCTGCCTTCCAACGACCTGCCCCGCGTTGCCGAAGCGCTGGAGATGATCACGCCGCGCTGGAGCGTGTGGGTGCTGATGACGCTGGCCTCCCAGCCCGGCCCGCTGCGCTACACCAAGCTCAAGGAGCACCTGCCGTGGCTCGGCGACGGCCAGCTCCACCCGCGGCTGCGGGCGCTCTCGGATGCCGGGCTCGTCGAGCGCACCGCCCAGACCCGACTGCACGTCACCTACGGCCTGACCGCACGCGGACGGGAGCTGATGCCGTCGCTGACCGCCCTGGCGGGCTGGGGCGACGGACACCTGGAGAAGAACCTCGTCCTCAACCCCGTCACCGGGAGGACGGAGCCGGAGCGGATACCGGCTGCGCAGAACGCCGAGGACACCCTCGCCGTGATCGGTCACCGGCACGCCACCGTGCTGCTGTGGACCCTCAAGGCCCGCGGGACCTCGACCATGGCCGCGCTCTCGGCCGAGGCGATGCCCGACCACAGCCCCAGCGCGATCTACCCGCCGATCCGTCGGCTCATCGACGACGGCCTGGTCGCCGTCACCCGCGATGACGCCGCCTCGCTGCAGCTGACCGCCCCGGGCCAGGCCCTCGCCCCGATCTACCTGGCTCTTTCGACCTGGGCCACCGCCCGCCCGCTTCCCGAGGCCCAGGCACACCCCGTCTGGGGCGCACCCCGTATCCCGGCCGCCACCCGTTCCGGGCAGTGGGCCGCCCACCAGGCCCGCAAGACCAGCCCGGCCGTGGCCGTAGCCCAGCCGCCGGCCCCGGCCCCGGCCACCGGGTGGCGGCCCGTGGATCTGTTCTCCGCACCGACCAGCGGACCGAGCCGGTGACGCCTAACCGACCACTGCCATGTTCCGGCCGCCTGCCGCCGGTATTCCCTCGCTCCCGGCGCCCTGGCGCTGAGCCCTGACGGAAAGCCCCCGTTGACCGCTCGCTTGACCGCCACCGCCCCGCCGGCCACGTACGGATCCGTCCTTGGTAGCCGGTACGTTGCCCGCCTGCTCGGTGGCACCCTGATCGGGCGCCTGCCCAACGGCATGGTCCCGGTGAGCCTCGTCCTGTGGATCACTGCGGGCGGCGGGACGCTGGCGTTCGGCGGACTCCTCGCCGCGCTCTACGGCCTGGCCTCGGGCCTCTCTCAGCCGGTCAAGGGCCAGCTGATGGACAGGTACGGGCAGACCCGGATCTCCATCCCGGCCGCCGTGCTCAACTCCTCCTGCTTGCTGGCGCTCCCGTGGGTCGGTGCCGACGGACAACAGGTGGTGGTGACCGCAGTCGTGGGGTTCGCCGGGCTGATCACCCCGCCCCTGGAGGCCGGACTGCGGGCTTTGTGGCCGACGGTCCTGCCGGATGCGAGGCGGCGGCGCGTCGTGCAGGCCCTCGATAGCGGCTCGCAGGGACTCCTCTACGTAGTGGGCCCACTGCTTGCCTCGTGGCTGGCGACCACGCACGGCCCCGATACCGCTCTTCTGGTGACTGCGACACTCGGCCTGACGGGCTCGGCGATCGTCCTGACCGCCGGTCCGTCGAGGACATGGCGGCCGACCACAGAGGGCGGCGCGGGTACCGGACGGCTGATGAGCAGCGGGCTGGTCATGCTGTTCGCCGGCCTGGCGGGGACCGGGTTCACGCTCGGCGCGATGAACGTCTGGGCCGCCGATATGGCCGCCGTACAGGAGCAGCCGATGCTGTCTGGGTTCCTTCCCGCCGTGTTCTCCACCGGCAGCTTCCTGGGCGGCCTGGTCTACGCCCGCAGGACCTGGCCCGGCACCACGACCACGCAACTGCTCTGCACCAGCGTCCTGTTCCTCCTCGGCTGGCTTCCCCTGCTGGCCGACCCAGGCCCCCGAGCGGCCGTCGGCCTCGTGGGGATACCGGGCCTCTTCCTCACCTTGATCATCACCAATGGCTTCCACACGGTGGACGCCCTCGCCCCGGCCTCCCGCACGACCGAGGCGTACGCCTGGCTGATCCTCTCGGTCGGCACCGGGCAGGCCGCCGGCACCGCGCTCGCCGGAGCTCTCTCCACCAGCCCGCAGATCCTCGTTGCCCTGCCCGCCGCCGGCGCAGCAACTGCGCTGACCGTCCTGACCGCCGCCCACCCCAAACTCGGCCCCGGCCGACGCCTGGGCCGCCACCGCCGCCCACGCCACAGCCACCCGCGCCACTCGGTCTCGACGCTCCGCTAGGCCGCTGTTGCCGCCCGCTCGGACTGTCGTCACCGTCCAGCCGGTCTGTTCCCCGAACGTATCCGCCCCACCCCGGAAAGACGATGCCCCCCAAGCACGCTGCCGTCCTGCGGCCACCCACCGGCCGACATGTCCGCACTCCCGACTTCGGACCCGTACGCGGCGTCTACGTCCCGCGCACTGCCGATGCCGGTGCCTTCGCCATGAGCACGTACGGCATCCCGCTGCTCGTCCTGGCCGTCACCGACTCGGCCACCCTGACCGGCTTGGCCTTCATGCTCGAATGGGTTCCCCGCCTTGGGGCGTTCGCCCTCGCGGGCGCCGCCGTGGACCGGTTCGGCAGCACACGGGTCCTTCGCATCGCCTCGGTCCTGCGCGCGGCGGTCGTCCTCGCCGCAGCCGCCGTCCTGCCCTCCGTGGGCGAGGGATCGAGCGCCGTGATCACAGTCATGACACTGGCCGCCACGACAGGCGTCCTCACCGAGTTCTCCTACATCGCGGCCGAGACCGCGGGCGGCGCCGCGAGCCGGGACGCCGGAGGCCATGCACACCGCGTCCAGGCCGTCCTGCTGGGCATCGACCAGGGCGCCACCCTTGCCGGCCCGGCCCTGGCCGGCGTGCTACTCCAGTACAGCGGCGCCACCGGCATGCTCCTGATCATCGCCGCCTGCTCCCTGCTCGGCGCGGCCCTGGCCCCCCGTCAGCGTCCCGTCTGGCCCCAAGAGGCCCCGGTCCCCGTCGCCCAGGGCCTCAAGATCGGATGGCGGACCCTGCGGTCGCTCCCCGCCCTGGGGTGGTTGTGCGTCGGGCTGGTGCTGTCCAACTGCGCGATCGGCCTCGTGCAGGCCGCCGGCCCCGTCCTGGTCATCAAGCAACTCGGTGGCACGAGCAGCCAGGTCGGCCTCGTCTGGTCGGCCGCCGCCATCGCCTCCCTGGCCATGGTCACCCTCGCCCGCTTCGCGATCGACCGCGCCGGCCTGTGGCCGGTCGGAGCTGCCGCAGCCTCCCTCGCCTCCCTGGCCTGCCTGGCTCTGGCAGCCGCTGACACCTACACCGTCTTCCTGGTCCTGGTGGCGTTGCTGATGGCCGGCGAAGCGGGCATGACCGTGGTGCTGCGCACCCTGCGCGCCCACCTCGTCCCGGCCGAGGTGTTCGGCAGCACCCTCTCGCTGATCATCCTGCTGCTCCTCGCGCCGTTCCCCCTCGCCGGAGCCCTGGTCGCGCTCACACCACCGGACCTGCTCGGCCACGCCATCACCGCCTGCGCCGTCCTGCAGGCCGTCGGGCTGGCCGTGGCCTTCGCGAAACTCCGCACCCATCCGGCCACCCGCCGCCCGCTCCCCGCCTGACCCCTCCCACCCCGCCTGCCATCCCGAACAGGACCACCATGCCCGAGCCCACCGACTCCACCCAGCCGCAGCACCTTCGCCTCCGCCTGCGCGAAGTGGCCGCCCTCGACGACGAGGCGTTCGCCCACTATCTGCAGGAGCGCTTCGAGCACCTGGTGACGGCCGCGATAGCCGATGCCGGCGGCCACCTCCGCCCCGCCCAGCACGACCTGCTCCACGCTCCCACTCGCCTGCACGAACTGCGTGACGCCCTCACCTTCGCCGAGGGCGACCTCCAGGTCGCCGTCGAGCGGATGACCTACCGCCAGGACCCGCGCGCCACCCGTACCGCCCGCCAGCTGAGGCAGGTCCGTACCGCCCGCCACCAAGTCCACCGGGAAACCGCCGCGCTGCGCCGGTCCGAAGACCGCACGCGCGAATCCGAGGAGACTCCTTCGACGGACACGGTCACCACGACCCGGGGCTGGCTCTCGCAGGCGCATCCCGTCCTCTTCGCCCAGCTCCTCGCCCAGGCTCACGTCGCCGCAGGGCTGCCCGCGCGCCCGCTGGCCAAGGACATCTTCGACACTGTCGAGGAAGGCTGGGCCGATGGCTACCTCCCCGCGCCCCGCACAGCGGAGGTTGATCGCCTGCTGTCCATGGGAGCCGTGGCCTTCCGTAGCGCTGTCGCCGATGACGCCCGCGATCAGAACGACCGTGATCCGGCGCTGCGCCACCCGCTGCTGCAGCGGCGCTGGAACTCGGCACTGGAGGAACTGACCAGCCTGACCGTGCCGGTGGCCAGGGCCTCCAGCTCCTCGGCCCTGGGCTCCCTGCCCAACGGGTTCGCCGACATGCCCGAACCCGACGCCTTCAAGGTTCTCAACGCGCGCCGGTTCCTGGTCGCGGCCTGGCAGCGCCGTGCCGAACACAACCGCCTGATCCGCCAGTACGCGATCACGGTGACCGACCGGCGCCGGACCGCTCCCGACCACGATCGACGGCGCCAGGCCATCGACGCGGCCCTCGACCGCCTCGTCGCCGCGCAGCCTGCCGCCGCCGCCCGCATCCTGGCCCGGCTCTGCCCGTACGCCACCGCGGACGGAAGGCTCGAGCCGGACACCTTCACCCCGGCCTTGCGCGCCCGTGCCAAGCGCGAGGTCCTCGCCGACCTCGCC